>JAHRBI010000006.1:300000-415070 GCA_019084025.1 Burkholderiaceae bacterium DAT-1
TTGGCAGTATCCAGCATGCGGTTGGCGTAGCCCCATTCATTGTCATACCAGGACATCACCTTCACCAGACGCTTGCCCGTGACCTTGGTCTGAGTCGCATCAAAATTGCTGGAAGCCGGGTTGTGATTGAAATCGATACTGACCAATGGCTTGCTCTGATAGGTCAGCACGCCACCACGCATGGATGCCGCTGCAGCCTTCATTACCGCATTGATTTCTTCCTTGGTGGTATCACGTGCAGCCGTAAAGGTTAAATCGACCAGGCTGACATTGATCGTCGGCACGCGCACAGCCAGGCCATCCAGTCGGCCAGCCAGTTCTGGCAGTACCAGACCGATGGCTGCGGCTGCACCGGTCTTGGTCGGGATCATGGATTGCGTCGCCGAGCGAGCACGGCGCATATCGCTGTGATAGACATCGGTCAGCACCTGATCATTGGTGTAAGAGTGCACGGTGGTCATCTGACCCAGCTCGATACCGATCGCATCGTTCAGCGCCTTGGCCAGCGGCGCCAGACAGTTGGTGGTACAGGATGCATTGGAAATGACGGTATGCTCAGCTTTCAGCACCTGCTCGTTCACGCCAAAGACGATGGTGGCGTCGACATCCTCACCACCCGGAGCCGAAATGATCACCTTGCGTGCGCCAGCGGCAATGTGCGCCTGGGCTTTTGCCTTGGAGGTAAACAGACCGGTACACTCAAACACCACATCGACACCGATTTCGCCCCATGGCAGTTTGGCTGGGTCGCGTTCGGACAGGTAGCGGATACGATCGCCATTGATGATGAGCTCATTTCCTTCGAACGAGACATCTGCGTTAAATCGGCCGTGAACAGAATCGAATTCCGTAAGGTAGGCATTTACATCCAGTTCGCCGAGATTATTGATGGCGACAATCTGGAAATCGTTGCGACGCCCGTACTCATAGAGCCCGCGCAGCACATTGCGGCCGATACGGCCATATCCATTGATGGCGATGCGAATTGTCATGTCATGCTCCCTGATGCAAATGCGGCTAACCTAAACTGCTGTGGTCTGGTTGCCTGCGTGGTTCAAGCGAACGGGTGATACAAAGCAAACGGGCTCTAGTCTTTTAATGTATAGCTGCTACGTTTCGTTTCAGATAACGGGCAGTTTTGTAATCATGCTGTTGTGCGTACCGGCCACAGGGGTGAGCAGCCGGAGGGTGTCAAATCAATACTGCGCTTAGCTGCGTAAAGCTGCTGCCTCTGCTGCCAGACGGGTGATGGATGCCCAGTCACCGCTTTGCACCATTGCTTTGGGTGCCAGCCAGGAACCGCCCACGCAGCCCACATTGGACAAAGCAAGAAACTGCGGTGCGCTTTCAATCGACACGCCACCTGTTGGGCAAAACAGTACATCGGCAAACGGGCCGCCCAGTGCTTTCAACATGGCGAGTCCACCAGCCTGCTCGGCGGGAAACAGCTTCATGGCATCAAAACCAGCTTCGCGAGCCAGCATGACTTCAGATGGCGTCATCACGCCGGGCAACAGTGGCAAATCAGCCGCACACGCTGCTTCGGCTAGCGCAGGGGTCAGACCAGGCGTCACGGCGAAAACCGCACCGGCATCCCGTACCTGAACAAATTGCTCAGGGCGGGTGACCGTACCAACACCCAGAATCGCATCCGGCACGTGCTTGGCAATTGCCTCAAGTGAAGCCATGGCTGCCGCCGTGCGCAAGGTCACTTCCAGTACGCGGATGCCGCCTTCCACGAGCGCAGCTGCAAGTGGCACCGCATCTTCTACACGATCTAGCACAATGACCGGCATGACCGGCGATGCGCGCATAATGTCGCGAATACGGCTCATGTCTTACTCCTCATCCAGTTCGGGCAGGCACAGGCTTACAGCGCCCTGCTCGGCACCCGTTGCATTTCGACGGAATACTTCAAATAACTCGCGCCCCATACCGAAACGATTGCGTCCAAGGTTGGGCTTGGCTGGCACGCGAGCGGCCAGCTCTGCGTCACTCAGCTCGATACGCAAACTGCCGGCATCAGCATCCAGTTCGATGATGTCCTCATCCTGAACACGCGCCAGCCAGCCGCCATTCAGGCATTCCGGCGTCACATGAATCGCCGCAGGCACTTTGCCCGATGCGCCGGACATGCGTCCATCCGTCACCAAGGCGACTTTAAATCCTCTGTCCTGCAAAACGCCCAGCGGAGGCGTCAGCTTATGGAGCTCGGGCATGCCATTTGCGCGAGGCCCCTGAAAGCGGATCACCGCAATCAAGTCACGCTCCAGCTCGCCACGTTTGAAAGCGTCCAGCATGGCATCTTGAGAATCGAATACACGGGCTGCCGCCCTCACCTTGCGATGTTCGGGTGCGACAGCAGACACCTTTATGACGGCGCGCCCCAGATTTCCCTTCAATAAACGCAAACCGCCATCTGCCGAGAACGGCTTGGCAATAGTCGCCACGACAGTATCGTCACCGGACACGGCGGGCACTGGTACCCAATTTACCCGGCCATCGGTTAATGTTGGTTCGGATGCATAGCGTCGCAAGCCCGGACCCGCAATGGTCATGACATCTTCGTGCAGCAAGCCGGCGTCTAACAGCTCGCGAATGACAAAGCCGATACCACCGGCGGCATGGAAATGGTTTACATCGGCGCTGCCATTCGGATACACGCGCGCCAGCAACGGCACAATGCCCGATAGTTCGTCGAAGTCCTGCCAGTCAATCACAATACCGGCGGCGCGTGCGATGGCAATCAGGTGAATCGTGTGATTGGTAGATCCGCCCGTTGCATGCAGTCCCACGATCGCATTCACAATGGCACGCTCATCAACCACGTCTGCGATGCGGATCGGATTGCTACCTGCACCCGAAATCTCAATGGCCCGCATGGTTGCAGCGGCAGTCAATGCGTCGCGCAGAGGTGAGCCCGGATGAATAAATGCCGAACCCGGCAGATGCAAGCCCATGATTTCCATGAGCATCTGGTTGGAATTGGCTGTGCCGTAGAACGTACATGTTCCGGCACTATGATAAGAGGCAGACTCGGATGCCAGTAGCTCTTCGCGAGTCGCTTTACCCTCGGCGTACAGTTGACGGATTCGCGCCTTTTCCTTGTTGGAAATACCGGATGCCATCGGGCCTGCAGGGACGAATATCGTCGGCAGATGTCCGAACTGCAATGCCGCCATCAACAAGCCGGGGACAATTTTGTCGCAAATGCCAAGACAAAGCACAGCATCAAACATCTGGTGGCTCAAACCGATGGCAGTCGACATGGCGATGACATCGCGGGAGAACAGACTGAGCTCCATCCCGTCCTGCCCTTGCGTCACACCGTCACACATGGCGGGTACGCCGCTCGCGACCTGTGCGGTTGCCCCGTTAGCACGCGCAACTGCACGAATTTGCTCGGGATAGCCTTCATAGGGCTGATGCGCCGACAGCATGTCGTTGTATGCCGTGACAATGCCGAGATTCGGCGCGCGCAATTCTTTCAGGGCAATCTTGTCGTTGCTTGGCATGGCCGCGAATGCATGAGCAAGATTGGCACAGGAAATTCCCTTGCGAACAGGCTCCCTGCCCGCCGCCTCTGCAACACGCTGCAGATAAGCTTGGCGCAACGGCGCGCTTCGGGATTTGATTCGCTCGGTGACTTCAACCAGGCGTGGATGCAGCTTCAAGGACATTCTCCTGCGCACCCAGATCAGGGCGCATACCGTTCAGTGGCAACCCCGGGTGGGCGCCTGAGTGAATATAGTAGTTTTACTACGGAATGAATGCAAGCAACTTTTCACGATTTCCATGAAGATCGCACATCAACAGCATGCATCAACGCTTTCAACTCATGTACTTGCGTACACTCGTCGTGTAGTTCGATCTGATTGATTGTGTTCCGAACTACAAATCAGAAGTTCGACTACATTGCAAAGCACAAAGTAAAGTAGTATTGTTACACCATCGTTCTGCATGTTCCCGCCAGCCGCGGTTATACATGCCCATTGTGTCAGTTGCTCATGAGGGAAGATCAATGACTGCAATCCAGGCTTTTGACATGGTACTTTTCGGGGGCACCGGCGATCTGGTGATGCGCAAGCTTTTGCCAGCACTCTATCGCCAGCACCAGGATAAGAACCTGCCAGAGGAAGGTCGTATTCTGTGTCTCGGCCGCAGTCAGCCCGATCAGGCTGCCTATCTTGCGACCGCAGACAAGCATGCTCGCCAGTACCTGGGCAAAAGTTACAATGAAGCAGACTGGGCCAGCTTCTCTCAGCGTTTGCATTACCTGAAACTCGACGCTCAACATCAGAGTGCCTACCCTGCGCTGGCCGATAAACTCAATGAATGCCCGAATCATGTTCGCGTGTTCTATCTGGCGACTGCGCCCAATCTATTTGCGGGCATCTGCGAACATCTGGCTTCGGTCGGGCTGAATGCTGCGGGTGCGCGAGTCGTACTCGAGAAGCCGCTTGGCCACGATCTGAAGAGTGCACAGGCAATCAATGCAGCCGTCGGCCAGTACTTCGAAGAAAGTCAGATTTACCGGATTGACCACTACCTAGGCAAGGAAGCCGTGCAGAATCTACTGGCACTGCGCTTCGGTAATACCTTGTTTGAACCGCTGTGGCGCCGCGAATGGATTCGCGATGTGCAGATCACCGTCACCGAGCAGGTCGGGGTGGAAGGCCGCGGTGAATTCTACGAAAAAGCAGGTGCCCTGCGCGATATGGTGCAGAATCACTTGCTGCAATTGCTCTGTATTATCGCCATGGAACCGCCGGCCAGTATCGATCCGGACACAATGCGCGATGAAAAGCTTAAAATCCTGCGCGCTTTGCGCCCGTTTACCCCGCAAGATGTCGCCCAAAAAACCGTGCGCGGCCAATATCGTGCAGGTGCAGTCGCCGGTGGCCCCGTAGTCGGCTATCAGGACGAGGCCGGGATAACGCCGGGCAGCCCAACTGAAACCTTTGTCGCCATCAAGGCACAAATTGACACCTGGCGCTGGGCAGGCGTGCCGTTTTACCTGCGCACCGGCAAACGCATGCAGGAACGCCTCGCCGAAATCGTCATCAATTTCCGCGAAGTGCCGCATTCGATTTTTGCGCAACCTCCCGCTGCATCAACACCCAATCGCCTGGTCATCCGCTTGCAGCCGGAAGAATCCGTGAAGCTATACATGCTGGCCAAGCAACCCGGCGACACGATGAAGCTGCGCAGCGTGCATCTGGATCTAGATTTTGACGAAACATTCAAGACTCGCCGCCCGGATGCTTACGAACGCCTGCTGACTGATGTGATTCGTGGACGCCTGACTCTGTTTATGCGCCGCGACGAGCTGGATGAGGCTTGGCGCTGGGTTGAGCCGATTCTTGATACATGGGCCGCCAGCTCCGAACCACCTAAACCCTACACCGCAGGCACGTGGGGGCCTGCAGCCAGTTCAGCCCTGCTATCTCGCGACGGCCTGTGCTGGCACGAAGAAGGTTAAGCTACGATGCCAGACATTCAGTTTCATTCTTTCGATTCGCGTGTCGATCTGGACATTTGTCTCGCGCGGGAAATTGCTGCTTCGCTTGAGCGCGCCATTGCCGCTCGCGGTGCGGCGAGTCTCGCACTATCCGGTGGAAAAACGCCGATGGGGATGTTTGAGCAGCTACGCCAGATGCGCCTCGATTGGAAAAAAGTGTGGATCACCCTTGTGGATGATCGCTGGCTGCCAGTCGATCACGCTGATAGCAACGAGGGTCTTGCGCGACAGTTTCTGCTTCGCCATCAACTTGCTGAAGCCAATTTTGTCAGTCTTCATACTGAAGATGCCTCACCCGAGGCCGCCATCCCAGCACTCACCGCTCGCCTGGCTGGCATTCCGCAGCCGTTCGACGTGGTGCACCTAGGGATGGGAGAGGATGGCCACACTGCTTCACTTTTCCCGTGTGCGGCAGAACTGGCATGCGCGGCTGATCCGGGTAATCCGGCATTGCTCGCGGCAGTTCATCCGACAACCGCGCCATATGCACGCATTTCGCTGACACTTGCTGCCATTATTCAGGCTCGCCACGTCTTGCTGCATATTAACGGCGACAAAAAGAAATCCGTGCTGGATAAAGCATTGTCGGCGCCCACCCCGCTTGCACCGATTGCCCGTGTACTGACCTCGGCGCGCGTCGGGGCGCACGTTTATTATGCGGATTGATGCAATGGATACCCTGCACACGCTCTATCCTCGCTTGATTGGCGATGTTGGCGGCACCAATGTCCGCCTAGCTCTGATTCTCGAGGATGGTGCAAGCATCAGCCACGAACAGGTTTTACCAGCCGATGATTTTGCCGGCCTGGAAGAGGCAATCCGCTTTTACTGTGAGCAGCATCAAGTCAAGCCTACCGCAGCGGGTATCGGCATTGCCACCGCCATCTCCGGTGATCAGGTATCCATGACGAATCGCGATTGGTCATTCTCGATCAGCGAGATGAAGTCATCACTTGGATTGGCGGTACTGGTTGTCATCAATGACTTCACCGCACTGGCCAATTCGCTTCCCTATCTGCCTATCGAAACGCTTGAGCAAGTGGGCGGCGGCAAGCTGGACTGGAAGCAGCCAGTTGCGCTACTGGGTCCGGGAACCGGGCTGGGCGTATCCGGCTTGTTCCCGTATGCAGATCATCAGGGCTTACTGCGTTTTCAGGCCATTCGCGGCGAGGGTGGTCACGTTACGCTGCCTGCGACCAACGAAGAAGAAGATGACGTGATCCGTGTACTGCGTGCGCGATTTGGCCATGTTTCCGCAGAGCGCATCCTGTCCGGCTCCGGTCTTCTTAATCTGCATGAAGCACTCGCCACTGTGCGTAAACAACCGATTGATGCGACGACGCCAGCCGACATTACTCACATCGGTCTCAGCCAACCGAGTAGCCTTGCCAGCCAAACACTGGATATGTTCTGTGGCATGCTGGGTACAGTCGCAGGAAATCTAGTGCTGACACTGGGTGCACTTGGCGGTGTTTTTATTGGTGGTGGTATTGTTCCACGTTTAGGCGATCGGTTTGCGCGCTCACCATTTCGTGAGCGGTTTGAAGATAAGGGACGACTGGGTCAGTACCTGAATCCGGTTCCTGCAATGCTCATACGGGCGCATAATCCGGCTTTGCTGGGCGCGGCTGCCGCGCTGGATGATTACCTAATACAACTGCACGCTACCTGATCAGGAATGCACTGAGGTTATGCTGGAAAAAATCAAATCACTGCTACTCGAATTATCCAAGTCGGAACGCAAAGTTGCGGAACTGGTCTTGGCGCAACCCAATTTTGTTGCTCATGCGCCCATTGCCCAGATCGCCGATATGGCTGGTGTGTCGCAACCAACCGTCATCCGATTCTGCCGGTCGATTGATTGCAGCGGTTTACAGGACTTCAAACTGCGACTCACTCGAAGCCTGGTTTCTGGTGTGCCCTACGTTCATAGCGCTGTCGAACAAAGCGATACCGCCCATGATCTGGCAGCCAAGCTGTTCGATAACACCATTTCCAGTTTGATGCGCACGCGCAATGAACTGAATCCCGATGCAGTCGAAAGCGCAATCGACATTCTGGCGTCCGCCAAACGCATTGAATTTTACGGTCTGGGTAATTCCGGGATTATCGCGCAGGATGCTCAGCACAAGTTCTTCCGCCTGGGTGTACCCTGCATATCCTATTCCGATCCGCATATTCACGGCATGTCGGCCGCGTTGCTGGGGCCGGGTGATGCTGTTGTCGCTATTTCCAATTCAGGACGCACGATTGACCTGATTCGTTCAGTCGAATTGGCGCGTGACTCGGGCGCTAAAGTCATTGGCATTACCCACTCGAATTCGCCACTGGCAAAGCGATGTAATGTCACATTGTATGCGGATACTCCGGAAGATCCGGATCTGTACTCTCCTATGATTACCCGGATTGTTCATCTGGTGGTAGTAGATATTCTGGCCGTGGGTGTTGCACTTCGGCGCGGCCCCGAACTGATTGATCAGCTGGAAAAGGTCAAACGCAATCTGAAGGAGCGGCGAGTACGCGGCTACGAGGATCGTTAGAAATGCAGGTGGTACATCATGAGATCGCAAGACTCACCGGTACATGCTTGGTTTGAATAGATTGGATTGATTGACAGGATATGATGACGTCGCTTACTCGCCTTCCGGAATGGCAAACATTTGTACAACGAGCACACGAAGCAGCAGAGATCAATCTACGTGAGGCATTTAATCAGGATGCGGGTAGAAGCGAACGCTATAGCCTGGAATCCAGTGGCCTCTTTCTCGACTATTCCCGTCATCTGATCAACGATTCGGTTTTATCTGCACTATTCTCGCTGGCTCGCGCATGCAATCTGGAAGACCTTCGCGATGCCATGTTTGGCGGTGAGGCAATCAATATGACAGAGGGCCGTGCTGTTTTACATACGGCTCTGCGTGCGCCTCGCGAAGCGTCGATTACCGTCAATGGTGAAAATGTCGTACCGCAAGTCCATGCCGTGCTTGATCGTATGTATGCGTTTAGTGAGCACGTGCGCAATGGCAACTGGAAGGGGTACACCGGAAAATCCATCACCGACATCGTCAATATCGGCATCGGGGGGTCGGATCTTGGCCCTTTCATGGCGACTGAGGCGCTCAAGGATGCGGGCGGACGCTTCAAGCTGCACTTCGTATCAACGGTCGATGGCTGGCAGATCAACCATATTCTGGCGCAACTGGATCCGGAGACCACGCTCTTTATTGTGGCCTCAAAAACCTTCACCACCCAGGAAACGCTGACGAATGCACGCGCTGCACGAGCCTGGCTGGTACAGCAAGCGGACGAAGCTGCTGTCGCCAAACACTTTGTGGCGGTATCCACCAATGCTACGGCGGTCGGTGCATTCGGGATTGATACCAATAATATGTTCGGCTTCTGGGACTGGGTAGGAGGTCGCTATTCGATGTGGTCGGCCATTGGACTACCCATCCTGCTGGCGATCGGTACCGATCATTTCAAGTCATTGCTGGCAGGCGCGCATGCGATGGATACCCATTTCCGTACCGCACCGCTTGAGCAAAACATGCCGGTGATTCTGGCGCTACTCGGTGTGCTGTATGTGAACGGGATGGGCTCGCAATCGCATCTGATTTCGCCTTATAACCAGCCACTTCATCGTCTTCCCGCCTACCTGCAGCAATTGGACATGGAGTCGAACGGCAAGCGCATCCGTCTGGATGGCGAAGCTGTCGATTACGATACGGGACCGGTGATCTGGGGCGAGCCGGGCATCAATGCGCAGCATGCTTACTATCAGTTAGTGCATCAGGGTACGCGCCTCATTCCGGCCGACTTCATTGCCGCGCTCGACAATCCCGGCAGCAGTGAGCATCACCATACCATTTTGCTAGCCAATTTCCTGGCGCAAACCGAAGCGCTGATGAAGGGTAAGACAGCGGAAGAAGCACGCAGTGAACTGAAAGCACAGGGACTGGCTGATGATGCAATTGAACGACTGCTGCCCCATAAAATTTTCCCGGGAAATCGACCAACCAGCACGATTCTTCTGAAAAAAGTTGATCCTTTCCACCTGGGTTCACTGATCGCATTATATGAACATAAAGTGTTTGTGCAGGGCAGCATTTGGGGCGTAAACAGCTATGACCAATGGGGTGTAGAACTGGGTAAGCAATTAGCTAAAACAATTGAAAACGAACTCACCTCAGGCAACGATGCAGTGCAACACGATAGCTCAACCACACAGCTCATCATGCGCGCACGTGCTGCTTTGCAAGATCGAAAGGTTGATCGCAGCTAAGGAAAAAATGGCGCAAATCGGTTATAAATGCGCCTTTCCTGCAATTCTGACAGCAGTGAAAATAGATAATTTCCGCTATAAAACCACCTGCGGAACATTCGGTTTTCACCAACTGAGCAGACAAACGACAAACACTCATTGCAGAGATAAACAACTACATATTGCCGAATGGCTAAGCAGGTTTCTGCAGACAATAAAAATAGCCAGTTTACGCTGGCATGGAAGTCACACAATCCGATTCATATTGACACATCAGCAAGGTACCCAAGATGGCTGAGCACTTTGAAGATATCGATCCACAAGAAACCCGCGAGTGGCTGCAAGCACTCGACGGCGTGATCGACGCGGAAGGCCCGCAACGCGCGCATTTCATCATCGAAAAACTGATTGAAGAAGCCAGCGAACGTGGCGCCAATATTCCCTATAGCGCCACCACCAAGTACATTAATACCATTCCGCTGGAAGCTGAACCGCCCTACCCCGGCAACACCACCATCGAGCATAAAATCCGCGCCTATACGCGCTGGAATGCGATGGCTATGGTGGTACAGGCCAATAAGGACACCAATGTCGGCGGTCACATCGCGTCGTTTGCATCCTCGGCGACATTGTATGACGTGGGCTTCAACCATTTCTGGCATGCTCCAAGCGATACCCACGGCGGTGATCTGATTTTCGTGCAGGGCCACGTGGCGACCGGTGTGTACTCCCGGGCCTACCTGCTCGGCCGCATCAGCGACGAACAACTGGCCCATTTCCGTCAGGAAGTCGGCGGCAAGGGTCTGTCCTCCTATCCGCATCCATGGCTGATGCCGGATTTCTGGCAGTTCCCGACCGTATCGATGGGTCTGGGGCCGCTGCTGGCGATCTATCAAGCCCGTTTCATGAAGTACATGCAGGATCGTGGCTTTATCAATGCTGCTAACCGCAAGGTCTGGGCCTTCTGCGGCGATGGCGAAATGGACGAGCCGGAATCGCTCGGTGCCATCGGCATGGCTGGCCGTGAAAAGCTCGATAACCTGATCTTTGTGATCAATTGCAATCTGCAGCGCCTGGATGGCCCGGTGCGTGGCAATGGCAAGATCATTCAGGAACTCGAAGGCGAATTCCGTGGTGCAGGCTGGAATGTCATCAAGCTGATCTGGGGTAACAAGTGGGACGCCCTGTTCGCACGGGACAAAAATGGCATCATGGCCAAGCGCATGGCCGAAATTGTCGACGGCGAATACCAGACCATGAAGGCCAAGGATGGTGCATGGGTGCGCGAGCACTTCTTCAATACGCCGGAACTGAAAGAGCTGGTCAAGGATTGGTCCGACAAGGACATCTGGGACCTGAACCGTGGCGGCCATGATCCGGCCAAAATTTACGCTGCGTTCAAGGCTGCCAGCGAGTGCGTGGGTAAGCCAACCGTCATTCTAGCCAAAACCATCAAGGGCTATGGCATGGGTAACGCGGGGGAAGCACAGAACATCACCCACCAGCAGAAAAAGATGGATATCGACTCCATCCGCCAGTTCCGCGATCGCTTCGATCTGCCGGTGCCGGATGATCAGCTGGAAAAAGTACCCTTCATCAAGTTCGAGGAAGGTTCGGCTGAACTGAATTACATGCGCGATCACCGCATGAATCTCGGTGGCTACCTGCCGCAGCGCCGTCGTACTGCCTATCCGCTGGAAATTCCGGCGCTGTCGTCCTTCGAGTCACTGCTCAAGGGCTCGGGTGCAGGCCGTGAGTACTCCACCACGATGGCTTTTGTGCGTCTACTCACACAATTGTTGAAAGACAAGAACATCGGCAAGCACATCGTGCCGATCGTGCCGGACGAATCGCGTACCTTCGGTATGGAAGGTCTGTTCCGTCAGGTGGGTATCTGGAATCAGGAAGGTCAGAAATACATCCCGCAGGATGCTGATCAGCTGATGTTCTACAAAGAATCCAAGGACGGCCAGATCCTGCAGGAGGGCATTAACGAAGCCGGTGGCATGTGTGACTGGATTGCCGCCGGTACGGCCTACAGCACACACGGCGTGCCGATGATTCCGTTCTACATCTACTATTCGATGTTTGGCTTCCAGCGCGTTGGCGATCTGGCCTGGCTGGCAGGCGACATGCGTACACGCGGCTTCCTGCTGGGCGGCACTGCTGGCCGGACCACGCTGAATGGCGAAGGTCTGCAGCACGAAGACGGTCACTCGCACATGCTGTCCGCCACCATCCCGAACTGTATCAGCTACGATCCGACCTTCGGTTACGAAGTCGCCGTGGTGGTGCAGGATGGTATGCGCCGCATGTATGCCGAACAGGAAGATGTCTACTACTACCTCACCCTGATGAACGAAAACTACGAGCACCCGGCGATGCCGGAAGGCGCGGAAGCCGGCATCATCAAGGGGATGTACAGCTTCAGGAAGGCGGATGCAGGCGACCTGCGCGTGCAGCTGCTGGGCTCCGGCACAATCTTCAATGAAGTCATTGCTGCCGCATCTCTGCTCAAGGATGACTGGGGTGTGCAGGCCGATCTGTGGAGCTGCCCAAGCTTTACTGAACTGGCTCGCGAAGGCATGGCTGTCGAGCGTGAAAACATGCTCAACGCAGCAGCCGAACCCAAGCAGGCCTATGTCACAGCCCAGCTGGCGTCGACCTCCGGGCCGATCATTGCCGCCACCGACTACATGCGTGCCTTTGCGGAACAGATCCGCGCCTATGTACCACGCAAATACGTGGTGCTGGGTACCGATGGCTTTGGCCGTTCGGACACCCGCGAGCAGCTGCGCAGCCATTTCGAAGTGAACCGTCACTACGTTGTGGTCGCCGCACTCAAGGCACTGGCAGACGAAGGCAAGCTGTCGCGCGCCAAGGTTGCTGAAGCGATCGCCAAGTACGGCATCGATGTGAGCAAGCCTGCCCCCTGGACTGTCTAAATAGTGAGAGCGGTGAATCGTGAATAGCAATAGTCATTCACGATTCACCTTCCACGAGGAATTGAGATGAGCAATCAAATCGAATTGAAAGTTCCGGACATCGGCGACTACAAGGATGTCGAAGTCATCGAAGTGTTCGTGAAAGTGGGCGCGCAGGTTGCCAAGGATGAGTCGCTGATCACGCTGGAAACCGACAAGGCCACCATGGAAGTGCCAGCGTCGCACGCCGGTATCATCAAGGAAGTGCGCATCAAGCTGGGCGACAAGGTGTCCGAAGGCTCGATCGTCGCAATCATCGAGGCCGAAGGTGCGAATGTATCTGCTGCACCGGCCCCCTCCCCGGCGCCAGTCGCAGCCCCGGCACCCGCTGCAGTTGCGCCAGCCATTGCAGCAACCGCACCCGTCGCTGCGCCGGCTACATTGGGCAATATCGACGTCAAAGTCCCGGATATCGGTGACTACAAGGGCGTGGATGTGATCGAGGTGCTGGTCAAGGTGGGCGATACCGTCAAAAAGGACGACTCGCTGATCACGCTGGAAACCGACAAGGCCACCATGGAAGTGCCGGCTACGCATGACGGCGTGGTGCAGGCTGTTCTGGTGAAGGTGGGCGACAAAGTCAGTGAGGGTGTGGCGATTGTGACGCTCGCCGCACAAGGTGCTGCCGCTGCTGCACCTGCCCCGGCTGCTGCACCCGTGTCGACTCCAGCGCCTATCGCTGCGCCGACACCTGCCGCGAAAGCTGCACCGGTCGTACCTGCACCTGCCGCCACAGTCGACGCTGCTGGCTTCAAAGCTGCTCACGCCAGCCCGTCCGTGCGCAAGTTCGCCCGCGAGCTGGGTGTTGACCTGAGTCGCGTGAAGGGCTCCGGCCCCAAGGGTCGTATCGTCAATGAAGACGTGCAAGCCTTCGTGAAATCCGTGATGAGCGGCGCAATCGCTGCCGCCGCTTCGCCTGCACCGACCAATGGCTCCGGCGTGGGTCTGGACCTGCTGCCATGGCCGAAAGTCGACTTCGCCAAGTTCGGCCCGATCGAAACCAAGCCGCTCAGCCGCATCAAGAAAATTTCCGGTGCCAATCTGTCGCGCAACTGGGTGATGATTCCACATGTGACCCAGTTTGACGAAGCCGATATCACCGATATGGAAGCCTTCCGCAAGGAGATGGGCGAAGAGCTGAAGAAGCAGAATCTGAAGATCACGCCGCTGGCTTTCATCATCAAGGCCGTCGTCGCCGCACTGAAGAAGTTCCCGGAATTCAACGCCAGCCTCGATGGCGACAATCTGGTGCTGAAGCAGTATTTCCACATCGGCTTTGCGGCTGATACGCCAAATGGCCTGGTGGTACCGGTGATTCGTGATGCGGACAAAAAGTCCCTGATCGAAATCGCCACCGAAACTGGCGCACTGGCCGCCAAGGCTCGCGATGGCAAGCTGGCACCGGCAGATATGCAGGGTGGCTGCTTCTCCATTTCCAGTCTGGGTGGCGTAGGTGGAACGGCCTTTACGCCGATCGTCAATGCACCTGAAGTGGCGATTCTGGGCGTGTCCAAGTCCGGCATCAAGCCAGTGTGGAACGGCCGCGAATTTGCGCCGCGCCTGATGCTTCCGCTGTCGCTGTCCTACGATCACCGCGTGATCGATGGCGCATCCGCTGCGCGCTTCACCACCTACCTCACCCAGGTACTGGGCGATATTCGCCGCTTAATGCTGTAAAGCTTGTGAAACGTGAAATGTGAGAAGTGAAATGTGGGGTTGCCTGACCACGTTTCACCGCCGCGAAGCGGCATCACGTTTCACATTTCACTCCGAAAGGAAAAGACATGCTGCAGCTGTGCTATAGCCCGAGTACTGCCTCCATGATTCCGCATCTGCTGCTGGAAGAAATGGGTGTGCCGTTCGAGCTGAAGACATTCGATACGGGCGACAAGGCGCACAAATCGGCCGAATACCTGAAGCTGAATCCGAACGGTCTGATCCCGGCGCTGATTGATGGCGATCTGGTGATCTACGAAACAGCCGCCATTCTGATGCACCTGCTGGATGCGCATCCGGATAGCGGTCTGATTCCGCCCATCCGCACCCACGCACGAGCGCACTTCTACAAGTGGCTGATGTGGCTGACCAATACCCTGCAAGCGTCGCTGATTCTGCATTTCTATCCGGAACGCTGGGCAGAAGATGCCAGCTCGATCGATCAGGTCAAGGATCATGCCACCCGCAAGGTGCATACCTTGCTGGATCAGATTGATGCCGAAATCGCCCGCAATGGGGATCAGTGGTTTAGTGGCTCGGAATACAGCGCACTGGATGTCTATGTGTTCACGCTTTGCCGCTGGACGCGCCGCTTCGAGCGTCCTGCTCGCAGCTGGCCGCATATCGGACCGTATTTGCAGCGCGTACATGCGCGTGCGGCGACACAGACTGTGTTTGCGCGCGAAGAGATCGTCGAGCCCTGGTATTAATTTGTGAGGTGTAAGGCGTAAGGAGTGAGGTATTTCGTTTCGCTGAATTGATCAAGCAACCACGCCTCCTCACCCCTCACCCTTCACACCTTCCACTAAGGACTAAACATGAGTCAAACCATCGAACTGAAGGTCCCGGATATCGGTGACTACAAAGATGTGGAAATCATCGAAGTGTTTGTCAAGGCTGGCGACAGCGTCAAAAAGGACGAATCGCTGATCACACTGGAAACAGACAAAGCCACGATGGAAGTGCCTGCGTCACATGCTGGTGTCGTGAAGGAAGTGCGCATCAAGCTGGGAGACAAGGTGTCTGAAGGGTCCATTGTTGCGGTCATCGAGTCTGCTGCAAGTGCAACTGCCTCCGCCGCTGCACCCACTCCGACACCGGCCGCAACTTCCGCTCCGGCTGCCTCCCCGGCCCCGCAGGCAGCCAGCTTTGGTGGCAACAGCGATGGCGAATACGATGTGCTGGTACTGGGCGCTGGCCCCGGCGGTTATTCCGCTGCATTCCGCGCCGCAGATCTGGGCCTGAAGGTTGTACTGGTCGAGCGTTACTCGACGCTGGGTGGCGTGTGCCTGAACGTAGGATGCATTCCGTCCAAGGCGCTGCTGCATAACGCCGCCGTCATCGATGAAGTCCGCCATCTGGCCGCCAACGGGATCAAATATCCCGAGCCGGAAATCGACATCGACATGCTGCGTGGCTACAAGGAAAAGGTGATCGGCAAGCTGACCTCGGGTCTGGCTGGCATGGCCAAGGCACGCAAGGTGGATGTCGTGCGTGGCGTCGGCAGCTTTATCGATCCGCATCATGTCGAAGTTCAGCTCACTTCTGGCGACGGCAGCGATACCACCGGCCAGAAGAAGGTTCTGAAGTTCAAACAGGCCATCATCGCCGCTGGTTCGCGCGTGGTGAAGCTGCCCTTCATTCCGGAAGATCCACGGATTGTGGACAGCACAGGCGCACTGCAACTCGCCTCCGTGCCGAAGAAGATGCTGGTGATTGGCGGCGGCATTATCGGTCTGGAAATGGGTACGGTGTACTCCACACTGGGCGCGCGTCTTGATGTCGTGGAAATGATGGATGGCCTGATGCAGGGCGCGGATCGCGATCTGGTCAAGGTCTGGCAGAAGGTGAATGCACACCGTTTCGACAACATCATGCTGAAGACCAAAACGGTTGCCGTCGAGCCGAAGGCAGACGGCGTCTATGTCACCTTCGAGGGCGAGCAAGCCCCGAAGGAGCCGCAGCGCTACGATCTGGTGCTGGTGGCTGCAGGCCGCGCACCCAATGGCAAGCTGATCGGCGCGGAAAAAGCCGGTGTGGTAGTGAACGAGCGCGGCTTTATTCCGGTCGACAACCAGATGCGCACCAATGTGCCACACATCTTCGCCATTGGCGATATCGTCGGTCAGCCAATGCTGGCACACAAGGCTGTGCATGAAGCCCATGTTGCCGCCGAAGTCGCCGCAGGCCACAAGGCATTCTTCGATGCACGGGTGATTCCGGGTGTGGCCTACACCGATCCGGAAGTGGCCTGGGTAGGTGTGACAGAAGATGAAGCCAAGAAGAATGGCATCAAAATCGAAAAGTCGGTCTTCCCGTGGGCGGCATCCGGTCGTGCCATTGCCAATGGCCGCGACGAAGGCTTCACCAAGCTGATTTTCGATGCCGAAACGCATCGACTGATCGGTGGCGCGATTGTCGGTACGCACGCGGGCGATATGCTGGGCGAAATCTGTCTGGCTATCGAAATGGGCTGTGATCCGACCGATATCGGCAAAACCATCCATGCACACCCGACACTGGGTGAGTCGATTGGCTTGGCGGCCGAAGTATTCGAAGGGGCGTGTACCGATTTGCCGCCGCAGAAAAAGCGCTAATCACATCTCGCTTCAGGCTATAACGGGTCAGACGCTGTCTGGCCCGTTTTTTTGCTAGTTCGCTTCAGGTAAAGAACTGCAAATCACGCCTGAATAATCAAGGGACATAAACCACACCAAGTGCACAATACTATGGCGCTGCAAGTAGACGATATAAAATGCCGTCTGCATGATAGGCACAATACAGAATAAAACAGCACAAAGGATTTCGGCTTGAGCTCCGTACCCCACACCCCGGCAGATGCCGCAGTAGCGTCTGACAAGCTTCCCCGCCAGATTGGCTATATCGTCGCCAACGAAGGATGCGAACGTTTCAGCTTTTACGGCATGCGCAATATTCTCACCGTGTTTCTGATGACCAGCTTGCTGATGGCTGTCCCGGAAGACATGCGCAAGTCAGAAGCCAAAGAAGTTTTCCATACCTTTGTGATCGGTGTGTATTTCTTTCCGCTGCTCGGCGGCTGGCTGGCCGATCGTTTCTTTGGCAAGTACAACACTATCTTCTGGATGAGCCTGATTTACTGCGCAGGTCACGCCTGCCTGGCCATCTTCGAACATAGTGTAAACGGCTTCTTTACCGGGCTGTTTCTCATCGCGTTTGGCTCAGGGGGGATCAAGCCTCTGGTCAGCGGCTTTGTGGGCGACCAGTTTGATAAAAGTACCCGTCATCTGGCACGTCGTGTATTCGATGCCTTTTACTGGATTATCAACTTTGGTTCGTTCTTTGCATCCTTGCTGATGCCTTTCCTGCTCAAACATTACGGTGCCAGTGTGGCATTCGGTATTCCGGGCATACTGATGGGGATCGCCACCCTGATCCTGTGGGCGGGTCGCCATACGTATATTCACATTCCGCCCAAGGGCAAGGATCCGGACAGTTTTCTGGCTATTGCCCGCACAGCGCTGTTTGCTCGCACCGATGTATCCGGCAATATGCGCTTCCGCAAGGGTCTGCTAATCGCCAGTATCGGTACGACACTTGCCGTGCTGTGCCTGGCCTGCTCGGTCAGCACTACGCTTGATCTGGCGCTGCCACAACTGGATTTCGTCAAAGCATTCTGTCTGGCGCTGGTGGTGTTCATGGCATTTTCCGGCTGGGGCGTGTGGATGCAGCTGGATCGCACCGAACGCAAGCACGAACGACAGGCTATCGAGGGCGTACGCTCGGTTTTGCGTCTGCTGATTCTGTTCGCGCTGGTGACGCCGTTTTATTCGCTGTTTGATCAGAAGGCGTCTACCTGGATCATTCAGGCCAACGATATGGTCAAGCCCGACTGGTTCGAGCCTTCGCAGATGCAGTCGCTTAATCCGCTGCTGGTGATGCTGCTGATCCCCTTCAATAACTTTGTGCTGTTTCCGATGCTGGAATCATTCGGCCTCAAGGTCACACCGCTGCGCCGCATGGGTGCTGGGATTGCGATTGCCGGTTTGGCGTGGATCGTGATCGGGATGATTCAGTTGTCGATGGATGAAGGCAAGGCCATGCATATTGCCTGGCAAATTCTGCCCTACTTTATCCTGACGACCGGTGAAGTACTGGTGTCGGCCACCGGTCTTGAATTCGCCTATAGTCAGGCGCCGCTGTCCATGAAAGGTACCATCAATAGTTTCTGGAATCTAACCACCACGATTGGCAATCTGTGGGTGCTACTGAGCAATCACACCGTACAAAGCAAAGGTGTGATCAACTATATCGGCACCACTGGCCTGAGTGTGTCGGCCTTCCAGATGTTTTTCTTTGCAGGATTCGCACTGGTCGCCGCAGCCTTATTTGCGCTATATGCCCGCAGTTATAAGGTGCTCAACAATTATCGCGATTAAGCAGGGGGTGGCTAAGCAGCCAATACCCTTTCTTTACTGTTAAAACGTGCCGTCGGACAAACAAAGACGGCACGTTCAACAGGCGCCCTTCTTACACGCACCGGTCACATCAGTGCAATTCCAAACCGCCTGACCACCAGGGCAAAGCCCGCAAAGCAGGCAATCGTCACGAGTGCAGATACACCAAGCGCCAGCCAGAAACCAAACCTGCTCTGCAACCACGGAAACAGCAGAAACATCGGCAGTGTCGGCACCACATACCAGAAGGTGTACCAGGCATGGTTGGCGACCTTGTCGGCGCCCTGCCGTTCCACATGCAGCCAGATCATGGACAGAATGGTGACCAGTGGCAGTGCAGCGATCAGTCCGCCCAGACGGTCACTGCGCTTGGCAGTTTCTGTGACTGCCACAATCACCCCTGCAGTCACCAGATATTTGGTGATGAGCCACGGCATGGTTTAGCGACCCGCGCCGATGGTCTGCCACAGGAAGGTAAACGTCCGCGCCACACGGGTGGCCAGCTGTTCAGTGACCACCGGGCCATGATGGCCACCCTCGATATTCTCGAAGTATTCCACCGGATAGCCTGCTGCCTTCATCTTCGCGGCCATTTTGCGCGCATGGCCGGGATGTACGCGATCATCGCGGGTGGTGGAATAGAACATCACCGGTGGCAGCTTCAGGCCAGCCTTGACCTTCTGATAGGGCGAATACTGGCTGATATAGGCCCAGTCTTCGGCCTTGTCCGGATCGCCATACTCGCCAATCCAGCTCGCACCCGCCAGCAGATGGCTGTAACGCTGCATATCGATCAGCGGATTACCGCATACCACGGCACCGTACAGCTCCGGATGACGCATCATGGTGGCCGTCACCAGCAGGCCTCCGTTGCTACGGCCTTCAATGCCGATATGACGTGGCGAAGTGATGCCGCGCCTCACCAGATCGGCAGCCACCGCCTCGAAGTCTTCAAATGATTTCACATGATGCTGTTTAATGGCTGAAAGATGCCAGCCCGGGCCGAATTCGCCGCCGCCACGAATATTGGCCAGCACAAAGACGCCACCTCGCTCCAGCCACAGCTTGCCATAGGCGCCATGCATGTCTTCATATGAACCGGAGTAGGATGGGCGCAGCGAGTTCTCGAAGCCGCCATAGGAGAACATCCACACCGGCTGCTTGCCGTTGAGCTGCATCCCCTTCTTGCCCACCAAAAAGTACGGTACACGCGTGCCGTCGGCCGAGGTCGTCCATTGTTGCTGTACCTCAAACTGGCTGCCATCGAAAGTCGGAGCCTGTGCCTTCAATTGCTCGGGCGTAGTGGACGACGCGCTTACGCGGTAGAGTGTAGGCGGGGTCAGGAAGGTCTGGAATTCAACCAGTGCGTCGCCCGTGCGCTCGTCCACATCGGCAATGGTGAGCGCGCCCATATCGGGGAACGCAATCTGCGTCGCCTGCCAGCCGCTGGCAGACGGGGTATAGCGATAGAAACGGCCTTTTACATCGTCCAGCGCGCTAATCAGCAAGCCCTTGGCGGTCGCACGCACATCCTCCACGATCAGATGAGCAGATTGCGCTACCACCAACTCGGGCTCGCCCTCACCACCGCGCAGGCTGGCCGGATCAGCCAGCAGCACTGCGCCAGCAGGCCAGGTCTTGCCCTTGAATTGCCAGTCCTCGCGCAACCAGAGCACCAGCTTGCCTGCGTAAGCGCCTGCCATTCGCACCGATCCGGGCAGATCCAGCTTGTGCAGTTTGCCTTCTACCAACTGGGTGTAATCCACATGCCAGTAATCGTGCTCTTCTGTAATGAGCTCGATCGGCGCGTAATCGGGCATATCGATGTGGGAGGCATACGCACTGACTGACTCGACCGCGCCGGTATAGAGGGTCTGCGCCTGAGCAAGCGGCGTACCGCGCTGCCAGACCTTCACAATGCGCGGATAACCGGAAGTGGTCAGGCTATCCTTGCCTACGTCGGTCGATACCAGCAGCGTATTTTTATCGCGCCAGCTCAGGCGGGTTTTGGCTTCGGCAATGCGAAATCCACCTTCCACAAAGCTGCGCTGATCAACATCGAACTCACGGATTTCAGCGGCATCGCCACCACCGGGTGCCAGCTCGATCAGGCAGCGTGATAAATCATCTTCGGCAAAATGCGCGCCGCCAAAGGCCCACTTCTTGCCCTCCGCTTTCGACAATGCATCGATATCCAGCAAGGTTTCCCAGGCAGGTTCGGTCTTACGGTATTCGTCCAGTGTAGTTCGACGGAAAATGCCGCGTGGATGGGCCTGATCCTGCCAGAGGTTGTAAACATACTGACCATGCTGGCTGATACCCGGAATGCGCGAATCCGAGGTCAGCGCCGCCATCGCATCCTTGTACAGCCCGGCATACTCAGCCTTGCTGCCCAGACGCTTCGCCGTGATCGCGTTTTCGCGCTTCACCCAGTTCATTGAACGCGCATCATCGACGTCTTCCAGCCAGCGATAGGGGTCTTTGGCGGAGGGAACCGGCACACTCATCACAGCCAGCGAGGAAAAAAGTGCAGATATCAGCGCAAATTTGCGGCAGAGGCGGACATGCATAGCGGCACACAGTCAGAAAATGGATGCGCGAGTATCTCAGCTTGCGTGACGACATTCAAATCACGGACGTAACACTTTGCTTCTATGCGTCATAGTATCCCGATGTTGCAAACATGCCGCTTATCGATCAGCAAGACAAGCAAGCGCTCGTTTATATCGGCACGTTTTGTCCATTCATTCCACAATGGAATATCTCCACACTTTGCGCTGAATGAGCCGATGAATACCCCCTACTCGCCCCCGCCTATACCTGCGGAGACACCTCCGTTTGACGACTTTGGCGCTGTCACGCATGAGGTCATCAATCAGTCTGGCGAATTCGCCGACGTGAATCTCTTCAGTGCCGATACGGCGCTTACCGAAGCCGTGATCCGCGAGGGCGCCGACTACGAGGTGGCCAGTCTGGCGCAATTTGGCGAGCTATCGGGCAGCGCCGCCTCACTGGAACTGGGCTGGCTGGCTAATCACTATGCGCCAGAATTCGATACCCATGATCGCTTCGGCAATCGCATCGATCAGGTGCGCTTTCATCCGGCTTATCACCAGCTGATGCAGCGGGCGATTGAATCAGGCATCCACAGTTCGCCATGGACACACCCCGTGCCCGGCGCACATGTGGCGCGTGCTGCGCGCTTCTATATGCAGTCGCAAGTGGAAGCCGGGCATGGTTGCCCGATCACCATGACTTTTGCGGCCTACCCCTGCCTCAAGCACCAGCCCGAACTGGCGTCAATCTGGCTCCCCAAGCTGACGGCGCGCACCTATGATCCGCGCAACGTGCCTATCGAGCAGAAAACTGGTGTCACCATCGGCATGGCGATGACTGAAAAGCAGGGTGGATCGGACGTGCGCGCCAATTCCACCCGTGCGATTCCGGTGGGCAAGGAAGGCCCCGGCGAGGCCTACGAGCTGGTCGGGCACAAATTTTTTGTGTCTGCCCCGATGAGCGATGCTTTCCTGGTGCTGGCGCACGCACCGGGTGGCCTATCCTGTTTTCTGGTGCCGCGCTGGCGACCGGATGGCAGCAAGAATCCACTGCAGGTCCAGCGCCTTAAAAAGAAGATGGGCAATGTGTCCAATGCCTCCAGTGAAACCGAATTGCGCGGCGCACTCGGCTGGATGGTAGGCAAGGAAGGGCGTGGCGTCCCCACCATCATCGATATGGTGGCCATGACCCGCTTCGATTGCATGATCGGCTCGTCTGCTGGCATGCGCATGGCGCTGACTCAGGCGCTGCACCACTGCCAGCGCCGCAGCGCCTTTGGAAAGCTGCTGGTCGATCAGCCGCTGATGCAAAATGTACTGGCGGATCTGGCTATTGAATCCGAAGCTTCGCTGGCCATGACCATGCGCATCGCCCGCGCCATGGACCATCGTGATGATCCACATGAAGACTTGCTGGTGCGCATCGGCACCGCTGTAGGCAAATACTGGATTTGCAAACGCACCGCCGGACATGCCATGGAGGCGATGGAATGTATTGGCGGCAGTGGCGTGATGGAGGATTCGCCCATGCCGCGCCTGTATCGCGAAGCACCGGTGAATGCCATCTGGGAAGGCAGTGGCAATATCCAGTGTCTGGATGTGCTGCGCGCGATGCAGAAAACACCCGATGTCGTCCCGGCCTTCTTTGATGAACTGGACCGCAGTACGGGCGTACACACCTCGCTGGATCAGCATATCCAGCGTCTGAAGCGCGAATTCCGCGACCTGAGCGAGCTGGAATACCGCGCCCGCCATGTGGTTGACCAGATGGCGCTGGCGATGCAGGGCGCACAACTGGCGCGCACCGAATCATCCGATCTGCTGGACGCGTTCTGCCGATCACGTCTCGATAGCACCGGCCAGCATCAGTACGGGGCCCTGCCGCGTGGCATTGATGTGCGGAGGATCATCGAGCGGGCGCGGCTCGATTAAAGCGCCCAGCGTCTAATACGCACAAGGCCGCGACGCGTCGCGGCCTTGCTCTATCGGGATCTGCCCCGATCAGGCCATCAGCACTTCCTTCTGCAGGTACTCTGGCACACTCACCGCCCAGCCCAGCTCCTGCCCGATCCGGCGGCGCAGACAATCGGCCGCATCCGGTTCGCCATGCACCACATAAGTATGGCGTGGCGCGGCATTAAAGTGCTTCAGCCAGGCCAGCGTCTCATTGGCATCGGAGTGCGCCGAAACATTGTGCAGCGTTTCCACGCGGGCATTGATCGGGATTTCTTCGCCATAAATCCGCACCGTTTTCGCCCCACCGGCAATCGCCGCACCACGGGTACCGCCCGCCTGAAAGCCGGAAAATACAATCGCATTGTTCGGATTGGGTGCAAACGCCTGCAGATGATGCAGCACTCGCCCGCCAGTCGCCATGCCGCTTGCAGCCAGCACCACCATCGGTCCCTTGCGCTCGTTCAGCGCCATCGACTCTTCCACAGTCCGCACCACCTGCGCCGATCTGCACATTGCCTCGCACTGGCCGCGGGTCAGGCCATGCTCACCCTGATGACGGTGGAAGATTTCCGTGGCATCCACGGCCATGGGGCTGTTCAAGAAAATCGGCACATCCGGGATCTCGCCACGCGATTTCAGCAGATGCAGCTGGTACATCAGGCTTTGCGCACGGCCGACTGCGAAGGTCGGAATTAACACCACACCATTCTGCGCCACTGTACTGCGGATAATTTGGCCTAAACGCACACCCGGATCTTCCGGCTCGTGCGGGCGATCGCCATAAGTCGACTCCACCAGCAGCCAGTCGGCTTCCTTGATCAGGGCAGGCGGTTTCAGGATCAGGTCGTGCGGACGGCCTAGATCCCCCGAGAACACAATCCGTTTGCCATGCGCCGTGATTTCGACAATGGAGGCGCCCAGAATATGGCCGGCCTGATGAAAGCGCAGGCTGACACCTTCTCCCAGATCAATTGGCTGGCCAAACGGATGCCCTTTCAGGAAGGGCAAGGCCGCCATGGCATCATCTTCGGTATACAGGGGCAAAGCAGGTTCATGCTTGGTACTGTGACGGCGATTGGCGTAATAGGCTTCTTCTTCCTGCAGGTGGCCGCTATCGGGCAGCAGAATTTCGCATAAATCTTTGGTGCCCCAGGTGCAGTGCACCTTGCCTTTGAATCCTTCACGGGTCAGGATGGGCAGATAGCCGGTGTGATCCAGATGCGCGTGCGTCAGGATCACGGCGTGAATGCTGGCGGGGTCTACAGGTAACTTGGCCCAGTTACGCTGGCGTAATTGTTTCCAGCCCTGAAACAGGCCGCAATCCACCAGAAAGCGTCGGCCATCAATTTCCAGCAGATACTTCGAGCCGGTGACGGTGCCTGTGGCACCCAGAAAGGTCAGGCTGATGGACATCTCGTTGACTCCCTTTAATGCACATTTGTACTTGCCTAGAAGCGAGAACAGGATGCCGCCATCAGGCAGACTGTACCTTGAGCTGTATCAAGCATCGTTCCAAATGCGGACTTGCACAAGTGAATTGCGCAAAACCTGAGCAAACTTGAAAAGACAAAAAGAAAAGGCAGGGTATGGACCCCTGCCTGAAATTGCACATTTCACAATAAGGAAAAAACTATTCCATCAATTCCAGAGATAGCAATATTCTTCCCTGTTTTCAAGGTTACTGCCCGGATTACCTTTGCTATCCAGAATTTTGACCCAGCCATCCGGCTTGGATTTGGTCGGGGTCACACCGCAATTGGTATGCACCCAATGCATGCCGCCGCTGAATGGCAGGCCGCACAGCTCGACGCGTGTGCCATACACAAGCTTGTTCAAAGGCGCGGGCACGTTATAGCCGGCGTTGTCATAGCCTGAGGCAAACACATTATCGATCGCAATATCGTATACCTTTTGGTCTGCCTCGTTTTGCAGCTGGATGTGCGTATGCGACAGCTGTACGCCGTCCAGATACTTACCGGAGACATAACTTGGCCCACTGAGCACCTTGCCGATCATGAACGATCCGGCTGCTCTAGTGCAGGCTGCTTTTTCAGTTGCGGTAGATGCGTTTGCTGCTGCGGCCAGCAGTGTCAGGCCAATGATTACCCATTTCATGCTTGTTTCCTTTTGTTTTATCGCAATACGCGCGTAGCGCGCCTCCCTTACAGCGCCAGCGATCGTAGTCAGTAATTAAGACAGACGTACTAACAAAAGGTGACAAGTACATGATGTACGCATGACCGATGGAAATTGCTGAAAATCGGCCACGCTGAATGTTGATCTACATCAACATAGATGCGAACCATTCTTACTTATATTTGCTTTTGATAATCATTCTCATTAAAATATTTACGATTATTTTCCTAATCCGGTCATTGCAGCTCATGACGTCTAGATTGCTTTCCCTTTCCCTGCTCGGCCTGCTCGCTGCATGCTCGGGTGGTGGCGATAGTTCCCCCGCATCCCAGCCGGCACAGCCTGCCAATCAGTTATCCGCCCTTGCCACAGTCGGCAAGCGGCTGTTTATGGATCCGGCGCTATCCGCCTCTGGCCAGCAGTCATGCGCCACCTGTCACGTGCCGGATAACGGTTATTCGCCCGATGATGGCCGCCCGACACAGCTAGGCGGACCGGCAATGAATCTGGAAGGCTTGCGTGCCTCCCCTTCTCTCGGTTACGCCCATTACACCCCGGCATTTTCGGTGGGCTCGGATGGCAAGGTTACCGGCGGATTCATGCGGGATGGCCGCCAGCCTACACTGGCAGCGCAGGCAACCGGCCCTTTTGTCAGCAGCTTCGAAATGGCCAATCAGGATGCCGCCGAAGTGCTGGGCAGGCTCAAGTCCCGCCCATATCTGGCTGAATTTGTCGCCATTTTCGGTCAAGCCTCACTGAATGATGCCGATCAAACGCTTAATAATATGGGCCGCGCGATTGCAGCTTTTGAAACGGAGGATCAATCTTTCCACCGCTTTGACAGCAAATATGATGCGTGGACGCAAGGAAAGGCGACCCTCACGGCCCGAGAGAGCAACGGTTTCCGCCTGTTCAATGATCCTTCCAAGGGTAATTGCGTGGCCTGCCACACCACCGCTAGCAAGAACGGTGTACCTGCGCTGTTTACTGATTTCACCTATGACAATCTTGGCGTGCCACGCAACTGGAAACTGAAGGCCAACAGCGATACCAATGCCCCGGCCTATGCGCCCGCCAACGGTGCCCAGTTTGCAGGTGAACACCGCTACTACGACATGGGTGTGTGCGGTCCAATGCGCACCGATCGCCCCGGCCTGACCAGCGCCTGCGGCAAATTCAAGGTGCCTACCCTGCGCAATGTGGCGCTGCGTAATGCCTTCTTCCACAACGGTGTATTCGACAATCTGGAAGATGTCGTGACCTGGTATGTCTCCCGCGATGCCAATGCCGCACGTTGGTATGTGCAAGCAGACGGCAAGACACCGGATCGCTCGTACAACGATATTCCGCAAATGTTCCAGGCGAATGTGAACGTCACCGAGCCACCTTACAACCCGGCGCTGCAAGTCTCGCTGACACAGCAGGAAATCCGCGATGTGGTCGCCTTCCTGTGCACGCTCACCGATGGCTACGACCCTGCCAAACCCGATACCTACCGCAAGCCGGCCCAGTGTCAGCTGGACAAACCCTGATGCCCTGCCGGTAAACGAAACGAATCATTGAACATTCTGGAAAGCAGACCATGCGCACCACTACCAAAGCAATCACCCTCGCGACGCTGATCGCACTCAACTCCATTGCCCACGCTGACGATGCATCCCAGTCACGCATCGACCTGCTGGAAAAACAATTGCAGGCCATGCAGGCCGAACTGGCGGCATTGAAAGCGGATCAGAGCAAGCTGACCAAAACAGTTAGCGAACAAGCCAGCACAACCACGCAACTGGCAGAAGCTGTTCAAAATGCCCCGGTGAAATCCGCTGCAAACGACAAACTGAGCGTGTGGGGCTATGCCGAAGTCAATTACACCCGTCCGACGAAGGATCTGGATAACACGACTGCGGATATTTCCCGCGCGGTACTGGGTCTTGGCTACCGCTTTAACGAGCGCACAGCATTCAATTCCGAATTCGAACTGGAACATGCAGTCACTTCTTCCGATGATAAGGGCGAATTCGAAATCGAACAGCTGTATGTTGATCATGCATTGAACGATGCAGTCACCCTTCGCAGTGGCCTGTTTCTGATGCCCGCCGGATTCCTCAATCGCAGCCACGAGCCAGCACAGTACTTTGGTGTACGTCGCAACTTCGTGGAAACCCTGATCATTCCAAGCACCTGGCGTGAAGGTGGCGTGAGTGCCTTCGGTACCACCGAGAGCGGCATCAGCTGGCAGGCCGGCATCACCACCGGGCTGAATCTGTCCGAATGGAAATTCAATCCGGAATTCCCGCAGTTCACCACTGCCCAGCAGCTGCAGGAGTCCGGTGCTGCGCCATTCCAGGCCAGCCATCAGGAAATGTCGCAGGCGAATGCACGTCGTCTGGCGACCTTTGCAGCGGTTAACTACACCGGCATCCCGGGTGTTAGCGCCGGTGCATCCTACTTCACAGGTGAAGCCGTACCGGTGGCGGGCGTAGAAACCATGCGCACCACGCTGTGGGATGTGCATGCCCGCTGGACACCCGGCCCGTTTGATCTGTCCGCCCTGTACGCACACGGCAGTATCAGCCACGCAGCCGAAGCCAATGCGCAGAACCCGGGTACAGCAAATCCGCTGCCATCTGCGTTCTATGGCTACTATCTGCAAGCTGCCTGGAAAGCATGGGAAGATGGCGAGCAGAAGCTGGTGCCTTTCTTCCGCAGCGAGCGATTCAACCTGATTTCCTCTGCCGAAGGCCTAGCACCCGGCTCGGGCGTGATTCCGGCCGGCAGCGTTGTCGTGGATGAATCCGGCAAGACTGGCTACTGGCCGCGTCCCTACGACACAGTCAATACACTGGGCGTGAGCTACTACCTGAATGCCAATGTGGTCTTCAAGGCAGACATGCAGCAGTTCAGCGTGAACCGCGATTTCAAGCGCTTCAATCTGGGGCTTGGCCTGCAGTTTTAATCACCGAACCGGCGTAACGGCTTGACTGCACAAGGGAATGTTCTGCAACATTCCCTTTTTGCCTGTACCGGACGCCTCACCCGCGGAAATCCCTCATGCGCTACTCCCCCGCTCCGATCGTACTGATGTGTGCCGCTGCAGTCTCGGTTCCCGGTTTCATGATCACACAGGCCATTGCCGGTGAATACATGACTGCCGATGCATTCAAATTACAGACATTTCCGGAGGCCACCGCGCTCACGCCCGTGCCCCTGCTGCTGTCTGCGGATCAGAGAACACAATTGGCGAGCCGGCTGGCAGGCATTCCCCTCACCCTGTCGCGCTTGAAACTATCCGCCGTATACAAAGGGGAGACACTGCTCGGCTATATCGGCAGCGATGCGGTGCTGGGCAAGGAGCAGCTCATCGACTTCGCCGTAGCCTTTGCGCCAGATCTAACCCTGCGCCATCTAGAGATTCTGGCCTACCGCGAAACGCATGGATTTGAAATCCGCAATGCAGCTTGGCGGAATCAGTTCACCGGCAAGGGTCGGCAATCGGCGCTGCATATCGGCAGCGATATCCAGAATATCAGCGGTGCCACGCTATCCTGCACCCACGTCACCGATGCAGTACGCAAGATGACTGCCGTGCTGGATACACTTGCGGCTGGCAAGCGCTGACACACGCATGTACGGTAAACAGCAGCAATTAAGACGCGCTCGTCCGCTTCTGGGTACACTGGTTGATCTGCATATCTCTTTCCCCGATTCAGTCGATGGTCTTGCGCTGATCGAATCCGGATTTGCAGCCATTACCCGCATTCATCAGCTCATGAGCTTTCATGAGGCAGATAGCGATCTATCCCGCCTGAATCAGGCGCCTCCGGATACACCTGTCACATTGCAGGCAGATACCCTTGCCGTGCTGGATATTGCGCTGGCGATCCAGCAGGCATCGGAAGGGCTATTTGACATTCGCGCTGGTGAATATCTAGTGCGATCGGGCTTGCTTCCCGGCCACGCAGTCGGCACGCTGACAGCCCCATCAGGCCCTTGTGTCGGACGGAAAGATCACTCCGCCTGGCGCACTTCGCCGCATCGACTGGATCTGGGCGGTATTGCCAAGGGATACGCGGTTGATTGCGCACTCGCCACCCTGCTCGGAGGCGGTGCCACCGAGGTGCTGATCAATGCAGGAGGCGACATGGCACATGCAGGCAGTCAGCCCGTGCAGATCCAGCTGCGCGATCCAGCCAGTCCCGGCCGCATCATGCATCCGATTAGCCTGTACAATCGGGCAATGGCCAGCTCGGCCGTGGGCAGACTTCAGCCCCGTCAACACGATCTGCCGCCGTCCATCGTACATCCGGTTGCGGGTGATGCTTCGCCGAAACATGGTAGTGGCGTCACCATCATGGCGCCGCGTTGCGTGCACGCCGATGCGCTGACGAAGATTGTCTTGCTGAGCCGGAACCCGCACCATCCTGCGCTGAGCGTATTTTCAGCCCGAACCGAATACAGTCATTTTGTATGAACACCCAACCGCACCATTCCCGCCCCTCGCATCACCGATTTAGCGGACCGGCACTCCGGCTGGGCAATGCACGCAGGCGTCTGATCTACCTGTTGCTGTCCGTGCTGTTCATCACCGGTGCAGTCTGGCTTGCGCTGAAGTTCGGCCGCTCGCCCGACGACCTACCGGGTTCTTGGCCTGCCAGAGTCATGCAGATTCATGGAGCCGCAACCATGGGCTTGCTGTTTCTGTCCGGCACCATGCTGTTCCAGCATATGCTGACCGCATGGGCCTTGAAAAAGAATCGCAAGACCGGCGTGATTCTGGCAAGTGTTTTACTGCTACTCGTCATCAGTGGCTGGGGGCTGTATTACCTGGGCGATGAAAACTGGCGACAAGGGGACGAATGGATGCACTGGGGCGCCGGCGCACTGGTGTGTCCTCTCCTCTGGCTGCACATTGCCACGGGTCGGCAGCGTCGCCGCCAGCGGGTGCATGCCTGAGCCGGTTGCACCTCACTTGCAGCACAATTCAAGCAGCGACATATCAATATACTTGCCTGGGTGGTTCCGCATTCCTCCCCGCAATCTGCGTCTTGGCAGTTCACTCAGCCACAATGCTTCGGTTCAGCTTCATAAGCTGACAACGACAGTCATGGTACCGGCACATGACAGGTGAACACCTTACTTTCCTCCAAAACGGGACAGGATATAACGTGAGTTCATGCTTACCGTGTTCAGACGAGTGGCATGTATATAAGTAAATAATAATGTTACTGTATGTTACAGAAACACCTTTTCCGCTGAATGCGACTGTAGGATGAACACGCTTATATCGTTTTTTGTGTCAATGCTATCGCCACAATTTCTAGCAAGCACTTAATTGAATTACAAAGACACTAGCGTGCAGCATCCAGCTAATACTGGGAACCATCAATCATGCATTCACGCAAAGCTATCATGGCAGGGATCATCCTGCTCGGTGCAAGTCACACCTTCGCTATCGACAATCTGACGCCGACACGTCCGAGCCACAGGTTCGATCGTATCGTGTCAAACAGCGGCCCCCTAAGCGCGGAAGAAGTGGTATCAAATCATACCCAAATGGCAAGCGACAGCCTGACGCATCCATTCGGCACACAAGCATCCAATACTTATACCTATCTACGCTGCTATTATCACACCAGCGATGACTGGACTCAGCCTGCCACTGACTACGTCTGGGGGCAAACTGCTTCCGGCAGCTACTATAAGCTCTCCGGCTACTGGTATAGTGCGGGCGTCATCGGGAATCTGTTCTACACCACTACTAGCCAGGCCGATATTCGATCTGCTTGTCAGTCCACACTGGCGCAAAAGGGCATCAGGCAGCCCCTTGCCGCCTACTTTGTGGCCAATCATGCACTGTCCTACAACTACACCGTATGGACGAACGACAGCACGCCACAGTCCGGCAAAATCAATCGCATCGTGGCATTTGGTGATAGCCTGTCCGACGCGCAAAACATGTACAACGAGTCAAACTGGATTTTGCCAAGTCAACGTGCGTACTACATTGGCCGTTTCACCAATGGCGCAAACTGGGTTGAATATCTCGGGAACAATCTTGGCCTGACAGTTTACAACTGGTCTGTGGGCGGAGCAGGCGTCAACCGGGAGGAACTGATTATCCCCGGCGTAGAGGAACAGGTCGATTCATGGAAGCAATACATGAATCAGGCGGTCAATTATTCAGCATCTCACACGCTGTTTACCATGCTGATTGGCGCCAATGATCTGGTGAACTACGGCAGGAATGTTGCCCATGTTATCCGTGGTGAAAGCGCTGCACTCGAAAAGCTGATTGATGCCGGCGCCAAGCATATTCTGGTGCTGACCTTGCCGGATGTCTCCAAAGCACCCGTCTTCAAGTTGCGCAATGATGGATCAACCATTCAGGCACAGATCGTGGATCTGCGTAACCAGCTGATCATTGCCGTCGCCAATTTGCAGGCCAGATACGCATCGCGCGGTGTCAATATCCAGGTGTTCGATACCTACACCCTATTGAATGACGTAATAGCCAATCCATCCACATATGGTGTGAGCAATACCACGGAGTCTTGCCTCGATATCAATTCCACCTCGGCGTTTAATTATACAACTGCTCAACATCCACGCCCCGGCTGCACAAGCACGTCGGTAGCGAACTACCTGTTCTGGGACACGCTGCATCCTACCACGCGTACCCACGAAGTGCTCGGCAGCAAGGTCGCCAACTTCGTCAACAGCCAGTTTGCCCCAGCACTCGGCAAATAGCCTATTTAACCAACGATTAGACCCGCATTTGCGGGTCTTTTTACTTTTGATGATCCATGGCGGAGATACCCTACTTGCAACACCCGTCGAATTGTCACCAAGTTTAAATACGATGACTCACATGGCCACAGTACAATCGATGTCATGAAACTCAGCGATTACCGTCCACCGCGCTGGTTACGTGGCGCACATCTGGAAACGATTTACCCGGCATTGATGCTCAAGATGCGCGCCCCCGTTTATCAGCGCGAGGTCTGGACCACCCCGGATGGCGATGAAATTGCCGTTGATTTCCTGCATGCCCGTGTCCGCACCGATCGGCCTTTCTGCGTGCATTTCCATGGTCTGGAGGGGAGCTCTCACAGCCATTATGCAGTTGCACTCATGCACACGTTGCGCCAGCACGACTGGCAGGGAGCAGTTGTGCATTTTCGGGGCTGCGGCGGACATCCCAACAAATTACCGCGCGCTTACCATGCTGGCGATAGCCACGAGATTGACTGGGTGCTCCGCCGGCTTGCAGAGCGCGCGCAGCAGGCGGTGTATGCGGTCGGGGTCTCACTCGGTGGCAATGCACTTGCCAAATGGGCCGGAGAACAAGGTGTGCATGGCAAAAAAATTGCGGCCGCCATTGCGGTCGTATCCGCGCCGCTTGATCTGATTGCAGCGGGTTCGGTATTGGATACCGGTTTCAATCGGCAAGTGTATACGCGAGTATTCCTGCAGACATTGCGCCCGAAAACACTGGGGCAACTTGCCAAGTTTGAAGCCGGTCTGCCCGGGGTCAGTGTCCACCCTGATCACATTGCCCGTTCGCAAACCTTTCGCGAGTTTGATGATCACGTCACCGCCCCCTTACATGGATTCAAAGGGGTGCTCGACTACTGGAAGCGCGCCTCTTCAAAGCCGCTCCTGCGCCAGATTGACATACCTACTCTTTTGATTAACGCGCGCAACGATCCTTTCCTGCCCGCGCATGCGCTACCCGGACGACATGAAGTATCGCCGGCTGTCACCCTCATGCAACCAGCGCGCGGCGGTCATGTCGGATTTGTTGAAGGCGCATTTCCGGGCAATATTCACTGGCTTCCCCGCACCATTCTGCGATACTTTCAACAGGTGCAGCAGGCGCATCCGCCCAAAGCATCTAACAGCACGACCAATGTGAACTCCAGTAACGACCGGCGAACACCGGCATAACCAGACAGGCGACACATGGCAGAGATTGCATCCGGCATGTTCAAGGCGTACGACATCCGTGGCATTGTGGGCGATACGCTCACGGAAGATGCCGCCCTTCTTATCGGCAAAGCCATTGGTAGCGAGGCACTCTCCCGGAAGCAAAGCCGTATTGCAGTGGGTCGGGATGGCCGCCTGTCCAGTCCTGCGCTGTCACAGGCATTAATTGATGGCATTTGTTCCACGGGCATTCACGTCACCGATATCGGCCGTGTTCCCACCCCTGTTGTCTGGTTTGCGGCACATCATCTGGAGACGGGCTGCGGCGTGGTCATTACCGGCAGTCATAATCCACCCGAGTACAACGGTATCAAGATCATGCTGGGCGGCGAAACGCTAGCGGGTGACGCGATTCAAAACTTGCTGAAACGCGTACAGAGCAACCATTTTGTGGTGGGCGATGGCAAGGTGTCGCAACACGACATTCGACCGGCCTATCTCGACCGCATTACCAGTGACGTCAAACTGGCCCGGCGCATGAGTATCGTGGTGGATGCCGGAAATGGCGTTGCAGGTGAACTGGCGCCCGTTCTATTCCGCCGCCTCGATTGCCGGGTGCGCGGTCTGTATTGCGAAATCGATGGCACCTTTCCCAATCATCATCCGGACCCTGCGCAACCCCACAATCTGGAAGACCTGGCCCGCGCATTGAAAATGACCGATGCCGAAATCGGGCTGGCGTTTGATGGTGATGCCGATCGGCTGGGCGTGGTGACTAAATCGGGGCGCATTGTGTACCCTGATCGACTCTTGATGCTGTTTGCGGCCGATGCGCTGTCGCGTCAAAGTGGCGGCAAAATTGTCTATGACGTCAAATCCACTCGCCTGCTCACGCCGTGGATCAAGCAGCACAAGGGCAAACCCATTATGGCACGCACCGGCCACAGCTATATGAAGGCCAAGATGAAGGAAAGTGGTGCGCTGGTGGGCGGCGAACTATCAGGCCATATCTTTTTCAACGAACGCTGGTATGGATTCGATGATGGGATGTATGCCGGCGCGCGCCTGTTAGAAGTGCTGTCACAGGTTGAAGATGCCAATGCACTGCTCGATGCCCTGCCCGAGGCAGTATCCACGCCCGAGTTACATGTCCCTGTAACTGAAGGATCGCCGCACGAACTGGTTGACCGCATCCGCGCCAACGCCAAATTTGGCGACGATGCCGACATCAGCACCATAGATGGCATCCGCGTCGATTACGAAGATGGATTTGGCCTGATCCGTGCATCCAATACCACACCAGTACTGGTGCTCCGCTTCGAGGGCGACGATGCCAAGGCGCTTAAGCGCATTCAGGCCGTTTTCCGGAAAATACTGAGCAAGGACATGCCCGGTGTGACGCTGCCATTTTGAACAACAGTTTCAATCTCGCCGCAAAGACCCGCATAATAGGGGCACGCCAACGCTTCACACAGGATACCACCTTGCGGGTCAATCGCTATTTGCACCTTCCCCTTATCACCACCTTACTCATGGTGGCAAAGGTGTGTGCAGGTGAAATGGTGTTATATGCCGAACATGCCGTCCCGAACAACTATCTGGGTGCAGATGGCAAAACAGCCAAAGGGATTGCGGTAGATCGATTACGTGCGGCGTTCAAGAAAACCGGTATTCCGTACAGCATCACCATTACCGAGTGGTCGCGAGCATTTAAGCTCGCGCAGCGCCAATCCAATGCCTGCGTATTCAGTACCGCCAGACTCCCCGAGCGGGAGGCGATGTTTCAATGGGTCGGCCCCATTGCCAGTTCATCGTGGGTACTATGGGGGAGGCCAGACCAACTGCCGCCAGAATCACTTGAGTCGGTCAGGGAAAAGCTGATCTGCGCCCTGCTCAACGATGGTCCGGGCGAATATCTACAGGCACGAGGCTTTCGAATCGTGGGCGCAACAGCACCAGAAACCTGCGCCCGCAATGTGGCTCGCGGCGTAGCGGATTATTGGGCCAATAGCTTAACAGACGGCCAGAGCGTGCTGACTCAGCTTCAGCTCAGCGATCAGGTCGAGCCTAAATACGAATACCGCCGCAACCAGCTGTATCTTGCCTGCAATCTGGCCATGCCAAAGCATCAGATTGATCGCCTGCAAAATGCCCTACCCCATATCGTGTATCAGTCGATACGCTAGCGCAGCACAGCCCAGCGAAGCCATCACACGGAAATTCGGTCACGACATCAAAATGAGCTGCAGTCAAATGAGGCGGCATAGCCGCCATGCAAGCCGCCAACACCTCACCAGGCATAAGCCAAAACAGACGCATCGTGTTCTCGATTGCATTTCTCCAGCCTTGCAACACAACTTGCAAACTTCAACTGCCATGCCGCAGTTGTCGGACAGCGCTAATTGGGTAGGTGGGCGGGTCTTTTGTATGGTGAGCTAAGCGTGTCGAGTCACACTCTACCGGCGTTGCACCAGCAGCACACGGGGGAATCGTCCGGGGAGGCGCTGAATGAGCGCATGGTAACGTACGGTAATCCGACCAAATTGCGCTTCAACATCGGAGAAGAATAAGGTGGATGCGACGCCCACACGATTGGTGTTGATGACCCCATCCGTGCCATCCGCAAAATACGGACGCAAGTCATTCACTTGGGTAAAAGGCTGTGCACGGCGTTTTGCGACCAGTTTCTGAGCAATGGCCTCACCTTGCTCGCCGATCACCGCTGCCAGTACCTGCGGACTGGCAAAATTCACGTTGAGCGACGGGACGGTTTCAATTGGCCCTGCTACTACGAATGGGGTCAGCTTATCAATGATCTGTGGCGTAAATCCCTTGACGCGAGCCAGCTCGGATACATCAGCCAGTGGCGCACCCGCTGCCCGGTAAGGTTCGGGCAGCGCCAGGTAGCCCTGATCAACTGGCGGCTGATTGGGGCGGTTATTCCCTTGTGGATCAAGGTACTCCGCCAGGCGGTCGGCCAATTCCGGATCCAGCGATAAACTGGCCAGCAGCCGCTTGAAGACAGTAACCTCACTCTCCGCTCGCGCACCATTGGCATTGATCAGATTATTGAAATTAAAGCGTCCTTGCGCATCACTCAGTCGCCCGCCAGCCGAACCATTCTCAACAGGCAAATTGGGAATAGGCTGATTCCATGGCCGTTGCGCGTGATCGGCGCCGTTATTCTGATTGCCGTCATCACGCAGCACCATGCGCGTAAAATCCAGCGCTGCGCGAGCAATACTGCGTGCCTCTGCAAGATCATGCTGGTTCTCGACCTGACGGAACCACAGGCTGTAGCGCCACACCATAAACATGGCAAGGCCTGCCACAATCGCTGCAATCCCGACCGCCGTAATAATGGCTACGCCACGTTGTTTACGCATCATCGTAAGGACACCAGACGGCTAATCGTTTGCCCATCTTTCAGGACAAGTTTGAGTTCGATACCGTGCGGCAACCGTTCATTGGTTTGCGTTTGCCCGGCATTGGGCCACGCAAACTGCCATTGTCCCGCACCATCATTGAATCGAACCTGCATTGCCTGAATGCCATCCATCATTTTATAAACTTGCGGCTCGGTACGCGGCGCCTGATCTAATGCCTGCCACACCAGCAGATCAAGGTGTCCATTACTGACCCGATAGCCAATATGCACGGGCTTGCCGCCATCCAGTCGCACCATCTCGAGCTGAGCGCCATGACGATCAAGCGGACCCGCAGCCCCTCGCACCGCGGGTTGCAATGTCCCGCCATCATCGCGCCAGCTTCGATCGACAATTTGCGAGATATCTTCCTCGAACCGCCCCATCATCAGCGTCAGCTCGCGCCAGTACCGCACCTGAGCATCGAGATGCTCCTTGGTTCGCATCATCCGGCTCAGACCTTGATAGGCGATCATCGACATGATGGCGAAAATGGCGAGCGCGATCAGAATTTCGATCAGGGTAAAGCCATTGCGCTTTCCGCGCTTGCGCGTTTGAAAACGATTAGCAGACATACGATTAGCGGACATTGGCGATATACCCCACCAGAATGGCATCGGCATGCTCCCGATTCTCGTCCGCGTATACTTTCACCTCTAGACGCCGAAAAGCAGGGTTTGGCGTACCGCCGACATCTTCCACCCAATGAAAACTCATTCCGGCCTGCGACTCATCTCCCTCATGCTTGCCTAAATCTGGAAACTGGCCACTTGCCACGTAAAAGTTGATTCGGTTCTGGGCGACCCAGCCCGCTGCCACATGATGCTTGAGCGAATCCGCACCGCGGATGGTTCCGACGGTTGCGCGCACGGCTGCGCTGAGGGCAATGGCAATCACAGCCAGTGCCACCAGCACTTCTATCAAGGTAAAACCGGCTCTATCTCGCCGATTGAGGTGTGGCGGATGGCTCACCATGATTTCCAAATGTAATCCGTCCCATGGCATCTGATTCGACTGTGAGCCGATCGTGCCCCTGCGTGAGCATCAGGGAAAATGGCGCGTTCACGCCAGAGGGTGCAAAGCGGATATGCTCTTCTGCGGGTAACGTCGTTCGATTCACTTCAATGGCCGTGATATGCATGCCAGCAGGGAGATCTCTGGAGCGCAAGGTCTCGATTGTATCGACGGGAATCCAGGCACCGAGCGCATTCATTTTCCAGAATGCGTAGCGACCCGGAACCGCCAGATCAGGGCCGAAGCCAAAGGTTTCACCGGTTGCAATCGCCTCATCATTCACATGTTCAAGCAGCGCCTGCATACGCTCTGCTTCGCGTTTGATCTGTGTTGCGTCACTATCGGTGAAATTGACACTGGCCATTGCGACAATGATGCCGACAATGGCCACGACAATCAGGATTTCCAGTAGCGTAAAGCCACCGGTGCGTCGATGCGCCATCACTACATCCAGTTGCCAATCTGATGCGTCGTATCCGTTGCCGATGGGCCATCTGCGCTGCCATAACTCATGATGTCGATTTCACCATGCAGTCCGGGGTTCAGATACACATACTCAAAGCCCCAAGGATCTTTTGGCAGGCGATCGAGGTATGCCTTCCAATTGGCCGGTACCTGTCCGGTTGTCGGTTTGGTCACCAGCGCTTGCAAGCCCTGCTCTGTCGTTGGAAAGCGGGAGTTGTCGAGCTTGTACATACTCAGCGCGGCCTGAATAGCGCGAATATCTTCCTTGGCTGCCACAATCTTGGCTTCATTGGGCTTGCCCATGAACTTCGGCGCAACCACTGCACCAAGAATGGCAATGATGGTCACTGCAATCAAAATTTCTAACAGGGTAAAGCCGCGCTGAAGCGCATAGGGCATACGTTGGGTATGGGTATTGTTCAAGGTGCCTCCTGTGCAGACTGTATCCGCTAGTTTGTTTACGCTAGTGTGACATTTAGTGAGCGATGATTCTATTTAACCAGCTCATTCATTTCAAATACGGGCAGCAATATCGCTAGTACAATCAGCAATACCACCACACCCATGAACAACGCCATCAGCGGCGCGAGCAAGCTGGTAAACGTGCCGACACGCTGCTCAAGCTCTGCTGATTGTTGCTGTGCTGCCTTTTCCAGCATCACTTCCAGTCGCCCCGAAGCCTCGCCCGAGGCAATCAGATGGATCAGCACAGGCGGAAATAGTTTCTTGCGTCCGAGCGCCACAGACAGACTTGCCCCTTCGCGCACATCTTTTGATGAGTCTGCGACAGCGGCACGCATGACACGATTCTGCACCACGCCACCTGCAGCCGACATGGCGGTTAGGAGGGGTACGCCACTGCCGACCAAAATCGAAAGTGTACTGGCTAGCCTTGCTGTATTACCTGTCCGGTTAAATCTTCCGAATAAAGGCATACTGAGGGCTGCACGGTCAACTTTGATCCGGACATGCTCCTTTTGCATTGCCTTCCAGCACACAGCGCCAATAACGCCCAGGGAAGCAATCAGGTAAATGCCATCGTGTCGTACAAAATTCGATACAGCCAGCAGCGCGCGGGTCAGTAAGGGGAGTGTTGCTTTCTGAGATTCAAACACTGCCACCATTTGCGGCACCACCCAGTACAGCATACCGGTGACGATCAGTAGACAAACCACCACCAAAACAATGGGGTAAACAAACGCCTGGCCGACCTTACTGGCCAGCGCCTGACGTGCTTCAATGTAGTCGGCAAGCCGGCGCATCACTTCTGCTGCGCGGCCACTTTCTTCCCCTGCACGCACAATCGTCCGGTACAACTCGGGAAAAACGCGCGGATGGCGGGACATTGCCACCGACATCGGCGAACCCGCCAGGATTTCGCTACGCACACCCGCCAATACATCGCGGATTCGTGGATTTTCGGCTTGTTCGATGAGTACGTTCAAGCTTTGCTCAATGGTAAGCCCCGCATCGAGGAGTGTGGCGAATTGACGTGTGAGCAATGCGAGTGCGGCAGTCGGAATCGCTGCGCGGGATGACTTCCCCGGCTGGCCAGTTTCATCAGCCTTGATCTCCGACATGTCGGACACCCAGATGCCCTGATCGCGCAAATTAGCACGCGCAAGTTTGGCGGTATCCGCTTCGACTACGCCTTCTACCTGCTTGCCCCGAGCGTCGATCCCGCGATAGCGGAAACCTGCCATGAGTTACATTCCTCCGCCCGCCTGTCCATCGAATGGTGCCGGTATCCATCCGGCAAGATCAATGATTGCCGAGGCCAGCAGGATGATGGCGAGCATGATTGGTATAAATAAAAGCACGCCCTTGGTGATATACGGCATGGGCAATCCTGTGGAGGCCTGCAAGCCGCGAGCCAGCAACACCAGCTGATACCCGAGCAACATCAAGGACAGAATGAAGCCCGCATCATAGGGCAAGAGGGCGCCGAGCGGTTGAAATATCTCGATGCTGGATACCAGTACCATGAGCGGAAACAGGCTTCCCGGCTCACGCCAGCGGTGACTGGCGCGGCAGAAACGCTGAAAAAACAAGGCCGCAGCCGAAGTGGAAAGCAGATATAACACAATAAAAAAGACTGTGCGATCTACCACATCCGCACGCAATTCGCCCGCACCAAGCGCGTTAACAGTCGCAATCGCCGCCAGCCATAACAATGGTTGCCACGCGGGATAGACATAATGGTCTAACGACCTGAACCGGAATGCAGAAAAATCCAAGGCATCGTCTAGGATTTGGCGCATAGTGTCCTTGAACTGGAAAGCGTCCGGCATGCGACCGATCACCCGCACACCGGAACAAGTCTTCAGGTGCCTTGCCGAACGACACAACCAGCGACAGGCTCTTTATCATGTACCACCAGCTGAAAATCCTGAGTCAGCGGATTTTCACGGCGAGCCGCAAGGTAATAGCGAGTACACGGCTCAATGGACAGCTGTACATCTTTGGATGGAGGGGTGTGGAATCCCGCTACCGGTGCGGTCTGCAATCTCAAGGTACGCACACCCGGCTCGGCACGAACCGGATCGCGATCTACCGTGTAATCGCCATCAATCGCCACGACGCGCACAGGATGAAGCTTGAAATCGACGCGACCAAATTCATTTTTGCCATCCAGTAGCGACGTATTGGTTATCGTACTGCACCCCGACAGCCCAGTTGCAACGAGTACGGCCAAGATCGTGTATTTCATGTTATGCCTCCTACAAATGAGCAGCGCCAAGATGACGCTGATCGTGTGTAACTACGTTAGCATAATCAGGCATTCACTCGGTATGAAGCGAACGCACGACTTTGTTACATATCTGACACATGGCCATGACTGAAACACATTAGCGTCAATCGAATACAACCGTTTTATTGCCAAACACGAGTACCCGATTATCCAGATGCCAGCGCAATGCTCTGGAAAGCACAATACGTTCCAGATCCCGCCCCTTCTGGATCAGATCAGCCACACTATCACGATGCGAAATTCGCACCACATCCTGCTCAATGATGGGACCGTCATCCAGCACATCCGTTACGTAATGACTGGTCGCCCCGATCAGCTTCACGCCGCGCTCGTAGGCGCGGTGATAGGGTTTGGCGCCATCGAATGCCGGCAGAAAACTGTGATGAATATTAATCACGCGCTGCGGCCAGGCGGCAGTAAATTCCGGTGACAGCACCTGCATATAGCGCGCCAGTACAATCAGGTCGATCCGGTAAGCGGCCAGCAATTCGCGCTGCGCCTGTTCGAACATCGGCTTCTGGCCTTTGGGCGTGTCAATATATTGAAAATCTATGCCGTGAAATTCTGCAATCCGCCTGCAGGTTTCGTGATTGGAGACGATCAGCGGAATGTCGCAATCCAGCTCGCCGGTTTGCCAGCGATGCAGCAAATCCACCAGACAATGATCGTAATGCGAGACGAATATGGCGACACGCTTGCGCTGGCTCGATCGCTGTAATTGCCAGCGCATGCCGAAGCGATCAGCAATAGGCGAAAACGCTGCGTCAAACGCGGACAGGTCCAGCGTAAATCCCTGCAGATCCCACTCGATCCGCATCAGAAACAGCTCACCCTCATCATCCTGATGCTGATCGGCATGCAGGATGTTGGCATTGTAGGTGTAAAGAAAATTGGCGATGGCCGCGACCAGCCCTTTGCGATCAGGGCAGGAAATCAGCAGGGTGGCAGTATCTTTCATCAGACGTATCGGAGCATATTTCGTTGGTATGCCCCGATCTTGCCCGACAGCGCATTTGTACTGCAACGCAGCGATGACTACATCAGGCGCGAGTGGGTGCGATTACCACAGCTTCGCCCTTCAGCACCTGCACATCACGCACGCGGCACTGGATATTAAAGGTCACGCGATGTTTCACCGGATCAAGCGCAGCCACCTCTACGATGGCGGCCACCGTATCGCCGATATGCACCGGCGCGGTGAATTTCATGGTCTGCGACACGTAGATGGTGCCCGGTCCCGGCAATTGATTGCCGAGCACGGTCGACACCAGACTGGCGGTCAGCAAACCATGGGCGATGCGTCCCTTGAAGGGCGTTTCACGGGCATATTCTTCATCGGTATGCACGGGATTGTGATCGCCGGTGATGCCGGCAAACAGGACCACATCAGCCTCAGTCACCGTTTTGCGGAACTGGGCGGTCTGGCCGATATACATTTCGTCAAAGTAAACAGTCACATGTCCTCCTGGCACCGCATGGATGGTCTGCGGCAATCACGATTGTGAACGTGCAATGTTGCAACGCGCAAACACAATCGAACGCCAGTGCGATTTTTGCAAATCAAACGCTTGTTTTACCTGAATACAAGGATTTATGATTAGACATGTGAGAAAACGCGATGTAGTCGCCCCTACGGTGACAACAGCACCGGTGACGAATGAAGTGTCAGGGTGCTATATTGGCGCGTTAGGCGCGAGGCTGGCCTTTTTTGCCGTCTCGATGCCGCAGGTTTTCAGGAGCCGGACCTGGTCCGTCTCGACGATATTTTCGATCCGACCCCAGCGGAGGAAGCGTGAAAGTTCTGGTCGCAGTGAAGCGCGTTGTTGATTACAACGTCAAAGTACGGTGCAAGGCTGATGGCAGCAATGTAGATATTGCCAACACCAAGATGTCGATGAACCCGTTCGACGAAATCGCAGTTGAAGAAGCGGTTCGTCTGAAAGAAGCCAGCAAGGCCACGGAAATCGTGGTGGTGTCGCTGGGCGTGAAGCAATGCGAAGAAACGCTGCGCACCGCGCTGGCCATGGGTGCCGATCGCGCCATCCATGTGGAAACCGACGTCGAATTGCAGCCGCTGGCTGTAGCCAAGCTGCTGAAGGCAGTGGCCGACAAGGAACAACCGCAACTCGCCATCCTCGGCAAGCAAGCCATTGATGACGACGCCAACCAGACAGGCCAGATGCTGGCTGCGCTGCTAGGCTGGCCGCAAGGTACCTTCGCATCCAAGGTGGGCGTGGATGCAGACAAGGTTGAAGTCATCCGTGAAATCGACGGCGGTCTGGAAACCGTGTCGCTGAACCTGCCGGCTGTGGTCACAACTGACCTGCGCCTGAACGAACCGCGCTACGTGAAGCTGCCAAACATCATGGCCGCCAAGAAGAAGCCGCTGGACAAGCTGTCCCCGGCTGATCTGGGTGTAGACGCTGCACCGCGCCTGAAGCTGGTGAAGGTCGCTGAACCTGCACAGCGCAGTGCTGGCGTGAAGGTGGGCTCGGTTGCCGAGCTGGTGGCAAAACTGAAGAACGAAGCAAAGGTGATCTGATCATGACCATTCTGGTGATTGCAGAACACGATAACGCCCAGCTGAAGGCGTCTACCCTGAACGCGCTGGCCGCTGCCCAGAAAATCGGTGGCGATGTGCACGTGTTGGTCGCTGGTCACAATGCCGGCGCTGTTGCCACTGCTGCTGCCGCTGCAGCCGGTGTGGCCAAGGTGTTGGTGGCTGATGGCGCACATCTGGCGCATCAGCTGGCTGAAAACGTCACCCCTGTTGTGGTTGAGCTGGCCAAGGGTTACAGCCATGTATTGGCCGCCGCCACCACATTCGGCAAAAACGTGCTGCCGCGCGTCTCTGCCCTGCTGGATGTGGCTCAGATCAGCGACATTATCGCTGTCGAATCCGCCGATACCTTCCAGCGCCCAATTTACGCCGGTAACGTGATTGCGACTGTGCAATCGGCTGATACCATCAAGGTGCTGACCGTGCGTACCACTGCGTTCGATCCGGTTGCTGCCACCGGTGGCGCTGCCGCTATCGAAAACGTGGGTGCCGGTGCTGATGCAGGTACCTCGCGCTTTGTGGGTCAGGAGCTGACCAAGTCCGACCGTCCGGAACTGGGCAATGCCCAGATCATCGTGTCCGGTGGCCGTGCACTGGGATCCAGCGAGAAGTTCCACGAAGTACTGGAGCCACTGGCCGACAAGATTGGTGCCGCCATCGGTGCCAGCCGTGCAGCTGTGGATGCAGGCTATGCCCCGAACGACTATCAGGTCGGTCAGACCGGCAAGATCGTCGCGCCGCAACTGTATGTCGCTGTCGGTATCTCCGGCGCGATCCAGCATCTGGCCGGTATGAAGGATTCCAAGGTGATCGTCGCGATCAACAAGGATGAAGAAGCACCGATCTTCCAGGTGGCCGACTACGGTCTTGTGGCAGATCTGTTTACTGCTGTGCCGGAACTGATCGCCGAGTTGAGCAAGTAAGCTACCTTTGGTATACAACGGTCGTCATAGGCGACCGTTTTTTTGAATTAATCAACCAAGCAACTGCTTGATTGGAGAATCCCATGAGCTACCGTGCTCCCGTAAACGATATTCGTTTTGTGCTGAACGAGCTGGCCGGACTGACCGAAGTCGCCGCCCTGCCCGGCAACGAAGAAGTGAATGCCGAACTGGTAGATGCGATCGTCGAAGAAGCCGCCAAGTTCGCAGAAAACGTGGTAGCACCACTCAATCGCGTGGGTGATCAGCACGGTAATAAGCTCAATGATGGCGTGGTGACCACTGCGCCGGGATTCAAGGAAGCATTCGGCCAGTTCGTGGAAAATGGCTGGGTGAGTCTGCGTGGTCCGGTGGACTTCGGCGGTCAGGGCATGCCTGCGCTGGTCGCCATGGCAACCGAAGAAATGTGGTGTGCCGCCAATGTGGCCTTTTCGCTGTGCCCGCTGCTGACGCTGGGCGCAATGGAAGCCCTGCACCACCACGCTGGCGACGAGATCAAGGCGACCTATCTGCCGAAGATGGTGACAGGCGAATGGCCCGGCACCATGAATCTGACCGAGCCGCAAGCCGGTTCTGATTTGGCACAGGTGCGCGCCAAGGCGGTGCCTGCTGACGATGGCACCTACCGCATCTCCGGCCAGAAGATTTTCATCACCTGGGGCGAGCACGATATGTCGGACAATATCGTGCACCTGGTGCTGGCACGCCTGCCGGATGCGCCGGAAGGTGTGAAGGGCATTTCCCTGTTTGTGGTGCCCAAGTTCCTGGTGAACGCCGATGGCTCGCTGGGCGAGCGCAATGATGTGCGCTGCGTATCGCTGGAACACAAACTCGGTATCCACGGCAGTCCGACCTGCGTGATGAGCTATGGCGACAATGGCGGTGCGATCGGCTATCTGGTGGGCGAAGCCAACAAGGGCCTGTCGTACATGTTCACCATGATGAATCATGCCCGTCTGGGCGTGGGCATCGAGGGTATGGCCATTTCCGAACGCGCTTACCAGCATGCACTGGCCTACGCCAAGGATCGCGTGCAATCACGCGAACTGGGTTCTAGCGATCCGGCTCCGGTGGCCATCATCAAGCATCCGGATATCCGTCGCATGCTAATGACCATGAAGAGCCAGATCGAAGCACAGCGCGCCCTCGCCTATTACGCAGGCGCTGCGCTGGACAAGGCCGCATCGCATCCGGATACCGCCGAACGTGCCCGGAATCAGGCGCTGGTGAATTTCCTCATCCCGATCGTGAAGGGCTGGAATACCGAAGCCGTCAACGAGATCACCTCGCTGGGCGTACAGATCCACGGTGGTATGGGCTTTATCGAAGAAACCGGCGCGGCACAGCATCTGCGCGATGCGCGCATCACCGCGATCTACGAAGGCACCACCGGCATTCAGGCAATGGATCTTGTGGGACGCAAGACTGCCTCCGAGCAAGGTGCAACCGCCAAATGGCTGCTGGGCGAAGTAGAATCGACCGTGGCTAAGCTGAACGCCGCAGGTCTGGGCGATATCGCCACCAAGCTGGCTGACGCCGCCAAGGCCGCACAATCGGCAACCGAGTTTGTGGTGAAGCAATTCGGTGGTGCACCACGCGATGTCGCTGCCGGTTCGGTGTATTTCCTGAAGGCCATGGGTCTGGTACTGGGTGGCTGGCAACTGGGCCGCGCTGCACTGGTCGCCAAGGACAAGCTGACCGATGTCAGCGCAGACGAAAGCTTCCTGACCGCCAAGATCACCACCGCACGCTTCTTTGCAGCACACATGCTGCCGCAGGTTGGTGGTCTGGTCGACAGCATCCTCAATGGTGCCGATACCACCATGGCGCTGGCAGACGATCAGTTCTGATCAGGCATCAAGGCACGAAATAACACAGGGCGCCCCAAGCGCCCTGTTTTTATGTACTGTCTTTGACGGTTCAATCTTCCATCAGCGCTTTAACCTGCAATAGGTAGCGCTCGGCCATCTCGCGGCCATCCCGTCCTTCGCGCATCGCCATGTTCCACTTGGCAATACAGCGCATCAGTGATGTTCTGTCCCGTGCAGCATCAACCCGGCGGCAGATATCTGCCCCCAGCAAGCCGAGATATTCGGTAGCGGTACTCTTCAGGATTGCTTGAACCTGTGCTAGCACAATCGGGGAAAGCGGATCAGCTTCGGCAATGAGCGGTTCGGACTGAATGCCGGGCGCTTTGGCCGGTGCCAACGTCGCTGCCTGCGGCATCGGCGCACGGCCTGGCTTTGCGTCTGGCAGTCGGATCGGATCAATGGCCTGCTGCTGCGAGGCAACTTCATGACGGCCGTCAACCACCGAGATCAGTCCATTTTCCTGCAGTTCCCGCACCACGGCAGTCAACTCGACACCAGCGCCAAACACCGGCGTCAGCTCGCCAATCGAACGCTTGCCATCCATCAGAATCAGGGCGCGCCTGCTCAGCGCAGACAAGCCAAGCGTGCGTTGTTCGATTTCAGCGCGGCCAGCAGCGGTTTTGGTGTAAATCATGATACTCACCGAAGAATTGCAAATCAGAGGGTTAGCACATGCTAATCCCGAGGTATTGCAATTGCGTGAAGCGGCCCGCACCTGTATCGTATGCGCACACTGAACAGGAGTACACCATGCTGCTTAAACCACGCAATCCGCATGCCTGTGCGTCCCTCATGCGCAAAGGCGGTGCACACGCGCCCTCCCGAAAACGTCAGCGCCAGAACGGGCGACAGGACATCAAACGCCAGCTGGTAGATGTTCGATACGACAAGGCCACCGGAAACGGTGGCCTTCGTTATTGTTCAGTTGCATGTCGATGAGGTGATTACTTCAACCCCAGCATCGCGCTCTTCAGTGAATTGCTCACCGGCTGCTTACCCACCCAGATGCGTAACATGGCGCGGGCAAAATCGTCGCCGCCAATCAGGCGAGTCTGGCCGCGTGCGGTCACCTGTGTGCCCTTGCCCGGCATAAAATCCAGTGTCACCAGATCGCCTTCATTCACTTCTTTCAATTGGGCGAAATAGGCTTCCATTTCCTTGATCTGGCTACCAAGTTTGCTGAGTTCGCCCTCAGTTGCATTGGCTTCCAGACCATCAATCAGCGATTCACGGAATCGATCACCATCTACATGACGCATCATGGTCAAGGTTACACGGCGCGGATTGGTCGAATCCCCAATCACCGAATCTGCATTGGTCGGTTTGGCAACGGTATACAAGGCACCCACATACACCTTGGCAATACCCCACTTCGAACGCACCCCCGCACCCGCAAGATTCAGCTTCTGCCCCGCAACAACCGCTGAATCATCCAGCTTCACACCATCCACATCGGCTGCAAATCCCAGCAAAGGCAGCACCAGTAGCATCAGGCTCATCATTCGTTTCATTGCTTGTCCCCTCATTCTTAGTATGCTTTGGATCTTACCAAACAATCGTACAAAAAACGGGGCGCGGCTGACCGCTACCCCGTTGATACATGGCTGTTACGCAACAGCCGGAGCCGATCACAGCGACTGGATAATCCCAGCGGCACCCATGCCGGTACCGATACACATGGTGATCATGCCGTACTTGCCTGCCATGCCTTCGCGGCGCATGCCGTGAACCACAGTAGCAGTACGGATCGCACCGGTTGCACCCAGCGGGTGACCCAGCGCAATCGCGCCACCCAGCGGATTGACCTTGCTGGTGTCCAGACCGAGATCACGAATCACAGCCAATGCCTGAGCGGCAAAGGCTTCATTCAGTTCGATCCAGGCCAGATCATCCTGATGCAGGCCGGCGTTCTTCAGGGCAGCCGGAATGGCTTCCTTCGGACCGATACCCATGATCGCAGGCGGCACGCCCTTCACGGCGAAGCTAACGTACTTGGCCAGCGGCACCAGGTTGAATTGCTTCAGGATCTTTTCGGATACCAGAATCACCGCAGCGGCGCCATCGGACATCTGCGAGGAGTTACCGGCGGTCACCGAACCCTTGGCAGCAAACACAGGCTTCAGCTTGCCCAGTGTTTCCAGCGAGGTACCGGCACGCGGACCTTCATCGGTATCGATCAGCTTTTCAACCGTCTTCACTTCGCCAGTGGCCAGATCCGGCGTACGGTAGGTCACCTTCAGCGGGCTGATTTCATCCTTGAACTTGCCGCCTTCGATGGCAGCCAGCGCGCGATTGTGCGATTCGACAGCGAATGCATCCTGATCTTCGCGGCTCACCTTCCACTGCTCGGCCACCTTCTCGGCGGTCAGACCCATGCCGTAGGCGATGGCGACGTTTTCGTCCTTGGTGAAGATTTCCGGATTCAGGGCAATCTTGTTACCCATCATCGGCACCATGGACATCGACTCGGCACCACCGGCGATCACCACATCGGCCTCACCCATGCGGATGCGGTCAGCTGCGACTTGCACGGCATTGATACCGGACGAGCAGTAACGGTTGATGGTGATACCACCCACGGTATCCGGCAGACCGGCCAGCAGCACGGCGATACGCGCCATGTTCAGACCTTGCTCGGCTTCCGGGAAGGCACAGCCCACCACGCAATCGTTGATCAGATTCGGGTCCAGTGTCGGAACCTGTGCCACGGCTTCGCGGATGCAGTGTGCCAGCAGATCATCCGGACGGACGCTCTTGAACATGCCACGCGGGGCCTTGCCTACCGGCGTGCGCTGCACGGCAACAATGTAGGCTTCCTGAACTTGTTTGCTCATTTCATTCTCCGTTTGGAGTCAATTCATACTGTGAAAAGTGAACGCTGTGCCGCCGCAGGGCGGCACCACCATTCACAGAATTAGTTACGCAGCGGCTTGTTGTACTGGAGCATGTAGGCAATGCGTTCCTGAGTCTTTTCGTTCTTCAGGAGTTGCATGAATGCCTTGCGTTCCAGCTTCAGGATCCACTCTTCATCCACCAGCGCGCCAGCTTCCACATCGCCACCGGTCACCACATCGGCGATCAGTGCGGCGATCTGGTAGTCGTACTTGGAGATGAAGCCGCCTTCGGCCATATTGGTCAGCTGACCCTTGATGGAGGCCGCACCCGGACGACCTGCAACCGGGAAGCCCTTCACCTTCAGCGGCGCGCGGTAACCGCTTTCGGCCATCGCCAGTGCCTGCTGCTTGGCCACGTGCAAGAGTTCGTATTGATTGAAGACGATGATGTCGGAAGCACGCAGGAAGCCGATGTCCTTGCCTTCTTCTGCACTCTTGGCCACGTTGGCAGTGGCGATCGCCATGTAGCGATCCTTGAGTGCGGAGAACAGGTCGCCACGGGCTTCTTGCGCTGCGCGCAGTGCGAATTCCTTACAGCCGCCGCCGCCTGGCAGCAGACCCACGCCCACTTCAACCAGACCGATGTAGCTTTCCAGATGCGCCACGATGCGATCGCAGTGCATGGCCAGTTCGCAGCCGCCGCCGAACACGTAGCCACGAGTTGCAGCTACGGTTGGCACCTGGCAGTAACGCAGGCGCATGGATGCCTTCTGGAATTCGGCGATCATGTTTTCGATGGTGTCCCAGTCACCGGCCATGAAGGCGGGCAGCATGGAGGACAGATCAGCACCGACCGAGAACGGCTCATCCGGGCTCCACACGACAATACCCTTGAACTGGGCTTCAGCGATGTCGACAGCCTTGTTGATGCCTTCCAGCACAGCCGGACCAATGGCGTGCGCCTTGGACAGAATGCTCAGCACCAGTACGCCGTCGCCCTGAGTCCAGGCACGCAGGCCCTCATTTTCAAAGACCGTTTCGCCGTACACCGGTGCAGCTTCGCCGACCAGACGGGCCGGGAACAGCTGACGCTGGTACACATCCAGGGTCGAACGCGGCACGACAGCGTTCTTGGACGCGCTAAAGGAACCGGCAGCACTGTGCACGCCTTCAACCGAATCCACCCATGCCGGCAGCGCAGCGTTGACGATACCCTTGCCTTCAGCGATGTCAGCCTTGACCCACTCGGCCACTTGCTTCCAGCCAGCGGCTTGCCAGGTTTCGAACGGACCTTCGTTCCAGCCGAAGCCCCAGCGGATGGCCAGATCAACGTCACGTGCGTTGTCAGCGACGGTGTCGAGGTGGAAAGCGATGTAATGGAACACGTCACGGAAGCAGGCCCACAGGAACTGGGCTTCCGGATGGCTGGATTCGCGCAGCTTCAAGAGACGCTTGCCCGGATCCTTGATCTTCAGCAGTTCTTTAACTGCGTCGTCGCCCTTCTTGTCGGACTCGACGTAGGCACCGGCCTTCGGGTCCAGCACCAGCTTGGTCTTGCCTTCACGCTTGTAGATACCGACCTTGGTCTTGGCACCCAGTGCACCGGCACTGATCAGGCCGCTCAGCCATTCCGGCGACTTGAACAGGCCATGCCACGGATCATTCGGCAGGGTGTCCTGCATGGTCTTGACCACGTGTGCGAAGGTATCCAGACCGACCACATCGGCGGTACGGAAGGTAGCGGACTTCGGACGACCGAGGCGCGGGCCGGTCAGGTCGTCAACGATGTCGAAGCGGATGCCGAACTTTTCGGCATTGTGAATCGCGGCCAGCATGGAGAACACACCAATGCGGTTGGCCACGAAGTTCGGAGTATCCTTGGCGCGGATCACACCCTTGCCCAGCGTGGTCGCCAGGAAGGCTTCCAGCTGATCCAGCATCAGGGCGTCGGAGGTCGCGCACGGAATGATTTCAACCAGATGCATGTAGCGCGGCGGGTTGAAGAAGTGAATGCCGCAGAAGCGCGAACGCATCGAAGCCGGGCAGCCTTCTGCCAGCTTGTTGATCGACAGACCGGAGGTATTAGTCGCGAAAATGGTGTTTTCACCCAGATGCGGTGCCACCTTTTCGTACAGACCCAGTTTCCAGTCCATGCGTTCGGCAATGGCTTCGATCACCACATCGCATTCCTTCAGGAGATGCAGATGCTGGTCGTAGTTAGCTGGGGTGATGTAATCGGCGCGCGACTTTTGCGACAGCGGCGCAGGATTCTGCTTCTTCAGGGCTTCGATGGCCTTCAGCACGATACCGTTCGGGTTGCCTTCCTTGGCAGCCAGATCGAACAGAATCGGCTCGACACCGGCGTTGGCGAGATGGGCAGCAATCTGCGCACCCATCACACCGGCGCCGAGGACGGCTACCTTGCGGACGTTGAATTTGCTCTGAGACATGGTATTCCTCATGGAGAGATAGTCAGAGTAATGCGTTCGCCTTTACGCGCCTGAAAGCTTTTTCACCTAAAGCAAAAACCGCCGTCAAACGCCGGGTGGCTTGCACCACCCGGTTGGCTACTGACAGATTAGAACTTGTAGTTGTATTGAATCCCGAAGGTCCAGGCGGTGATCTTGTACTCGCCGACCATGGTGGCACAGCTGGACAGATTCAGCGCCTGGTTACACACCGGCGTACCGTTGGCATCAGTGATGCCGCCGTTATCAAACTGCTTGATCGGCAACGTACCCATCGTGGTATACGAGGCTACGAAGTCGATGTTATTGCCCTTGTTGAGCGCATAGTTGCCACCAAAGGCAAATGTCTTGCGATCACCGTCCGGCAGCGATGGCGTGCGGAACTGATCTTGCACCGGTGATTGATCTTGCGACATGCCGGCACGCAATGTCAGTTGTTCAGACTGGCGGTAGGTTGCACCAATGGCACCTGCCCAGGTATTGCGCCAGTTTTCGACTGTGTTGGATTGCGGCAGACCGGAATCCAGCTTGATGGTCAGATTCTGCAGGCGGGAATGATCGGTACGGGTCAGGCTGGCAGTCAGCGCCAGATCCTTGTCGACACGATGCAGGAAAGACATGGACAGGCTTTCCGGCGTCACGATCGAGATCGATGCACCGCCAGCAACATAGCCCTTAGTTTTGAGCAGATTGCTGACCGTTGTGCCTACCAGTGGCATTGCGGCCAGTGAGGAAGGCAGTGTCCATTTGGCATCACCCGTGAGCTTCTGACGAATCTGCGAGCGGTAAGCCAAGCTAAAGCGGTTGCTTTCGTCGATATCGAACATCAAGCCGACATTCCACCCAAAACCCCAGTCGTCACCTTTCACGGTCACGCTACCGTCGTACTTCGGGTTACCCTGCATGGTTTTAACCTCGCCTACCAATGCCTGGAAGGCGGCGGCAGGAATGCGGCCAGCCAATACATCCGCTTGCATGCCCGGCAACATTGGCGCAACCAAGCTTGCCACGCCCGAACCAAAATCAGATCCCTTCACCAGGGTGCCGGTCATGTACTGAGCGGAAATGCCGCCACCAATACGCAGACGGTCGTTCACCTTGAGTGCAAACGACGGGTTGATATTGAAGCTTTCCAGCTTGGTTTCGATGATGTTGTAGCGACCGGCCCAGTTCTCGTCGTAAGAAATGGCGTCACCATAGGGCACAAAAGCGGCTACCCCGACGGACAGGGCATCGTCCATCTTGTGGGTGTAATACAAGTGAGGCACGGCAGTTGGCTTGACGATATCGCCACCATTGCCACCCTTGGTCGGCACGCCCCCTGCGGTATACGAACCCTTATCGGTAAACGATACGTTCGGATTGACGATGGCCAGCACACCGGAGAACTGATCGCCCTGCAGGTAGGACATACCGGCCGGGTTGTAGAACAGCACGGTTGCATCGCCAGCTTCGGCGGCATTTGAGTTTGCGGTGCCCTGCGCACTGATGGACTGGGTACCGAAATGGTAACCGGATGCGAATGCGCTTTGAGCGAATGCCGCAGCAATCATCAGGGCTGAAATGCGAATGGCTTGGTGCTTCATATGGTGTTGTCTCCGTTTTATTGCTGGACGCAATCCAGATCGCGCATGCAGGTTGGGAACAGGGGTACCGGAGTACCCCCATTGCGACTTACACGGGCTCGCGAGCCGAGATGTTGGCGTCGTGATGCGTCAGCGTGTAATCGAAATCGTCGACCATGATCACTTCGCGCTTCAGGCGACGTGCACGGGTCACACACTCGAATTCTGCCTGAGTAATGGCACCCTTGTGCAGTGCTTCTTCGAGTCGACCCTTAGCATTCAAGGCTGAGAGCTTGTTTTCGCGTTGCATTTTCCGCAGTTTGCCCTCTACAGGCTCTGCTTCGATGTGCGCAGCGAAGGCCAGATTCAGCACGCCGACCGGGTCGGTCTCGTTCTGTGGTACGAAAACATCCTTGGTCAGACGCTCGCGGGCGCCGGACGGTTCCATCAGCAGACGTGCAATTGCGGTACCGGTCTTGTCGCTGGCTGGCTTGAAATGGCGGCCAACCGGGAAAATCACGCGACGCAGCACCCAAGCCAGACCACTGCTTGGCAGATTAGCCAGGAATCCGTCCATTGCCTGTTGGCAATCGTACAAGGCTTGCTCAACCGCCCACTTGACCAGCGGCAAGTCGTCACGTTGTGCGCCTTCGTCTTCGAAACGCTTCAGTGCAGCAGTAGCGATGTACAGATTGGACAGCATGTCACCCAGACGAGCCGACAGCTTTTCGCGGAATTTCAGCGAACCACCCAGCGAGAACATCGCCATGTCCGACAGCAGCGCGAAAGCCGAAGACAGACGGGTAATATCGCGGTAGTACTGTGCGGTTTCACCGGAACGTGGCGAGCCTGCAATCTTGGCACCGGTGATACCCAGCACGAAGGAGCGGATGAAGTTCGAGGCAACGAATCCGATGTGGCCAATGATGGCGGTATCGAATTCAGCCAGATTATTTTCGTGTGCAGCACGCATTTCACGCAGCACGAAAGGATGGCAGCGGATCGCACCCTGACCGTAGATGATCATCGAACGGGTCAGAATGTTGGCACCTTCCACGGTGATACCGATCGGGATCGACTGGTATGCACGGGCCAGGTAGTTGCGCGGACCCAGCACCACGGCCTTGCCGCCATGCACGTCCATCGCATCATTAATCACCTTACGCATGCGCTCGGTGTTGTGGTACTTCAGGATGGCGGACAGCACCGACGGCTTTTCACCGGTATCCAGACCCACCAGGGCCAGACGCTGGGCGGAATCCATCTGGTAGGTCATCCCACCGATGCGGGCGATGGCTTCGTCCACACCTTCGAACTTGCCGATCGACAGACCAAACTGTTCACGAACGCGGGCATAGGCACCGGTCACGAAGCTGGTCATCTTGCCGGACGCTACCGACATGGCTGGCAGGGAGATACAACGACCCACCGACAGACATTCCACCAGCATGCGCCAGCCCTGACCTGCGAAGTCCTGACCACCGATGATCCAGTCCATCGGGATAAAGACATCCTTACCCATGGTCGGACCATTCATGAATGCGGAACCACCCGGGAAGTGACGCCGACCAATCTGCACGCCTTCGTGCGCCGTCGGCACCAGTGCACAGGTGATACCGATGTCTTCCTTGTCACCCATCAGGTGATCCGGATCGTACATCTTGAATGCCAGACCCAGCACAGTGGCAACCGGTGCAAGCGTAATCCAGCGCTTTTCCCAGGTCACACGCACGCCCAGCACATTTTCATGACGCTGACCGGTGATCGGATCGGTATAGGAACCACGGCACACCACGCCGAAGTCCGGAATCGCGCCTGCATCGGAACCGGCGTAGGGGCTGGTCAGTGCGAAACATGGCACGTCCACACCCTTGGCCAGACGCGGCAGGTAGTAGTTCTTCTGTGCTTCAGTACCGTAGTGCTGCAGCAGTTCGCCCGGTCCGAGCGAGTTCGGCACCATCACGCTCACCGCAGCCGTACCGCCACGGGTAGCGATCTTGGTTACGACGCGAGCATGCGCGTAATTGGAGAACTCCAGACCGCCATATTTCTTCTTGACGATCATGCCCAGGAAGCCTTTGTCCTTGATGAACTGCCACACTTCCGGCGGCAGATCCTTCAATTCGTGGGTAATCTTCCAGTCGTCGATCATGCGGCACAACTCTTCGGTCGGACCGTCGAGGAAGGCCTGCTCTTCGGCGCTCAGCTTCGGTGCGCCAAAGCCATGCAGACGAGTGTAATCAGGTTTGCCGGAGAACAGGTCACGATCCCACCAGACGGTACCCGCGTTGATGGCTTCCTGTTCGGTTTGCGACATCGCCGGGGTGATCTTGCGGAAAATACCGAAGATCGGGCCAGTCAGAACGATACGGCGCAGCGCCGGCACGTTCAGGATCAGGCCAACCGCAACACCGGCATACAGCCAGGCCATTGCAGCGCCACAGTTGAAAACGGCGGCAGCAATGCCACCCAGGATGCCGATCGTCCAGACGATCAGGGGTGCGCGCAGGTAACCCAGCACAAGCACCGCCAGCACAATGATCAGGGCAGTTATCGCCATGACACTCTCCAGCTATAGGTGAATCAGACCTCGGCAGACGCGGGCGCATTGAGCCCGGCTACGAGGAAGGGAACAAGAAAGGCAGCGATGCGCTCAGGTTCGCGCGCATGCACCACCGGATCGGTCACAAAGAGCTTCAGGATGTCGTTGCCGGCAAAGGCATTGAACACCGCACCAAATGCAAAATGAATCCGCCACTGCAACTCGGTTTCAGTGAGATGCGGCAGCGCACGCGAAAAGGCGCGGGTAAAGCGCCCCACCAGTTCCGCATAGTGCTTGGGAAGCGTCTCCTTCAGCACAGGATGCGGCTCGACAAATGTCCGGCTCATCAGACGGACAAAAATGACCCCGCCACGCGATGCGTCACGGGCAATTTCCAGGGCCGAATCAATCAGCGCACCCAGAATCACGTTCGCCGGCAGCGCAACGCCGCCTACTGCCTTTTCCTGCTTGTCCAGATTGCGGACAGCAAGCTCGGTCAGCGGCGCCAGACGGCGGGTGAATACGCCTTGAAACAGGCCATCCTTGCTGCCAAAGTGATAATTGGCTGCTGCAAGGTTCACGCCTGCCCGCTGGGTGATCATGCGCATCGACGTGGCTTCGAAGCCGTGTTCGACGAACAGGGCCTCCGCCGCATCAAGAATGCGGGTCGCCGTATCTGTCTGTTTGGGTTCGAGGCCGAGTTCCATCAGTCACCTTGTATCGAAAGTCAGTTGAATTGCCTGACATTCTCTCAAGAAGCATAGCAGGCAATCAAACGATTGTTTGAACATTACGTTCCCGCCCTCCAACCTGTCAAGCAACTGCTTGAATTTTTCCGGCGCTATGGTTTGCGCACAACAGAAGATTGGCTTGTGGATGCCGTCTGCGTGTCATATTTGGATCAACCATCACACCTCGACTCTTTAGATGCTTTCACCACACTCACACCAAATGAGGTTCGCTCAAGCTGGCTAATGAGCAAAGAAAAAGGCCACTCCGTTGGAGTGGCCTTCGAGTGTTTACACCCGCTCGGACGCTGCGCGTCCCGCTAGGCGAAATACGCTTAGAAATGTTCGCGGATCACTTCCGCCATGATGCGCACACCCTCTTCAATACGCTCGAGGCTGGCATTACTGAAGTTCAGACGCAGCTCGTTCGATACACGGGCTGATGCATAGAACGGTGCACCCGGCATAAAGGCGACCTTGCGATCAAGCGCCGGTTGCAGCAGCTTGTAGGTATCCAGCGGCTTCTTCAGCTTCAGCCAGAAGAACAGGCCACCCGGCGGCACCACCCAGTCAGCGATGTCGGTGAAATGCTTTTCCAGCGCGGCTTGCATCGCATCGCGCTTTTCCTTGTAGTGCAGACGCAGGCGCTCGATGTGATCCGGGTAGTCCGGCGAAGTCAGCAGCTGATGCATTGCCCACTGACCATGGCGGTTGGTGTGCAAGTCAGCCGCCTGCTTCAGGCGGTACAGGTGCGGATACAGGTTTTCGGTCGTTGCCAGCCATGCCACGCGCAGACCTGGGATCGCGGTCTTGGAGAAGGTGCCGAAATGAATCCAGTCGGCCTTCTTCAGATACGACACGATCGGCTGGCGATCGCACTTGTCGTACACCAATTCACGATACGGTTCGTCTTCCAGCAACACTACATTGTGTGCATCGAACAGCTCGGCCACGCGGCGGCGGGTTGCGTCGTCGTAGCAGAAGCCGGCCGGATTCTGGAATGTCGGGATCAGGTAGGCCATCACAGGCTTTTCCTTGATCAGCAACTGTTCCAGCTGTTCAAGGTCAGGACCGGATGACTTCAGGTTCACTTCCAGGAACTTGGCGCCAAACAGGCCAAATACCTGAACCGCAGCCAGGAAAGTCGGGGCTTCTACCAGAACGGGTGTACCCGGATCGACAAACAGCTTGCCAGCCAGATCCAGACCTTGCTGGGAGCCAGTCAGAATCAGGATGTGCTCGGGCTTGGCCGGTACACCGATCTTGTTCATATCGGCAGCAATGGCTTCACGCAGCCAGGCTTCGCCTTCACTCGGGCCGTATTGCGACAGGCCGGCTGGTACATTCGTAAAATCAAGCTTTGGCATGGCTTCCGGTGCTGGCAGGCCGCCGGCAAAGGAAATCACATCCGGGCGACCAGCAACCGCGAGAATTTCGCGAACCAGGGAGCCCTGCAAACGATTAATGCGTTCGGAAAATTGCATAAGGGGGTGTTCCTGCAAGATGGCTTTAAATGTTGTCCCGTTCGTGCACGCATGCTCGAATCATTATTGGCGCGTGCCGAGATGGCGAAAATGACGGAAGCGTGCTGGTCATCCGCCAGTGCATTCCATTGCACCATTCGCCAATTATGCCACAAGCAGCAGTGGCGCGTGGGCGGCAAATGATGTCTGGATCAGGTAAACTTGCCAGCTGACTTTTCCAACATTTTTTTGCAGACCATGCCCGATATTCTGATTCGCCATCCGCACTCCCTCTCCCAAGATGACGCAAAGAAACGCGTCGAACATGTTGGAGCCGAACTCGCCAAGGAGTTTTCCATTCAACATCGCTGGCAAGAAAATGTACTGCACTTTGAACGACTGGGCGTAAATGGCACCTTCAGTGTCGAGTCTGATCAGGTAGTGCTGAGCGTGACACTGGGCTTTCTGCTCAAGGGTCTAAAGGGCAAAATCGAAAGTGAAGCCACTCGGATGCTTAGGGAATCGTTTGCGGTTTGATTCATTCTTCGCCCGGATGGCTGCACTCGATTCACATCATCCTATTCATGCTTGGTCTGACCAGTTGCGCGGTGTAGCATACGCTTGGTCAAATTTGTACCATGCTGTTTCGTCGGCACCGATGCTTTTCAGGAAAGATAAAACATGAAGCTGTCTTCCATACTGGTCACCTTGTCTGTAGCGGGCTTGCTCGCGGCGTGTGGCGGTGGTACATCCGGCGAAATCAAACAGGATAATGGCAATACCACACCACCAGTGGCGACCAGCGGCTCTGCTCAAGGTTTTTGGGGCGGAAAAACCACCGAAGGCCGTGCGATTCAGGGTGTGGTTTTGAGTGATGGTGGCTACGTCTTCTTGTATTCCGGCATCAATGCCCCAACCACGCTCGCCGGTGTGGTTCAGGGAACCGGTATCTCGGATAAGACCGTCGCAGGCTATTTTTCTTCAAGCAACACTGTTCAGTTCAGCCTGGAAAAATCCACCCGATTCACCGGCACGGTTGCGGCAACCTATGCCAGCAAAGGCGCATTCACCGGTATCGTGAGCACGCTCGCCGGAAGTATCGGATTTGATCTGCCATACGACAGCACCTATTCAGATGGTGCCACGTTGAAATCCTTGGCGGGCACTTGGGCAGCGACTGCTGTCGATACATCGCAAACGCTTACCATTGCTGAATCGGGTGCCCTGACAGGCTTGGTCAATGGCTGTGCGCAAACGGGCACCATCAAGCCCCGTACCGATGCCAATGTCTTTGATGTCACTCTGACGTTCGGGGCTGCACCCTGCACTTTCGCGGGTCAGTCCGTCGCGGGCGTGATGTTTAAAAATAAGACTGGCGCACTTTATGGTGCCTTAACTGACAGCGGCCGGCAGTATGTGGTGCCCTACTTCGGCTGGATCAAGCAGTAAGCACCGTCCACCATACGCTACCGCTTATTACGGATACTGATGGACACCCACTCGTCCATCATTTTCTGCTCGCGGCGCTCTTCGCGGACAATCTCTCCGCGAAGATGCCGCTCCTGTAGCGTTTCGTAAGCCTTTAGCTCGCGCTCGGTTTCCTGCCAGAAACGCCGAGTTGCTTCCAGCACCTGCTCGCAGCGCTGCACGTCAAATCCCTGCTGGGTGGCGGCCTGGTCGAGCCGCGCCAGAAATTGCTGATAGTCACTGTATTGCGGCGCAGTAATCCCTTGATTCACCTTTTCGGCCAGACGATTTCGGTATTCCTGCGCATAGGCCTCTACCTGAATCAACCGTTGCCTGGATTGCTCCAGATTCTGGGTCGCGTCGCGCAGGTGATTCAGCGCGTCCTCGCGCTTGTCACGTGCCAGGTTAAGCAAAAATTCGAACTGAAACGGTGCCGCCATGTATCACACTCAGCGCAATAATTCTGCCAGTCGCGCACGTGCGCCGAGGTAGGGCTCCCGTTCATGCATGCCTTGCTGCAGAAAAGCCTGGATGGCAGGCATTCTGGCGATGGCCTCATCCAGCAATGGATCACTCCCCTTTACATAGGCGCCCACTGAAATCAGGTCGCGACTCCGCTGGAAACGAGAATACAGTTGTTTCAACCTGCGTACATCGTAAAGCTCTTCCTGGCTCACCAGGTCAGTCATTACCCGGCTGATCGATTGTTCGATATCAATCGCAGGATAATGTCCGGCCTCTGCCAGCGATCGATTTAATACGAAGTGACCATCAAGAATGGCGCGAGCCGAGTCGGCGATCGGATCCTGCTGATCATCCCCTTCGACCAGTACAGTATAAAAGGCAGTAATCGATCCGGACCCCGGGCGGCCATTGCCCGCACGCTCAACCAGATGGGGTAATTTGGCAAACACCGATGGCGGATAGCCTTTGGTTGCTGGAGGCTCCCCCACCGCCAGTGCAATTTCACGCTGGGCCATGGCGTAGCGCGTTAAAGAATCCATGATCAACAGCACATTTTTTCCCTGATCACGAAAATATTCAGCGATCGCCGTTGCATAGGCTGCACCATGCAAACGTAACAGAGGGGGCGTGTCAGCAGGTGCCGCTACGACAACAGAGCGCCGCCGGCCTTCCTCGCCGAGAATGTTTTCGATGAACTCTTTGACTTCACGGCCGCGCTCGCCAATCAACCCTACCACAACCACATCTGCCGTGGTGTAGCGCGCCATCATACCCAGCAATACGCTTTTGCCCACGCCGGAACCGGCAAACAGCCCGAGACGCTGGCCGCGACCGACTGTGAGCATCGCATTGATCGCCCGCACGCCAACATCCAGCACATCAGTCACGGGCGCTCGGTCGAGTGGATTGAATGGTTTACTGAATAAGGGAACATGATCTACGGTAGCAAGAGGACCCAGCTTATCCAGTGGCCTGCCCAGGCCATCCAGCACACGACCCAGTAGCCTGTCTCCAACGGCAACCTGGCGCCCTTTCTCATGTTTGGATGCGCGAAGATGAACAGGTTCTCCATAGACGGGAACCTGTTGGTCGAGTGCCTCGAAAGGCATCACAATGGCACCGGGTTCAAGGCCATGAATCTCGGCGACAGGCATCAGAAACAGGCGATCGCCATTGAACCCTACTACCTCGGCCTCTACCCGCTCGCCATCGGGCAATATGATCATGCAGCTCTCGCCCACAGGCACTTTTAGACCAACAGCCTCCAGCACCATCCCTGCAACACGGGTCAGTCGACCACATGCTGGCGGCAAGCCGACATTGGCAATGGCTTCACGGCAATCCTGCAGGTAGGCTTCCAGCCTCGCAACACTGGGCGCTACTGTTTCCACGGTACACAGCTCCCAAGCGTGCTGGTGATACGCTGCCACCGGCTTTCAAGATCAAGCTCCTGCTCCATAGTGGGAGAATCCAGTCGGCATGCTCCTCGTTCGATATCGCCATCCGGGATAATCTTCCAGCGCCCACCCGATACTTCTTCTTCAGCCATACGTGATACGACGTCGGCATCGTCCGGGTGCAGTCGAACTTTTACCCGGCCCGGCTGTTCCCCTGCTTCATGCAGTGCCTCCCGAATCAGTTGAGTCAGATGTTCAGGTTGCGCCTGGATTGTTGCCCGAACCATCTGCCGCGCGGCCATCAGTGCCAGATCGACCATGATCGGTGCAAGCTGCCGTTCGCAATCGTGCGTCAATGCATCTAGCCCGGCAATGACTGTTTCAAAATGCTGAACAGCTTGCTGAACCAGCGACTGTGCAGAATCATGCCCGGTTTTCTCGCCAACTTCCTTCCCTGCCTCCACCCCTTCCGCGTGCCCGACTTTATAGCCAGCATCTCGTCCTTGTGCATAGCCTTCGTCATAGCCCGCTTTGCGTCCCGCCTCCATGCCCGCAGCAAACCCTTCATTGCGCGCAGTATCGCGAATTGCGTCCAGCTCGGCCTCATCGACCTCCGGAACGGGTTCTCGCGCAGTGGTCGTCACGGTATGAGTTGGAATGACTTCTGGCGCAACCTCGGGCAATGGCTGCTCGAGCTGCAACACCTGTCCGGTATCCAGTCTCACCACATTACTGTGTTCATGATGGGATGGATGCTGAATAGACCCGCCCGGGAAGTTCCCCATATTCCAGCGTTCCGCCTGACGGCTTTCTTCGCCTTTCAGAATGTTTTTGCTGCCCCACGCTTTCATATGCCACCTGCCCATCCACTTCTTGCCGGAGACGCCCCAGCCTCACGCCAGTACGTGAAGCTGCGTCCACCCGCTTGTTTCACACAGCCGGCGAAATGATTTGCCCTTCGCCGAGATACACGGTTTACTCGAGGAAGCCTTCGCCACCGCCCTTGGCAATAGCAATCTGTCCCTCGTCTGCCAGACGACGCACCACTTTGAGGATTTCGCGCTGTTCGGCTTCCACATCGGACACCTTGACGGCACCCTTTGCTTCGAAGTCGTCGCGGAGCATTTCTGCCGCCCGCGAGGACATATTTCTGAAGATCTTGTTGCGCAGGGCTTCGCTCGTTCCCTTCATGGCGGTAATCAATGCATCCGATGCAATTTCGCGGAGCAAGGTCTGGATGCCGCGGTCGTCGATATCCACCAGGTTTTCGAAGGTGAACATCTTGTCCTGAATGCGCTGAGCGAGTTCGGGATCGTATTCGCGGATGGCGGTGAGCGCCGAGGTTTCGACCACACCACCCATGAAGTTGAGAATTTCTGCAGCCATGGCTTCGCCGCCCATGGCAGACTTCTTGATGCGATCGGCGCCAGACAGCAGCTGCGTCAGCACTTCGTTCAATTCGCGCAACGCGACAGGCTGGACGCCTTCCAGTGTGGCAATCCGCAGCAAAACATCATTACGCAGCCGTTCCACAAAATAGCTCAGCACTTCGGAACACAGATCGGGTTCAAGGTGCACCAGAATCGTGGCAATAATCTGCGGGTGTTCGTTCTTGATGAGTTCGGCCACTGCAGCCGCATCCATCCACTTAAGCGCTTCAATGCCAGTGTTATCACCACCCTGCAGAATTCGATCCAGCAGATTGGCCGCCTTGTCGGAACCCAATGCCTTGGTCAGCACCGAACGGATATATTCGTCAGCGGCACCGAAGTTGGCACGGTTTTGCGTGCTGGACAGGAAATCGCCCAGCACAGCCTCAACTTGTTCACGGGTGACATTGTCCATATTGGCCATGGCCAGACCAATTTTCTGGACTTCCTTCGGTCCAAGGAATTTGAATACCTCGACTGCAGCATCCTCGCCCAGACTCATGAGCAATACCGCGCTCTTGCGAATAGCCTCTTCGTTATTGCCACTATCCTTGGCTGCCATGTCCTGCCGCTCCCATATTCTTGATCGCCGATGGCGTGACCGATGCTAGTGTCGGTCTCTGGGTGAGACTGCTATCTCAATCGTTGCTGACCTTATGTCGTTTCCTTATCGCCCGCATCCGCATTCAGCCATTCGCGAATAATGGTGGCGACCATACGCGGGTCTTCGCGAGCCATTTCCTTGGCACGTTGCATCAACTCGGAGAAGGCAATCAACTGAGCATTAGCCTCGGCTTCGGCCACTGCCTCGGCCTCGACTTCGCTCTGTGCCAGCTCTTCCGCAGTCAGTGCAACCGCACCATCCTCACCGGCCAGCTGCTGTTCACGCTGCGGTCGGATCACATCACGCAGGATCGGACGCAGTACACCAAACAGCAGGTAAGCCAGTACCATCGCAATCAGGGCAACCTTGATGATGTCGGTTGTATGAGCGATCAGGTATTCGGTCAGCTTAACCAGGAAGGACTTGCCTTCAATATCCAGGATACGATCGGCAAACGCTGCATTCACGACCTTTGCCGAATCTCCGCGCGACTCGCTGTAGCCGATGGCTTCGCGCACCAGATGGTCGATTTGCGTCATTTCCGGCTGGGTCAGCGGCACCGACTTCACGCCGCCATCTTTTTGGTTCACACGTTTGTAGTTCACCACGACAGCTGCGGACAGGCGCTTGATCTGGCCAAGCGGCTGCTTAACGTGCGCAACAGTACGATCCACTTCGTAGTTACGCGTCATTTCCTTATTAGATGAACCGGTCTGTCCAGCACCGCCACTCGGACTCACACCGGGTGGGTTGGGTAGATTCACCGGCGCCGAAGCGGCACCCGGAGGCTGATTGGACAAAGCACCGGGCACGCCAGAAGCAGGTGCATTGTTGTTGGCCGTATTGCTGGATTCCTGCGATTTCTCGCTACGAATCGCTGAGGCATTGGGCGTGGAATTCGGGCGATAATTTTCGCTAGCCTGTTCCTGCTCCGAAAAATCCAGCTCGGCAGTCACTTCAGCCTTGACGTTATCTTTCCCGACAATCGGCTCGAGAATTTTCTGTACGCGTTCAGCCAGATCAGCCTCGACCTGATGGGTGTAAGCCAGCTGTTTGCGGCTGAGATTTGTACCAGTGTTTGGGTTATTGCCGACATTATCCGGATTGGTGGACAACATATTGCCGTCCTGATCCACCACGGTAACATCACTGGCTTGCAGACTCGGAATGCTACCCGATACCAGATGCACAATCCCGGCCACCTGCGATGCCTCCAGCAGACGTCCGGGATACAGTGTCAGCAACACGGAAACCGTCGGATGTACCTTATCGCGCAGAAACACGCTTTCCTTGGGCATGGCAATGTGCACACGCGCCGATTGCACCGCAGAAAGCGATTCAATGCTGTGCGATAGCTCACCTTCCACTGCGCGCTGATAATTGACCTGCTCGTTGAACTGGCTGATGCCGAACTTCTGGTTATCCATCAGTTCGAAGCCGACATAGCCGGCTTTCGGTAAGCCTTGCGACGCCAGACGAAGTCGGATGTCGTACACTTTGTCAGCCGGAACGGCAATGGCCCCGCCCATCTCGACCTTGTAGGGGATATTCATCTGCTGCAGCGACTGGATGATCTGGCCGCCATCACGATCTGCAACATTGGAGAAGAGAATTCGGTATCCGGGATCGCGTGACCACATCACGCTGGCAAACATTGCCGCAACGGCAAGTGCCACACCGGCAAGAATTGCAATCTTGCGGGGATTCGACAGTCTGTTGAAACGCTGAACCAACTTGGTAATCGGGTTCGGCGGCGCTTCTGCGTGATCTAGAGCTACAACTGCCTCATCCATGGTTCATCCAGGTCATTACACTTGCATGTTCATCACGTCCTGGTAAGCGGAAACCAGTTTGTTACGAACCTGCACCATTGTCTGGAACGACAGACTCGCCTTTTGCAGCGAGACCATCACGTCTTGTAGATTCGCATCGGGTGCGCCGGATTCGAAGGCCTGCTGATTAGCATGCGCATCAAGCTGCATCTGGTTTACCTGATCAATCGAACTTTTGAGAACCGAGGCAAAGTCTCCGCCCTCAGGAATGTCCGCAGCAGGTGTCGACTTCTGGCTTGAAGCCAGCGACGACATCGCCTTCAGTTCCCCCAACAATTGATCAATACCTGGTGTGCCCATCATGCACCTCGAACCTCGGTAGGTCGGAAACCCCAACAAAACGCAATCAGGTATTTCCGGCATCTACATTTTGAATATAGGAAGCAGTTTCATCATTGCCAAGCAATTGCCAGGCCAGATTTCACGCCCAATCGGTCTTCACCCTCTTAAACGGCAAAAATTGTGAAAACTTGAACGCCCAAGCCAGTTTTCACGGGGTAGACGACAAACGGTTGCTGTCGTATTTTTGTCATCTCCCCCCTGCTTTTGTATTGCGCTACGACCCTATTCAACCAGAAAACCCTCTTCGCGATACTGTTGCAGCTTGTATCGAAGCGTACGCTCGCTCATCCCTAATCGCTCGGCGGCAAGCTTTCGTACACCTTGCGCAGCATTCAGGGTATCGAGAATATGCTGCCGCTCCAGTACCTTGATATCCGTGACAGGTTCTGCCGGGAAAACGGCAAGCTTTTCCGGTTCGGCGGCAATCCTTGCCGGTAACATTTGCCGCAAGCGAGAGCTGCCGGGCAAGAACAGATGCGCGCACTCGATATCGTCACCGGGCGCCAGAATCAGTGCGCGCTGCATGACATTCTCAAGCTCGCGAATATTGCCGTCCCAGGTGTGCGACTTGAGCACTACAGCAGCCTGATCACTGATGGTGGGCATCCGTCGATGCGTCAGCCCCGAATGCCGCGCCAGAATAGTACGTGCAAGCGGCAAGATATCGTCAGGACGCTCGCGCAATGCCGGCAATTTCAGCGGAAACACATTCAGCCGGTAATACAAATCCTCACGGAAACGATGCTCTGCCACTTCCAGCTCCATGTCGCGATTGGAGGTAGACAGCACACGAATATTCACAGGGATGGGGTGGCGCCCCCCAACCCGCTCTACTTCGCGCTCCTGCAGAACACGCAGTAACTTGGCCTGAAGCTCAAGTGGCATCTCCGACACTTCATCCAGTAGCAGCGTACCGCCATTGGCCTGTTCAAATTTGCCAATGTGCTGATTTGCCGCACCGGTAAACGCGCCGCGCTCATGGCCAAACAGGGTGGACTCGAGGAGGTTCTCTGGAATGGCCGCACAATTGATTGCAACGAAGGGGCCGTTGGCGCGCGGCGAATGACGATGAATATAGCGCGCCAGCACTTCCTTGCCCGTGCCGCTTTCGCCTGTGATCATCACCGACGCATCCGACATCGCCACGCGCTGTGCCACATCCAGCAGATCCAGCATACCCGGCGCTTCGGCGATCAAGGCATCATCGTTCACCGAAGGCAACATATAGCGAGCCACCTGAACCAGCAGATCCTCAGGCTCGAAGGGTTTTGGGAGATAGTGAGCCGCGCCCGCATGCATGGCCGCCACAGCCTTTTCGATCATGCCGTAGGCCGTCATCAGAATCACGGGGATATGCGGATAATCTATCTTGATCTGGGACAGCAGTGCTTCGCCATCCATTGGCTGCATCTGCACATCAGACAAAACCAGACCGACCTTGTGGCTGGATATCTGTTCGAGACCACGGCTGCCATCATCAGCCTCAATCACGCGGTAGCCTGCAATTTTCAGCGTATCGGCCAGCGCCTCGCGCAGGTCGTTGTCATCTTCAACAATGAGAATCGGTAGTGCTGCCATGAAACACTGCTCCCTCGTATCGTGTATGCCGAACGCGCGGAGCATTGCTTAAGCAATTTTAGCGCCCGCGCTTGGCAACCACCATCAGAACCCTGTGCGTCATCTCCTTTAGCGAGATGACTTCATGAGTCGCACCAATTGCGATCGCCTCTTTAGGCATACCAAATACCACGCAACTTTGCTCATCTTGTGCAAAGTTATATGCGCCTGCTTGACGCATTTCGAGCATCCCCTGAGCCCCATCACGACCCATTCCGGTGAGCATCACCCCCACTGCATTGGCTCCGGCAAGATTGGCCACCGAACGGAACATGACATCGACAGAAGGCCTGTGACGATTGACTGGCAAGCCTTCCGAGAGACTGCAGTGATATTTGTTGTTGCGCATCACCAGCATCAGATGCGCACTCCCGGGTGCGATGTAGGCTGTTCCCGGCAGGATGGGTTCTTCATCCTCAGCTTCTTTGACATGAATACGACACTGCGTATCCAATCTTGAGGCAAACGAGCGCGTAAATTGCGCCGGCATATGCTGGGTGATGATGATGGGGGGAATAATGGAAGGCATCGGCTGAAGGAATGCCTTGATGGCATCCGTTCCACCTGTTGAGGCGCCAACGGCAATAATCGTTTCGCGGATAACCGGTTTGCGGATTTGCAGCGGAAGAATGACGTCCGCATTGTGTGAAGGAAGAACCTGCATGTGCCCTGCGGGACGCTCGGGACGAACCCCGGTATCCAGATGCCCTAATCTGGACCCCGACCGCAAGACATCGGTATCAGTATCCCTGGCCATCAGGCGATCGCCCTCACCATGGCCCATCGAATGAACGCCATGCAGGCTGGCTGACATTGCGCACGTGGATCATGAGCCGATTCCTCACTGATCCAGTGCCACACCAGCAGCTCCGGCATGGACTGAATCAGACAGGAAGCCGTCAATTACAGGATGGTAAAAATCTTGCCGAAGCAAGCAATTTCCAGCACTTGCCGAACCGCATCCTTGCAATTGGCCAATGCCAGCTTACGACCGCCGGACGATGCTTTTTCTTTAAGTAACAGCAACATCCCCAAGGCCGAACTGTCCAGATAGTCCACGCTCTCAAAATCAACCACGATTTCCTTGACATCATCCTGAGCCAGGAGCTGATCGCAAGCATGACGAAAATCACGGTGTGCACTGAAATCAAACTGTCCGGTCAGAACAAGGCGCCCTGTTGCGCCCTCAATTTGCACGGTTGCTGTCATGTTGACCTGTTTCCCTTCTACGAATATCCACTGGACTTCACGATCCGCTGGCGGCTAGCCATGCCAGATTGATAGCTTTTTTCAATCTCGCATGAAAAACCCAAAAACTTTATTGTGCCACGAGACAACCCGCTTCGTGGAGATGTTATTTCACAATAGGCAATCGGATGGTAAATCGCGCACCTTTTCCCAGTGCAGACTGAACCCCGATTTCTCCAGCATAGGCCGTAACCAAATTCCGTACAATTGCTAATCCCAACCCGGTCCCTTCTTTTCGAGTCGTGAAAAAGGGCTCAAACAAGCGCTCCTGAAGCTCTTGAGCAATACCGCAGCCGTTGTCCTCAACCTCCAGGAATGCATTGTCCCGATAAACATTCAGACGAACTGCAATCCGGCCACCGTCCGTCGTTGCTTCAACCGCGTTCTCGAGCAGATTAATGACGCCGCCCAACATATCCTTTCCCGATACATTGACCCAGATGGGGGCATCCGGCATGGCGATGTGCCAATCACGATGCATCGCCCGTTCCTGCGGCTCCACCGTCTGCACAGCTTCGCTGACCAAATCTTTCAAATTGATTCGCTCGGTATGAGCCTGCTGGCCACGTACGAAACTCAGCATGTCCTGAATCAGGCTTTCCAGATACCGCAACTGCCCAAGCGCTTTGTTGCTAAAGCGGATCCGGTCTGGCTCCTGCAATTGCTGTCGCGACAGATTTGCGACATAGAGCAGAGCGGTCGATAACGGTGTTCGGAGTTGGTGGGCTAACCCTGCAGCCATCTCCCCCATGGATGCGAGCCGTTTGTGGTGTTCGAGCTGACGCTGTAAACGCCAGCGTTCGCTCAAATCGGTCACCAGCACAATGCGTTCCCCGCCTCCCAGCGTCCGGTTAACCACGCCGATCCGCCGCTCATTGCCGGTTGGGTCAGTAAACTCGAACTCGCCAGATACCGCAGTTGCCTTCAAGGTACTTTCGACGCCTGCATGCCAGTCCTTACCGGTCAAACCGTCGCCAAATAACTCCAGCGCTGCCGCATTCGCCATACTGAGACACCCGCTCGGATCGATTTCGACCACACCTGCGGGCAAGCCATCCAGTAATGCTTCCAAGCGTGCAGACAAGGCCGCCTTCTCCTCGAATTGCTTGCGTAAAGCACCATTGGCCACAGCAAGTTCAGTGGTGAGCGAAGTCACTCGCTGCTCAAGCTCCTGATAGGACTCCACCAGTTGCCGCGATGCTTCAGTGAACAGAGAAAAGGCCTGTTCCAGCTCCGCGCGGTCCGCATTTTTGCGCTCGTCGTCCAGAGTCATGATTTCCTCTTGGGGGTTTGCCTTACCTTGCATTATAAAAATCTCAGGCTTTGCCAACTTTGATTGCACGTTACACAGAGCATCTTCCCCACACGTGCACAAAGATTGCAATCGACAAACTGGTTTATGCGCAATTCTGTGGCTATAACGACTAAGGACAGCGCATCGACAAGCGCTCGACGACATCGGATACAGGAGCGGTAAAGTGTCAGACCTATTGAAGAATATCGACGCACGCACCAAGCTTGCAGGGACAAACAAGCTTGAAATCCTCCTGTTCACGCTGGGGCTCGACGAGCGCAGTGGTCGTCGCGAGAACTTCGGTATCAACGTCTTTAAAGTGCGCGAAGTCATGCGTACCCCGGAAATTACCCAGGCGCCCGACATGCCTCCCGCTGTAGAGGGCATGGTCAGCCTGCGCGGCATCCTGATTCCAGTGATTGATCTGGCTAAATACGTGGGTGTTCAGACTACAACCAAGCCGGAAATCATGATTGTGTCCGAATACAACGGACACACTCAGGGCTTCCTGGTCGAGGCCGTTGATACCATTCTGCGTCTGGACTGGTCACAAATGCGTGTTCCGCCCGAGATGCTCGCCAATACCTTGCGCGGACTAGTCACTGCGGTCACCGAACTTGAAAACAACAAGCTGGTGATGATGCTGGACGTTGAAAAAGTACTGGCTGAAACCAACGAAGCGGATGACTCCCACGAATTCCGCGCGATCCAGCCACAGGCAGATCTGATCGGAAAAACGGTCTTCTTTGCGGATGACTCGGCAGTTGCACGCAAACAGATTGAACGCACCCTTGATGCGCTGAAAATCAATTACGAATTTGCCATCAACGGTAAGAAAGCATGGGAAGCACTGCAAAAGATTGCCGTCTATGCTGAAACGCAGGGCAAGGCCGTTAAGGATCTCGTCCATATGATACTAACTGACGTAGAAATGCCGGAAATGGACGGCTACATGCTGACCAAGCAAGTGAAAAGTGATCCGCGCTTTGCTGGCATTCCTGTCCTCATGCATTCGTCGCTGTCGGGCATGTCTAACCAGAAGCTCGGACAGTCAGTGGGGGTGGACGCGTATGTGGCGAAATTCGAGCCACAAAAGCTCACCGATGCAGTCGCGACGATGCTGCGTGGAAACTATGATGCGCCTTCGCATCGCTAGTCTATCGACCGGAGACATTCTTCATGGCGCTTGATAACAGCACATTGCTCGAAGCGGTTGACGCGAGAACCAAGCTCGCCGGCTCGAACAAGATGGAAATCCTGCTGTTTTCCCTGGGTTCAAGGGAAACTTTCGGCATCAACGTGTTCAAGGTGCGCGAAGTCTCACAAACACCCAGGATCACCCGTACCCCGAATATGCCGGTCGGCGTTGAGGGCGTGATTTCCCTTCGCGGCAATATCATTCCGGTGATTTCACTCACACGCTTTGTTCGTCCTGCCGAATATGACAAGGACTCCGAACAGACCATGATTGTGACGGAATTCTCCAAGCACACTCAGGGCTTTCTGGTGCATTCGGTTGATCGCATCATCCGTGTTGACTGGAACAAGGTTCGGCAACCAGAGCAGATGCTGGCAGGTTCGCAGGCACTGATTACCGCCATCACCGAACTGGAAGGCGGGAGACTGGTGTCGATTCTGGACGTGGAACAGATTCTGTCCAGTGTCATCGGTGAAACCGTTGTTCCGGATATTCCGAAGGCCAATCTGGACACGGAAAAATTCATGTTCTTCGTGGACGACTCGATGGTCGCCCGCAAGGAAATCATTGGTGTGCTCGACAAGATTTCCGTGAAATACCATCAGGCCAACAATGGCAAGGAAGCCTGGGACAAATTGCAGAATCTGGCCAATCGCTACCAGCACGACGGAGAACGTCTGCAGGATCACCTGAAACTGATTCTGACCGATGCCGAAATGCCGGAAATGGATGGCTATGTGCTCACCAAGCACATCAAGTCGGACCAGAGATTCAAGGGCATCCCCGTAGTGATGCACTCTTCGCTGTCATCCAATGCCAATCGGGCAATGGGCAGCAGCGTAGGCGTGGATTCCTATGTCGCCAAGTTCGACCCGGTCATTTTGGCCGAAACCATTATGCCGTACCTGCAAATGTAATACCCGGGCAAGATACCGCCCAGGCTCTGGCAGCTTGATATTCGCGCACCCGTGACGGAGTGAGTTATGACAGACAAAAATATGCGCTTTCTGGTGGTCGACGACTTTTCGACGATGCGCCGTATTGTGCGGAACCTGCTCAAGGAGCTCGGGTTCGGTAACGTCGAAGAGGCGGAAGATGGGCAAGTGGCACTCCACAAGCTCAAATCCAGTACTTACGAGTTCGTAGTCACGGACTGGAACATGCCGAACATGACAGGGATCGAGCTATTGAAAGCCATTCGTGCTGATCCGTCACTCAAGCATCTCCCGGTTCTGATGATCACCGCGGAGGCGAAGAAGGAAAACATTGTCGAAGCAGCCCAGGCTGGTGCCAGTGGCTACATCGTCAAGCCGTTTACCGCCGCCACGCTGGATGAGAAGCTCGGCAAGATCTTTGCGAACATGAACAAGTAAGGAGGCGCGTGTGAGCAACCAGACCAACAACACCGGCGACTCTGACGAACTTCAGGCTCTGTTTGACAGCATCGTCAGCGCCTCGACACCCGCAGCGCCTCCAGAAGCAGCGCCCTCACCCGTAGAAGTGAGTGCAGGTGCAGTTGCGGATGCTGCAGCGGTGGCAGCCAATTTCGCGAACTTGGACGAGCCCGCACGATCCATGTTCTCAAGCATCGGCCAGCTTACGCGAAAAATGCACGATGCCCTGCGAGAGCTTGGGTATGACAAGTCCCTAGAGAAAGCTGCGGCAGCCATCCCGGATGCGCGAGACCGGCTATCTTATATCGCCACACTGACCGAGCAGGCAGCAAATCGGACATTAAATGCCATCGATGTTGCTCAGCCCATTCAGGATAAGGTCGAGGCTGAATCCGAAGTGCTGAGTAGAGAATGGGATCGCCTGTTTAACAAACAAATGACTGTGGATGAATTCCGCGATCTGGCGATCAAAACACGAGAGCATCTGAAGCGCACCACCGACCAGGCTCGCTCGACTAATCAGCAATTGCTGGAAATCATGATGGCTCAGGACTTCCAGGATCTGACAGGTCAGGTGATCAAGAAGGTGGTGGAAATGGCCAAGGAAATGGAAGGCGGCCTGCTTGAGTTCTTGGTGCAATTCTCGCCTGCAGCGGGCAAAACCCCAACGGTGGCAGATACTTCACCCGATCTACTCAATGGACCGGTTTACAAGACAGAAGGCCGCACCGACGTCGTCACGAATCAGGAACAGGTCGACGACTTGCTGGCCAGCCTGGGATTCTGATCCCCGGAAAGGGGCACGCATAATGTGCTGCCCCTGACTCACTTTGTAAGGATAGGGACATGAGCGATTTCAGCGGTATGGAAGAGCTGCTTCAGGACTTCCTGATGGAAGCCTCTGAATTGCTCTCCGACGTGGACAACAAACTGGTCGAACTGGAAAAGCGTCCGGGCGACAAGCAGTTGCTCAACGAAATCTTCCGTGGCTTTCACACCATCAAGGGTGGAGCAGGCTTCCTGAATGTCGATTCTCTGGTCAACCTGTGCCATCGCACGGAAAACCTGTTCGACAAGCTGCGAAACTCAGAGATTTCACTGACGTCCGAACTGATGGATGTGATTCTCGCCGCAACAGGTGTAGTGCGGGACATGTTCGGTTATCTCGGGCAAGCACGCATGCCAGCTGCGGCAGATCCTACCCTGATCGCCCAGCTAGATGCCGCGCTGGAAGGCAAAGAAGTAAGCGCATCTGCTCCCCCACCTCCAGCACCTGCACCAGCGCCCGCTGCTGCCCCTGCATCAGCCCCCGCGCCAGCTTCCGTCATGAGTGCTGCACAGCGACCGGATGAACCGGACTGGGTACAGCTCTACGAGGGCTTGCTTGGCCCATCTGCCACATCAGCTCCAGCACCTGCCATGACCGCTCCTGTCCCTGCCCCAGCACCGACTCCTGTTGCAGCGCCTGCACCCGCACCTGCCGCCGCGCCCGCTCCACTCGCGGCAGCGCCGGTTCCTGCACCTGCACCCAAGCCCCCCATGCCCGCTCCAGCGCCTGGTGGTTTGGCAAGCGCACCAACGGGTGTCAAGCCTGCAGCGGCACAGCAATTGTCTACGCAGGAAACCACCATTCGGATTGATACCGTCCGCCTGGATCAGGTATTGAATTTGTCCGGCGAAATCGGCCTGACCAAAAACCGGCTCACCACACTGCGTACCGATATCCTGCAGGGTCGAACCGACACAGGGACACTGAAAGCGCTGGATGAAGCAATTGGCCAGCTCGATCTGCTGGTCAGCGACCTGCAAAATGCGGTGATGAAAACCCGTATGCAGCCTATCGGCCGCTTGTTCCAGAAATATCCTCGCCTGGCACGAGATCTTGCTCGCCAACTCGGGAAAGACGTCGAACTGGTCATTTCCGGTGAGGAAACCGAACTCGACAAGACCATGCTGGAGGACTTGAATGATCCGCTGGTTCACTTGGTTCGCAATGCCGTTGATCACGGTGTCGAAACCATCGAGGAACGTAACCAGCTTGGCAAACCGCCCAAGAGCATCGTGACGCTGTCAGCGACACAGGTCGGCGACCATATCCTGATCGATATCGCCGATGACGGCAAAGGTATGCGCCCGGATGTGCTGCGTCGCAAAGCCGTCGAAAAGGGCATTATCGACCTCGAAGCAGCCAATAGTCTGGATGACAAGCAGGCGCTGCAGCTGGTGTTCCTGCCCGGTTTTTCCACCAAGGATCAGATTTCGAGTATCTCCGGTCGTGGCGTGGGCATGGACGTGGTCAAGACCAACATCCAGAAGCTCAACGGCCGTATCGATATCTCGTCCACCGTCGGCGAAGGTACACGCTTCACCATCTCGCTGCCGCTGACACTGGCGATTCTGCCGGTTCTTGTGGTCAAGGTCTGCAATCAGCCATTTGGTGTGCCGCTGGCCATGGTGCGCGAGATTATCCCGATCCGCTCCGATCAGGTGCAGGAAGTATCCGGCCGCGCCACCATCGTCGTTCGCGACGAGGTACTCTCGGTTCGATCGCTGGCGCGTCTAATTGGCTGGGAAGAAACTCAGTCGCCACAATTCGGCGTACTGATGCAGTCGACCGAACACTCTTTCATCCTTGCCATTGATAGCTTTGTCGGTCGTGATGATGTGGTGATTAAGCCTCTGCAGAATATCCGGCCGCGCGGCATTGCCGGTGCAACACTGTCCGGCGATGGTTCGGTTGTACTGGTACTGGATATGGAAGATTTGCTGGCATCCAGCACCTCCGAGCAGTCTGCAATCAAGAGTGATCTGTTCGTTCAGGCATTGAGCAAAGAAACAAGCTAAGCCAAAGGGGCTGCACGGCTTCCGCATGCAGCCCGCTTTCGCCCAGCATGCCGAATGGCGCAACCGCATCCGTGAGCCAAGATGAACAAAAGCGCATTTATCGGACGCCAACCAATCGTCAACAGACAACAGCAAATCATTGGATATGAGTTGCTGTTTCGTCTAGACCAGCATGCAGATTCCGCCGAGTTTTCCAGCGATATGCAGGCAGGCACCACCGTATTGGTCAACACCCTGTCAGACATGGGCGCAGAATGGCTGGTGGGAAACAAACTCGCCTTCATCAATGTTGCCGCCTCGATGCTTGAAAGCAAGTTCATCGAACTGCTTCAACCACAGCGGGTCGTGATCGAAATTGTCGAGTCCGTCAATGCCACACCGGAGCTGGTACAACGCGCCAGGGAACTACGCGCAAAAGGCTTCGGTATCGCCTTGGATGATTTTGCCTATTCATCGCAAGTTGCTCCATTTCTGGAAATCGCCAGTTACGCGAAGCTCGATATTCAAAGCTTGGGTCTGGACAATGTGCAGGGAATGTCGCGCGAGCTACGCAAATTTTCCATGCTGCAAATTGCGGAGCGAGTGGAAACGCGAACCGAATTCCGCCATTGCATGGATATCGGACTGGATGCGTTTCAGGGTTATTACTTTGCCAAACCGGAAACCCTATCGGCAAAGGTCATTAATCCCGCCTACACCAACATTCTTAATCTGCTGAATATGCTCCGCAATAATGCGGAAATGATAGATATCGAGAATGCGCTTAAACGCGATGTTGCACTGTCATTCAAGCTGCTGCGCTACATCAATTCAGCAGGCTTCGGCTTATCGTGCGAAATTAACTCTTTCCGTCATGCCGTAACGATACTCGGTTACCAGAAACTGTATCGCTGGCTCACTTTGTTGCTGGTCACCGCCAGTCCGGACTCGAGCAGTTCGCCTGCATTGATGAAAACAGCCATTACACGCGGTCGCCTGGTGGAGTTACTGGGTCAGCATATGCTGGATGGGCCAGATCTCGATAACCTGTTTATTGTGGGCGTATTTTCATTACTGGATGTCATGCTCGATATGCCCATGCCGGACATTCTGGATACGCTGCTGCTCCCGGCAGCAGTGCAGGATGCGCTATTGGAACGCAGTGGCTTGTATGGCCCCTTCCTCAAGCTTGCAGAAGCCTGTGAGGACCCCGAAATGGCAGATGTCACCGACCTCTGTAGCCTGCTGCAAATTACACCGCACATGCTAAACAAGGCACATGTGTCTTCCTTGCAGTGGGTGGAAGAATTGGGCGTGTAAATCACGCCCAATCCTGTAATCACCCCTTGCCGGTGCTACCAAATCCACCCTCGGCACGTTCACTGGCTTCGAACGAATCCACAATATTGAATCCAACCTGCACCACCGGCACCATCACCATTTGCGCGATGCGTTCCATAGGCTGAATCACAAACGCATCCTTGCCTCGATTCCACACCGACACAAAAATCTGCCCTTGATAATCAGAATCGATCAGTCCAACCAGGTTACCCAGCACAATACCGTGCTTGTGCCCTAAGCCCGAACGCGGCAGCAGCATCGCAGCAAGCGACGCATCACCGATGTGGATGGCCATGCCGGTCGGCACCAAAGTGGTTTCTCCGGGCTGCAAAGTTAGAGGGGCATCTAGACAGGCGCGCATGTCCAGGCCGGCGGATCCGCTGGTTGCATAGGCCGGCAACTGCTCATGCAGGCGGGCGTCCAAAATTTTTACGTCAATAGAGGTCATGATTCAGGGTGGTATCGTTGGTAAAGACGCGCGGCATGCTTGATGATGGTACGCGCAATGTCATCTTTGGGCGCTCGTCCGACACGATGCTGTCCTGCATCATCCAGCAGAATGACTTCGTTATCGTCTGCGCCAATCGCGGATTGTGCCAGATTCGCCACCAGCATCGGCAGCTTCTTGCGACGACGTTTTTGCTCGGCATATTCCAGCAGGTTTTCACTTTCTGCCGCAAAACCCACGCAGAAAGGTGGTTCCGCCAGTCCCGCAACCGTTGCCAGAATATCCGGATTCGGTGCCAGTTCCAGACGCAGATTTTCACTGCTCTTTTTGATTTTCTGCTCGGATTGATTCACCACGTGATAGTCCGCCACCGCAGCCACGCCAATAAACATATCGGTACGCGATACCTCGGCAAGCACACGATCAAACATCTCCTGCGCACTACCCACATCCACACGCTGTACACCTGTCGGCGTTTCCAGCATGGTGGGGCCCGCAATCAATGTGACATCCGCCCCGGCATCGGCTGCGCATCGCGCAAGCGCAAAACCCATTTTTCCGCTGCTGGAATTGGTAATGCCGCGCACGGCATCAATCCGTTCAAAGGTTGGCCCAGCCGTAATCATCACTTTCAGGCCGTTCAGGTACTTAGGCTGGAAGAATGCGTTGACGTAATCCAGAATGGCATCCGGTTCCAGCATTCTACCCATACCCGTTTCACCACATGCCTGCTCCCCTTGATCCGGCCCGAGAATAAGCACGCCGTCCGACTTCAGTTGCGCGACATTTCGCAGATTGGGCGGGTTTTCCCACATTTGGCGATTCATGGCAGGCGCCACCATCAGGGGGCAATTGCGCGCAGTACAGAGTAAGGACAGCAAGTCGTCCGCGGCACCATGGGCAAGCTTGAACAGCATATCGGCACTGGCGGGCGCAATCAGGATCAAATCCGCGCCACGCGGCAGATCAATGTGCGCCATATGATTGTCAATGCGACTATCCCATTGATCGGTAAATACCGGACGGCCAGATAAGGCCTGAAAAGTCGGGACGCCGACAAATCGAGTGGCAGCCTCAGTCATGACCACCTGAACATCATATCCCGCCTTGATCAATTGTCTGGTGAGCTCAGCTGATTTGTAAGCAGCCACGCCGCCTGTCACACCTAAAAGCAGTCTTTTTGCACGGCTCATCCGTGTGGATCTCCCATCTACTTGGCAAGCACTTGGTTGCTTGCTCAAGACTTGTTGATCTGCAAATATATTTTATATCAATCACTCTTCAGGTCTGCCCTGCCATGAGCATTCGAGACTGGAATCATGACCAGCGTCCGCGTGAGCGCCTAATGAATCTTGGCGCAGGCATGCTGAGTGATGCCGAATTACTCGCCATTTTCCTCCGAGTGGGCATAAGAGGCAAAAGTGCTGTCGATCTAGCCCACGATCTCTTGCGTGAATTTCGCTCGCTGGGCGGACTTTTTACTGCCAGCCACACAGCGATCAGTGCCGTCCCCGGCATGGGAGATGCAAAATATGCCCAACTCCAAGCAGTACTCGAAATGGCTCGTCGTGCCCTTGGCGAGCCGCTGCAGCAGCGCGACGTAATGAGCAACCCCGCCATTGTGCGCGACTATCTGCGCCTTTGGATCGGGAGTGAAACCCGCGAAGCATTTGGCGTACTATTTCTCGATAGCCAACATGCGGTGCTGTCTGCGGAAATTCTGTTTCGCGGCACACTGACTCAAGCATCCGTTCACCCCCGTGAAGTCGCCCGGCGCGCCTTAAGCCTCAATGCGGCCGCGGTCATCGTAGCCCACAATCATCCGTCAGGCGTCGCTGAACCCAGTCGCGCAGACAGGCACATGACCGAACAACTTAGACAATCACTGGGATTGCTGGACATTCGTCTGCTCGACCATGTCGTTGTATCACGATATCAGTCGGTTTCCTTCGCCGAACGTGGCTGGTCAGAGTGTTTGTCGTGAATCTGTCATCTTAGCAAGCACAAAATGCGACGATGCTCAATCAGGTGTTGCAAAAGGTTCGCAACCCTGACTGTCCGTCCCGTCCGTTCGTTGACATGGGTCAAAACGGCAGCGCAATATTGCCGCGCCGCAGGCCTCGTATTTTAAGGCTTTTGTACAACATGCGGCCCGATTCAGAACAAAAGATGCAGCGCATCAGGGGAAAGACATGAAGTTGGCAAAATATAGCGTGATCGCGGCAGCAGTTGTGGCACTTGGCGCATGCGGAAAGAAAGATGCAGCCCCGACAGGAGATGCGGCTCATTCAGCCACCTCGGGCGATCATGTTGTCCTGATCGGTCATGGCGGCCCGCTCACCGGCAACCAGGCCCATCTCGGAAAAGATAACGAGAATGGGGTTCGCTTGGCGATTGAAGATCTGAACAAGGACGGCGTTCTCATTGGTGGCCAAAAGTATACGTTCGAACTCAAAAGTGAAGACGATCAGGCTACGCCTCAAACAGCCACCGTTGTTGCGCAGCGTTTAGTCGACGCTAAGGTTGCCGCCGTGATTGGCCACATGAATTCCGGCACAACCATTCCAGCATCCAAGATTTATGCTGAAGCAGGTATTCCGCAGATTTCCCCATCTGCGACCGCCGTTCCTTACACCAACCAACGATTTGCCACCACCTTCCGCGTTATTGCCAATGATTTAGCTCAGGGTAAAGCCTTGGGCACCTATGCAGCCCAGACATTGCATGCCAAAAAAGTGGCAATCATTGATGACCGCACCGCCTACGGACAAGGTCTGGCTGACGAATTTGAAAAAGCCGCCAAGGCAAATGGTGTTGACATCGTTCAGCGCGAATTCACTACCAATCAGGCCACTGACTTCATGGCCATTCTGACCAATGTGAAAGCCAAAAAGCCGGATCTGATCTTCTATGGCGGCATGGATCCGCAAGCTGCGCCGATGGCACAGCAGATGAAAAAGCTGGGTATTGCAGCCAGGCTAATTGGCGGCGATGGTTTTCAGGATGCAGCTTTCCTGAAAAATGCTGGCGATGCGGCTGAAGGCCAATATGCATCTCAACCGGGTCTGCCCAAGGATAAAATGCCAGGTTTCGAAGCATTCAACAAACGCTATCAGGCTCGCTTCAATGCAGACATCCAGATCTACGGCCCGTTTGCTTATGACGCCATGATGGTACTGGTTGAAGCAATGAAACGTGCGGGCTCCACAGAACCCTCCAAGTATCTGAAAGAAATCAGCAAAACTGATTACAACGGCATCACTGGACATATCACCTTTGACAACAAAGGTGATCTGAAAGCCGGTGCAGTCACGATCTATCAAGTTAAGGGCGGCAAATGGGAAACCGTTGCAACCGTTAACGCTGCTGACAGCCAGTAATATTCAGGCGGGTCCTTCGTTCCCGGATCCGCAATGACTCTCGCATTCATTCGTTAAGCCCGGTCCCACAAAGACCGGGTGTATTACGTCCATCGAAAGGGTGGCGTTGTGGACATTTTCCTGCAGCAACTCATTAACGGCCTGGTAGTCGGGGCAATTTATGCTCTGATCGCACTAGGCTACACCATGGTGTATGGCATTTTGCAGCTCATCAATTTTGCTCACGGCGAAATTGTCATGATGGGCGCCATGCTAACAATTTCTGCACTCAATATTATCGCGCCCATACATTTGCCGGGCCCGGTTGCGCTGGTGCTGGCGACGCTGATTGCCATGCCACTGACAATGCTGATTGGTTTTGCTATAGAACGGATCGCCTATCGTCCCCTGCGCAAAGCGCCGCGTCTCGCGCCACTCATTACCGCCATCGGGATGTCGATCATTCTCCAGCAGCTTGCGGTTCTGTTCTGGGGCAATACCCCACGGACCTTCCCTGATGTGTTGCCACACGATATCTACGAAATTGGCGGCGCCAGTATTACCCAGTTGCAGGTTGGCATCATTGTGCTGGCCATCGTCATTATGGTCGGACTGTTGCTGATGGTTGAACGTACACGTCTGGGCCGTGCCATGCGAGCAGTCTCGCAAAACCCGTCAGTGGCCAGCATCATGGGAGTGAATGTCAACCAGATCGTGGCCGCTACCTTTGTGATTGGCTCGGGCTTGGGATGTGTCGCAGGCGTCATGGTCGGTGCCAACTATGGCCTCGCCTATCCGACCATGGGCTTTATGGTAGGACTGAAAGCCTTCACGGCAGCCGTGCTGGGCGGCATCGGCAATCTGGCAGGTGCAGTGATCGGCGGACTGGTGCTTGGATTGGTCGAAAGCTTCGGGGCTGGCTATCTCGGCCCACTCACAAACAATGTACTGGGTAGCCAGTATCAGGATATTTTTGCCTTCCTGGTGCTGATTCTGGTGCTGGTATTCCGTCCATCCGGTCTGATGGGCGAGCGCGTCGCAGAACGCGCCTGAGGAGGAAAGACTATTTATGTTGTCCCAATTGAAACAAACGCCCAAGGGTGCACTGATTGGCTATGGGCTCTTTGCCGTGGCGGTCGCGATTGCGCCCTGGGTAATTGGTGCCGGATTCGGCAATACCTGGGTACGCAATATCGACATGGTATTGCTGTACGTCATGCTGGCAGTAGGCCTGAACATTGTGGTGGGTTACGCAGGTCTGCTTGATCTCGGCTACATCGCCTTTTATGCGGTGGGTGCCTATGTTTACGCCCTGCTCAACTCACCTCACCTCACGCCGCTCCTCGAGGGCACCATCCTAATGGGACTACTGCATCCGCCACTGTGGGTATCAGTTCTCATCGGTGCAGCGCTAGCGGCATTGTTCGGGGTGCTACTTGGCTCACCTACCCTTAAGCTGCGTGGCGACTATCTCGCAATCGTAACCTTGGGCTTTGGTGAAATCATCCGCCTGTTCATGAACAATCTGGATCGTCCGGTCAACATCACCAATGGCCCACAGGGCATTAACATGGTCGAGCCGGTTTCATTGTTCGGACATCAGCTGAGCGACGCTATTACCATCGGTGGATTCGAGATCAAGCAGTTATACCTCTACTACTACCTGTTCCTGGCGCTGGTTTCAGTCGTGGTGATGGTATCCATCCGCCTGCAGCATTCGCGCATCGGCCGCGCCTGGGTAGCCATTCGCGAAGATGAAATCGCAGCGAATGCGATGGGGATCAATACGCGTAATGTGAAATTGCTGGCGTTTGCCATGGGTGCAAGCTTCGGCGGCATTTCCGGCACCATGTTTGCCGGCTTTCAGGGTTTTGTCTCCCCTGAGAGCTTTACCCTGATGGAATCCATCATGATTCTGGCCATGGTGGTGCTGGGTGGGATGGGTCATGTACCCGGCGTAATTGTGGGGGCACTGCTTCTGTTCGCAACGCCTGAAGTGCTGCGCGACATTGCCGATCCGCTGCAGGATAAGCTCCTTGGTCAGCGCCTGATCAACCCCGAGAACTTGCGCATGTTGCTGTTCGGCATCGCACTGGTTGTCATGATGCTGGTTCGCCCGGAGGGCATCTGGCCAAGTAAGCGCCGCAAGGCAGAGTTCCACGAAGGCGATGCCAAGGCGGCTCGCGACCTGGAGAAGGAGAAAGCCAGTGTCTGAACTGCTACTTGAAATTTCCGGCATTCACAAACGGTTTGGTGGTTTGCACGCGCTCAATGACGTCGGTCTGACCATTAATCGTGGTGAAATCTACGGCCTGATCGGCCCCAATGGCGCGGGCAAAACCACGTTATTCAATGTGCTGACCGGCCTGTATCAGCCCGATGAAGGCAAGTTCACCTTCAAGGGCATTGACCTGTTCCGCAAGAAACCAAACATCATTGTTGAAGCGGGTATTGCACGTACATTTCAGAATATTCGCCTGTTTCACAACATGACGGCGTTGGAAAACGTGATGGTTGGCCGCCATGTGCGCACCAGTACTGGCCCCTTTGGCGCCATCCTGCGCACGCCGGCCGCTAAACGCGAAGAATCGGCTATCCGCGCCCGTGCAGTCGAACTGCTTGAATATGTCGGCATCAAGTCGCATCAGGATGAACTCGCACGTAATCTGTCCTATGGCGATCAGCGCCGACTGGAAATTGCGCGCGCGCTGGCGACGGATCCGGAGCTACTTGCGCTGGATGAGCCCGCCGCAGGCATGAACGGCAAGGAAACCGAAGACCTGCGTGCGCTAATGGAAAAGATTCGTGCCGATGGTGTCACCATTTTGCTGATCGAACACGATGTGAAACTGATGATGGGACTGTGCAACCGGATCGCGGTGCTCGACTACGGCAAAAAAATTGCCGAAGGGATACCGGAAGAAGTGAAGAATAATCCACGCGTGATCGAGGCGTATCTGGGAGTAGCGGCAGAATGAACGACAAGCAAGACATCCTGCTCAAGGTCAGCGGTCTCGAAGTCGCATATGGTGGCATCAAGGCAGTGAAAGGTATTGATCTGGAGGTGCGCAAAGGCGAACTGGTCACCCTGATTGGCGCCAATGGTGCTGGCAAGACCTCTACCCTCAAAACGCTTGCAGGCATGATCAAACCCAGCGCGGGTACAATTGAGTATCGTGGCGAAAATACGGCACGCATGCATACACACCGCTATATCTCAAATGGCCTGACCATGGTACCTGAGGGACGCGGTATTTTCGGACGTCTGACGGTAGAAGAAAACCTGTTGATGGGAGCTTACTATCGCAATGACAAGGATGGTATCGCGGCCGATCTGGAAAAGGTCTATGGCCTGTTTCCGCGGGTAAAGGAACGCTTCCGCCAGCTTGCAGGCACCCTTTCAGGAGGCGAGCAACAAATGGTCGCCATGGGTCGCGCCATCTTGGCTCGTCCGCAGTTACTGCTGCTGGATGAGCCCTCAATGGGTCTGGCACCGCTGATCGTGCAGAAGATCTTTGAAATCATCAAACAGATTTCGGAGGAAGGCGTCACGATTTTGCTGGTGGAACAGAATGCCCGTTTGGCGCTGAAAACAGCTGATCGCGGCTATGTGATGGAAAGTGGCCGCATCACTTTCTCCGATGCTGCAGATGCGCTGCTGGATAATGAAGGTGTGCAGCGGGCTTATCTGGGGGAGTAATCAGTCGTGTGCAGAGCGAGCCACAGCTGTGCGCTCGCTCGCAACCCCGGCAGTCAGTACACCATGTCTGCGAATCATTTCGTCGTACATCAGCTCGAATTGGGATTGCGCCTGCTGCTTGACCCGATCATCCGTCACAAACGATGCCCAGATACCATCGTAAATCCAGCTCGATTCATACACAACGCGGGTATGTCGGCCTTCTGGCATAAAGGTCGTGACTGTATCCATATGTTTAGCGGTGCCACCCACCGCGTGAGCCTTTACACTTCGCATCGGTTCGAGCACGACATCACGGGTCGATACGACTTCATTCGAAAAGACACCTGCCCGTAATCGCGTCTTCTGATACAGGCGAAATACCTGTTCATTCCCCGACACGATTCTGCTTTCCGTAACATCGGGCATGAAGGATGGCATGTGCGTGTAATCGGTCATCACCTGCCAGACTTCTGACACAGAATAAGGTACAACAAAACTCAGTTTAAGCGTCCACTCGCTTCCTTCATGCACAGCAATCGAGTGGTAATCAGGCAGGGGCGCCGCCTGTACGATGTCCGCAGCCATCACCAAGCTAAGCACCCGCCGCCCTAGACGCGCAATCATGCGCCCATCTCCCGTAACGTCGCACGAATCAGGCGGCCTGAAATGCTAAATTCGGGAGGAATGAGGGGGAGTGAATGGATAGGAAACCACTGTGCATCTTCAATTTCGCCGTCCTGTGGGACAATCTCACCGGATATCCACTCGGCGGTAAACGCCAGCATCAGACTATTCGGGAATGGCCAGGACTGGCTGCCAAAATAATGGAGATTGCCTACTTTTACACCAACCTCCTCCATGATCTCGCGATGAACACAGTCTTCGAGTGACTCTCCCGCCTCGACAAAACCTGCCAGCGCGCTATACATACCCGGAACAAAATGCGCCTGACGTGCCAGAAGCATTTCACCTTCACGATAAATCAACGCCATCATGACCGGATTAATTCTCGGCCACGCGCGATGCCCGCATGAAGGGCAGGCACGCGCACGTTCCGCCACGAGCATCTCCATGGGCGTTCCGCACACACCGCAAAACTGGTGAGTTCGGCTCCATTCCAGCAATTGTGCAGCTCGTCCGGCCAACGCCGAAGCCGTTTCATCCATCTGCATCATCGCTGCACGCAATGACACTGCGGTATAGCCGTCCGGCACGTGATCCAGAGAAATGGTCCATACCTCTCTCTGATCCAGGTAACCTAGAAACAACGAAGTGGAGGCCTGCTTATCCAGCCTTCCATCTTCAAGCATGACGGACATAGATGCATCGGCATTGAGGAAGTGCTGCCCGGAAAAAGGCAGCCTATAGGCATCAGACTGAATGCCGATGGGGGAAACGACAGATGCAACAAATTGAGGCATGGCGTGTACCGGCACACAAAAGCGAATTAGGCGCGACGGCCACAGTATACGCAAATGTACGGCACACAATCCATGTCAGTTCGGTTTCAGCACATACCGTTAGCTGCGACCCAAAGCAGGAATCAGCTGGATAAGCCCGTTGACCATGAATTCAACAGAAATCGCTGACAAAAGCAGACCCATGATACGTGTGGCAATATTGATACCGGTTTGGCCGACTGCGCGCGAAATCGGATCTGCCAGACTCAGCGCCAGCCAGATCAGGATGCCAATACCGGTAGCACCGGCGATGAGGTAGAGATATTCGTACCAATGCTGGATGCGTTGCGCGTAGATGATCACTGCACTCATGGCGCCCGGCCCTGCCAGCATCGGAATCGCCAATGGGACGACTGCGATATTGGCCTTGTGCTCTGCCTCCACCTTTTCCTCATTGGTCTGGCGGGCATTGCCGATTTGCGCATTCAGCATCGATATCGACACCAGCAGGATCAAAATGCCGCCCCCCACCTGAAATGACGGAATACTGATGCCGAAAAAGCGAATGATCCAGTCGCCCAGAAAACCTGACACAATAATCACCATCATCACCGCAATAGAGGCAATGCGCGCAGTCTTGCGCCGCTCTTTGTGTGTCTGATTGGCAGTCAGGCTAATGAACATCGGGATATTGCCGAGTGGATTAATCAGCACAAGCAATGAAATGAAAGTTTTAAGTGCATCCATGGCAGCAGCAACCAGCAAAAGTAAAACAAAGGGCGCATCATAGCCGTTCTATATCTGGCTGTTCCTGCGTTGTATCAAAGTACCAGACTTTGTTCAGTCCCAATCGCTATAATCATCGACCATGAATACTGAATACGCCATTGATCATTACGAAAACTTTCCGGTTGCATCTATCTTGCTACCTCGCAAGATGCGCCGTCCTATCAGTATCGTGTACAAGTTCGCTCGCAGTGCAGACGACTTTGCTGACGAAGGTGTTGCCAGCGATGAGGACAGGCTTGCGCAACTACAAGCTTACAGGGATGAACTACAGCGGATTTCAAACGGAACGCCACCCGAAACTGCCTTATTTCGGGATTTGCAGCATGAAGTGATTGAGGCCTATCAGGTTCCCGTTCAGTTGTTCATCGACCTGCTGGATGCATTCAGTCAGGACGTCGTGAAAAAGCGATACGCAGATTTTGGCGAGCTGATGCAGTACTGCCGTCGCTCCGCCAATCCCGTGGGCCGGATCGTATTACACATTGCCGGTCAGGCCGAACCACGCAAGCTGGCACAATCGGATGGTATCTGCGCCGCGCTGCAGCTCATCAATTTCTGGCAGGACATTGCCATCGATTTGCAAAAAGGCCGGATTTACCTGCCACAGGATGAATTGGCGCGATTCGGTGTCAGTGAGGCGCAACTGTTTGCAGGTGATACCTCTGGCGGATTCTGGCCCTTGATGCAGTTTCAGATCGAGCGTACTAAAAAGATGCTGGAAGCGGGGTCTCCACTGGCGTTGACACTCCCGGGACGTCTCGGCTGGGAAATTCGCCTGACCGTGCTGGGCGGCGATACCATTTTGCGGAAATTGCATGCGTCACACGGCGATGTGTGGCGACATCGTCCAGCATTACGCCCCCGAGACTGGCTCAATATTGTATGGCGCTCAGTACGTGGCCCGGAAAAACGCCGACATCACACCTGCGGACACTGATGCATGGATGAATAGCATTTCAACAACAATATTTTCGTTTTCTTTTCTTTTCATTTTCAAATACTATTCATTTATGGTGTTTGTGATTAAGATGCTGGCCATCGTCACCACTTAGGATCAGGAAGGTTACGCTCCCTGACCGTACGGAATAACATGAGCCCACGATCCCGCGTTCGTTTTCGCCACTCATTCATTTCAACTGCAACATTGCTCGCCCTGACGCATTTGCCTGCACAGGCACTGACTGCGGGCAATGTGAAGACACTACGTGCAGAGGCATCGACGCAATCAGTCGATATCCGCACTGATAACGGGATGCATGTGCAAATTAATCTCCTGCGTCCGGACATGTTCCGTATTCAGGCGGGTACTGGCGATCAGTTCACAGGCGCGGGTGATAAGGCTGCGCCCATCGTCATCAAACAATATGGTGACAAAATCAACCATACCCTGAGCACCGAGGGTGACTATCAGCTCTTGCGCACAGATGCCATGGCGCTGCGCATCTATTCCAAGCCGCTCCGATTTGCGCTGTACAAGGCAGATAACGCTACGCTGATCTGGCAAGAAGTACAGCCACTGCAGGTCAGCAAGCGTGAGTCCGTACAAACACTGGACAGCAACACTGCTGAACACTTTTTTGGCGGTGGCCAGCAAAATGGTCAGTTCGAGTTCAAGGGTAAATCACTGGAAGTATCCTACTCCGGTGGCTGGGAAGAGGGCGATCGCCCCAGCCCTGCCCCGTTCTACTTCAGTACCCGTGGTTATGGTGTACTGCGCAATACATGGGCAAATGGCAGCTATGATTTCCGAGCCCAGGAATTCCTGACCGCGGGACATCAGGAAGAACGCTTTGACGCCTATTACTTTGTGGGCGATACACCAGCGAAACTGCTGTCCGCTTTTACTGATTTGACCGGACGTGCGGGCAAACTGCCACGCTGGGGTTACGAATACGGTGATGCTGACTGTTATAACGATGGCGACAATGTCAAAAAGCCAGGTACCGTGCCAACCGGCTGGAGTGATGGTCCAACGGGCACCACGCCTGATGTAATCAAGAGCGTTGCCGCCAAATACCGTGAGCACGACATGCCCGGTGGCTGGATTCTGCCCAATGACGGCTATGGCTGCGGTTATACCGATCTCCCCAAAGTGGTCAAGGGACTGCAGGACTACGGTTTCAAAACAGGCTTGTGGACTGAGAATGGCGTCGACAAAATTGCATGGGAAGTCGGTCAGGCAGGCACGCGCGCTCAAAAACTGGATGTAGCATGGACAGGGAAAGGCTACCAATTTGCGCTTGATGCCAATCAGGCGGCCGCCGACGGTATTCTGAAAAACTCGGACTCCCGCCCCTTTGTGTGGACAGTAATGGGCTGGGCAGGCATCCAGCGCTACGCCATTACCTGGACAGGTGATCAGACCGGTAGCTGGGATTACATCCGCTGGCATATTCCGACCTTGATTGGCTCGGGTCTTTCCGGTCAGGTCTACGCCACGGGTGATGTGGATGGCATTTTTGGTGGCAGTCCGGAAACCTTTATGCGCGATCTGCAATGGAAGGCCTTTACACCTGTACTGATGGGCATGTCAGGCTGGTCCAATGCCGAACGCAAGCATCCCTGGTGGTTTGATGAACCCTATCGCAGCATTAACCGCGAGATTCTCAAGCATCGCATGCGTCTGATGCCGTACATCTACACCTATGCGCATGACGCTGAACAAACCGGCGCACCGATTGTTCGAGGTTTGATGTGGGATCATCCCAATGATCCGCACGCCCACACTGAAGACTACAAGTATCAGTTCTTCCTCGGTCGTGATTTCCTGGTTGCCCCCGTTTACCGTAGCCAGGCGACAAGCGGTGGATGGCGGCGCGGAGTGTATCTGCCCGAGGGAGAATGGATCGACTACAACGATGGTCGCGTCGTAGAAGCAGACAAGCATGGCAAGCTGCTCGATTACGCAGTGAAGCTAGACACACTGCCGGTTTTCGTACGCGCAGGCGCCATCATTCCGATGTACCCGACTGCACTGTTTGACGGTCAGGTTCCCAAGGATACTGTGACATGGGACATCTATCCCAAGGGAAACAGCGCGTTTACCTTGTATGAAGATGATGGCAATACCCGCGCCTATCAGTCAGGCAAGTTCAGCCAGCAACGTGTCAGTGTGTTCACCGATAGTGCCGCCGGCATCCGAGTTGAAGTCGGTGCAATTGCGGGTAGCTACGACGGACAGGAAGCAGAACGTCGCACCATTTTGCAGATTCATACACGCACAGCACCACGTCAGGTTCAATTGGGTGATACCGCGCTACGCGCCCTCGCCAGCCGTGCTGAATTGGATCAGGCCGATTCAGGCTGGTTCTTTGATGCGACGGACAAATACGGCATCCTGACCATCAAAACGAGCAGGGCGTCAATCCGCCAGTCAACATCCTTTTTGATTCAGCAAGATACCCAGGCTGTCGTCACACCCACCGCAGGCTATCCTGCGGCTCCGGATCTTGGTCGTACCGTACCAAGTGATTCGATTCGTGTCGTGAATCGACCGGCAGAGGAACCCGGCTATCCGCTAGAAAACGCACTGGACGAAAAACCTGATACCTGGTTCCGAACCATACGCGATCTGGCCGTCAAGACCGGTCCGCATGAATTTGTACTGAGCCTGGGTGAGCGCCGGATGATTGACGGCATCCAGATCACCGGGCGCACAGACAAGCACTGGCGTTATGGTCAGCCGAAAGACATTGAACTGTACCTCGGCGACAATAATGGCGATTGGGGCAAGCCGATCTATCGCGGGACGGTGCCACTATCGGATAGCCTGAAAACAATCGAGTTTGCGCCGCATGCCGGTCGTCTGCTGCGTGTACGTATCCTGAGCACGCATGACGAAGATGCTGAAGGTAACAACTCCGATCCAATGGTACTGGCTGCCGAGGCAAGCGATGCGCCACCTAAGGCTTTTAATGCCTTTATTCCGCAAGACATATCGTCTGTGATTATTTCGACATTCAAGATTCTGGAGTTCCAGCAGCCTAATCAGCCTAAGCAACAGCAATATTTGTCCGAGGCTAAGTGGGATAAGGCTGACAATAGTGCTCGATCCGTTGCACTCAATCATCCAGGTACGCGGAAGCCCAGTGCCGACTCCATGCGCATGAATGGCCTGGCATTCCGTAAGGGGCTCGGCGTCAGCGGCAACAGTCGCATCGACTATACGCTTAAGGGTAACTGGCACCTTTTCCGTGCGGATATTGGCGTGGATGACGCGTGTAGAGATGCAGGTGGCTTGCAGTTCCAGTTGTGGGGTGATGATCGCCTTCTGTATGACAGCGGCCTGATCAAAGCGCCAGCTGTTGTTAAACCCGAGCTGGATATTCGCGGCATTCGCCAGTTGAGTCTGCGCACCTTGGGCGCCAAAGGCAGCAAGCCTGCCGAGGTATGCGGAAACTGGGCAAATGCAATGGTGACCGGTTTATCAGGCGATTCGATCGGTACACACTGATAGGCTAGGTACGGCCTCATCAATATGAAAACGGGACAGCAATGTCCCGTTTTTTATGATGATCCCGTCAGAATAGCCGCCAGGATAGTGCTGCTATGGTGCCGGCGGCGCTTCCCTGGTCAGTGCCGCGATGGCTGTAGTCAGTTTTTGACGAGCGCCAAATAGTAACTGGCCGCCGTCGCCCTTCTCCACCGTGAGCAACTGCTGTAACAGGCTATTGAATACAGGTGCCTGACTGCCCAAAAAGCCCACTTGCCGCAACTCGGCTTCCAGGTGTTCCCGAATATCGGCAAGTGCATCGGAACGCGTACTTTGTTGTCGTTGCAGCTGAACAAACAGATCGTCGGAAACCTCTCGCAGCGCCTGCAGCAAATCATCCTGAGGGCCGTTATTCAGCGCAGACGCACGTAAGTCGGCTACGTCCACCATGGTACAGAATTGACTCTGAATGGCTTCACTTCGTTCTGGCGCGTCTTCCGGCATATTTTTTATCATGAGGGAAACACATCCCTGCGTGATCGAAGTGCGGCTCCCGTAAGTCGAGATTTTAGGTGTACCAGGCGCTGACAGCCCTTGCAGAAGCACTGCTTCCATCGTGCTCCGCTTGCCGGCGGAATTCATGGTAAAGTCGTTTTGACCTCTGATCTGTACTACGCCCTCCAGCCCCGCACTCGACATAGCGTTCAACATCGCCTGGGCAATCTGCTCTGCGGCGCTCGCTTCTACGATTTTACTCACTGCACGTAGCGCCTGCTCCCGGCTCTCGACATCACCACCCAGCGCATGCTTTGCTGTCTCCAGTGCTTCTCGTGCCGACAAACGCAGGGTTTCGATCTCATTTCTGGCTTCTAGCGTTTGCGCGACCTTTGTATACACCTCTTCCACATTCAACGGTTTAACAATGAAATCATCTGCGCCCGCGGCATAGGCAGCCAATCGCTCTTCTGCTTCACTATGTGCCGACACAAAAATGACGGACGGTGGTTCAGGGTCGCTACCGCCTTTGATCAGTCTGCACACGTCGTAGCCGTCCATACCGCTCATTTCAATATCAAGCAGGACGACATCGGGCTTACTCCGGGACACGGCTTCCATTGCATCATCGCCGCTGCGGGCATAGCGCACCTCGAAGTCGTGCTCCAGCACGGCCTTCAGAATGGCATAGACGTATATGTCATCGTCTACGATCAGAACGGCTTTGCGCATAGTGTGCTTTCCTGTTTCCGCCTGTTACGACATTACGGATGCCGGTCGGCTCAGTCATGTGGTGCCCACCTTCGTGGATCCTCATAAAAAAACAATAGCAGCTCATCGCAAAGTCGGCAGTTTTTTAGTGGATCTCGCTTTCCATGCACTTTCCTTTCACATCGGGTTGAAATTCCAGATAGGCCAGCCATGATAAAGAGAGCGGAAATTTCCGCGAACTTGCCCTCAGGGCGAGTAAACCGCTTTTTGATTGTTTCCGCCCGCTGGGGCTGAACCCACAGGAGGACCGCGATGGCCAAAAAAATTCTTGCGGTGGATGACTCCCCGTCCATCCGCCAGATGGTCGGTTTTACGTTACGTACTGCCGGATATCAAGTCACTGAGGCCAATGACGGCAATGCCGGACTCAATGCAGCCAAAGGTGGGCAATTTGATCTCGTACTGACCGATATCAATATGCCGGGTATGGATGGCTTTGGGCTGACCACTTCACTACGGTCGCTACCCAACTACAAGTCCACGCCCATTCTGGTACTCACCACTGAAGCGGGCGACGAAATGAAGGTCAAAGGGAAAGCAGCCGGGGCGACTGGCTGGCTGGTTAAACCATTTGATCCCACCAAGTTGCTTGATGTGGTCAAACGACTGATCGGCTAAGTCTGTCGCACACGCAACAGGATGATGTTCGGGTGGTTTATGGAGCACACACGACATGAGCAATGAAGCAAACGGCCAAGACACAGAAGTACTCATTTTCGCGCTTGGCCAAGAAGAATATGGTCTGGATATTCTGAAAGTACAGGAGATCCGAGGCTATGAGGCGGTAACCCGCATCGCAAATGCACCGACGCACATCAAGGGTGTGGTGAATCTACGGGGAGCCATTGTCCCGATTGTGGATTTGCGCCTCAAATTCAATCTGCCAGAACCGGTTTACAACGAGTTCACGGTTGTCATCATCCTCAACGTCAAGAATCGCGTTGTGGGCATCGTGGTAGATGGCGTCTCTGATGTACTGCATATCGCAGGTGATCAATGCCGCCCGGCGCCCGAGTTCGGGGCTGCTGTTCAAAGTGATTACATCGAAGGCTTGGCTACTGTAGAAGACCGCATGATCATCTTGGTTAACATAGAAAAAATGATGAGTGCGGAAGATATGGGGTTGTTCGACGAAGTCGCGGCCTGATCAAGTCAAACTATCCAGGTTGTATCGCAGGAGGAAACCATGCGTTCATTGAGCCAGAACGTGGGCTTATTGCCCCGTATTGCCACGATTGCCTTAATTGCAGTCGCCACACTTAGCATTCCCTCATGGGAACTACTCAAGCATAAGCGGGAAGACCAGACATTTACCGCCAAGGAGCGCTTAGGCATACCCGCGCTTCGTGCATCGTTGGATATACAGGACGCCTTTATCAAACAGCGTGCGGCCGCCAATGCTTTGCTGGACAACCCAGCGAATGGACGGGAACGTTATCGCCAGGCCAAAGATGCAAGTTTGCAAGCAATTGCACAATTCAGCAAAGCTGCGGACAGTGCAAGTGATACCAGACTCAATACAAATATTCGTACCTTACAATCCTCTGTCGAGCAGCTGGATCAGTTTATGGCCGGCACACCCAGTCGGCCAGAGGCTGTCAAGCGCCACTCGGAGTTGATCGGACGCATAGGCTACCTGATTTCAGATACATCAGACGCGTTCGGTATCACGCTTGATCCAGATACGGATAGCTATTTCCTCGCATTTCTCGGTGCCACTGTGCATCCGCAATTAAGCGATCTGATGGCGCAAATGCGCCCTATTGGCCGGCAGGTCATTGTAGAGGGCAAGTCGGATGCGGTGCTGCGTGAGCGATTTGAACAAGTCGCCGCTACCACTTCGCTGCGCCTTGAGCAATTGGAATATATCTCCACAAAAATCATGGATGCCAATCCGGTTCTTGCCGCGCAATTAAAAGGCGAAGTTCAGAGTACCAAGGATGGCTCCAACAAGATCACTGAACTGGTACGCGGACTCGTATACGGCACAACCACCGGTATTGTCAGCGAAAAGTACACCGAGCTGATCGACCCGCCCTATCAGGCGCTCAAAAAGAACAATTTGCTCGCACTGGATCATTTAGATGAAGCCCTGATTGCACGTGATAAAAAACTCGCCGGTGAAGTCCGCATCATGGCACTGCAGTTTGCGGGTCTAGCCATTATCCTGGCCTTGCTGACATTTTTTATCGCTCGCTCAATCACCGCTCCGATTCAGCGCGCCATGCAGCATGCACGCAAAATTGCCGACGGTAATCTTGAGAGCAATGGTCAGGTAGTAAACGGCAATAGTGAAACCGCCCGCTTGCTGCGTGCACTGGACGACATGCGCAAACAACTGGCTGAGACCATTGAACGCGAGCGCCAGAGTGCGTCTGAGAATGCTCGTATCCGGATTGCACTGGATAGTGTCACCACCTCAGTGATGATTGCGGACAGTGAAAGACGCATCATCTACGCCAATCCGGCTGTACTTGAATTCTTCTCGAGTGCGGAACACGAATTCCGACAGGTGCTGCCAGAATTCAGGAGTACAGGCATTCTGGGCTCCAATATGGATCAGTTTCACAAACGCCCGGAGCACCAGTCGCAGCTTTTGTCTAATTTGAAAAGCACACATACCGCCAATATGAAGGTCGGTTCCATGACGGTTCAGGTTGTCGCGAATCCTGTCATTGATGAACATGGTGCCCGTCTCGGTACAGTGATTCAGTGGATAGACCGCACCGCCGAGGTTGCCGCACAGGAAGAAGTTGCTGCAATCATCGCCGCTGCCGCTGCGGGTGACTTTGATCAACGCCTGTCCCTGGAGAACAAGGAAGGATTTTTCCTCGAACTGGCGCAGCAGCTGAACAAATTTGTCCAGACCGCATCGGATGGCCTGCATGAAGTCGCAACTGTTCTGGATCATTTATCCAAGGGCGATCTGACATACAAAATCGAGCGCGATTACGATGGGCTGTTTGGCAAGCTGAAAGACGACAGTAATCGCACCGTCGATAATCTGAACGATCTGATCTCCAATATTCTGGGTGCAGTAGAAACCATACGTGCAGCATCGCGCGATATTGCCAAGGGCAATCAGAGCTTGTCCGAGCGAACAGAATCGCAAGCGGCCAGTCTCGAGGAAACTGCATCCAGTATGGAAGAGCTGACCAGTACGGTGAAGCAAAATGCAGCCAATGCGCAGGAAGCCAACCAGCTAGCCATCACCTCGGCCAGGGTCGCCCAACGTGGCGGTCAGGTGGTCGAGCAGGTTGTCGAAACCATGGGTGAAATCAATACATCGGCTAAAAAAGTGGTCGATATCATCAGCGTGGTGGATGGAATCGCTTTCCAAACCAATATCCTGGCACTCAACGCAGCCGTCGAAGCGGCACGCGCAGGTGAGCAAGGTCGCGGCTTTGCAGTAGTGGCAAGCGAAGTGCGTAGTCTCGCCCAGCGCAGCGCCTCTGCTGCCAAAGAGATTAAGGCACTCATTGGTGATTCCGTCCTGAAAGTGGAAACCGGTACGCGTCTAGTCGACGAGGCCGGTAAAACAATGACTGAAATCGTCGAATCGATTGGCAATGTCGCACAATTGGTCAGCGAAATCTCCCTGGCGTCTACCGAGCAAAGCGCGGGTATCGAGCAAGTCAATATCGCCGTCAGCCATATGGATGAAAACACTCAGCAAAACGCAGCACAGGTTGAGGAAGCGGCGGCAGCTGCAGAGAGCATGTCCGAGCAAGCGGCGTCCCTCGCTGAATCTGTATCTGTGTTCCGCTTACCGGGGCAGTCTGGCGCTGAGGCGGGTGTTCGCAATGGTCAGGCGCCTATGGCACGCCGGATTGCAGGGCCACAATCGCGCGGCAAGCCAGTTGCAACTCGCCTGACAGCCAATGGTGACGGAGAGTGGCAGGAATATTAATGGTCTCCACTATCTGCTCAACCGCCGCCGAACTGGATGCATCCTGTTCCCGATAAGGGGCAGTTAGCCGGGAAATACAAAACGAGATGAGCCAGGGATTTGAAGAAGTACTGTCACCTCACCGTTATTACGACAAGTACTTCGAAATTGAAGCGGTGAAGCTGTTGCCAGGCGAATACTTCGCCACGCAACGGGATATGTTACTGGTCACCGTTTTAGGTTCCTGCGTATCAGCCTGTATTCGTGATCGCAAGCATGGGATCGGTGGCATGAATCATTTCATGCTACCGGACTCCAGTCAGGACAATATGGATCCAATTGGTTTGCCTAGCCGATTTGGCAGCTATGCCATGGAAATGCTGATCAACCATCTGATTAAACTGGGTGCGGAGCGTCGTAATCTAGAAGCCAAAATCTTTGGCGGCGGACAGGTACTACGCGGTTTCACTGTCTCAAATATTGGCGAGCGCAATGCCGACTTTGTGCATCAGTATCTGGATGCAGAGCGTATTCCCATTCTTGCAGAAGATCTGAACGACATCTACCCGCGTAAGGTCTACTACTTCCCCAAAACCGGCCGCGTTCTGATTAAAAAGTTGAAGTCGGTTCACAACGACACCATCGTTCAGCGCGAGCGCGAGTACGGCACACGTCTCAGCCATGCCAACTTTAGCGGTGACGCTGAACTGTTCTAGTGCCTCGGATTCAATAACGGGTATAGGGTGTCACTACCTTTTCTGGTGTTGCGGGTGCTTGCACCGGCTTGTCCAGATCAACCCGTAAATACAGGCCAACATAGTTTGGCGCGTAATCTGCTGAATGATCCATTGATCCCTCCAGACCCCAGCGCCAGCCCGGCCAGGGCCGAAATTCCAGCATCCCATTCAGGCTGCGTCCTACTCCGCCCCCTGCCCCGCCCAGAAAGACGGGATTACCTTGTGATGCCTGCAGTGCTGCATCGGTCGGATACCAAGGCATATCCTTCGTCCAGGTACGCGACTCACTCAGTGAGCCACGTATATCCCAAGCCCATTTGCCAGAATAGCCACTGTACTCCACAGGCAATGCCAGGCTGGTGTAGCGCTGTGGACTGTAATAGCCACCCTGCCCGAATGTATAGTGACTTAAATCCTGAGCATAACGCCAGTGAGATATCGCCACGCCCGCTTCGATTCGCTGGCTATTATTCTGCCAGACAGGACGTGAGGCTGCGAAACGTGTCTCGATACTATGGTTATCTTCGACATGACGTCCGGAATACCCGTGTACACCTAGAGATGCAGACATGCTCCATACGCCCACATCTTTGGCGATACGGCTATCAAGACCGAACTGCCTTACCCCACCCGTTACCGTGCCATCTTGCATGCGAATGCCTGCAAATGAGAGCAAACTTGATGTCACTGGTCGTCTGGCAGCGATGATCGACCAGCTACCATTTTCCAGATCTCCGCCAAACTTGGCCCCCCCCACAAGATCCACTACTGGGAAACCGAGCGGCGTCGTCCCTGCATCGAGTCGATACTGGTCACCTTCGATACCTACTCCAATCGCGGTTCCACGTGCCCGCTGGCCGGTAGGTGTCTGCAAGCCGCTAGCCCGATCGAGGGTGGCTGCATACTTGCCATACCGATAGGTAGCAAAATAGTTCCCGGCAGGCAAAGTGCCCGCATCAAGACGCATCGGATCAAGCTGGGCAAACCAGCGGATACCCGCATTCCAGCGTCCACGTACTTCCAGGGGCGTCTCAATCTGGTGAATACTTGAGATACCGGGATCTCCCGGCTTATTTCTGATTTGCAGTGATGAGCTTAGATAGGGACGTGTCAGGTCGCTGATGCTATCCATTGCCCGCTCGGCATCAGCCTTGGCCGACGGTGTTTGTCTAGCCTGCTGGAAGTGGACAAGCGCCGCATCATATTGCCCTTTGCTACGTGCCATCTGACCTGCCTGCAATGCGATGCGCGCATCTTCGGGTGCAGATTGTGCGATCAATGCCAGTTCGCGTTCCGCCTCCTGATCCAGACCCAGTCCAACCATCCTGCGCACCAGTGTGAGCCGCATGGCAATATCGTCCGGCGGAATGCGCGGCCGCACAGCATGCAAAGCTTGAATGGCTGCTGGTCGCGCACGCGTCTTGCCCAGAAGCCGAACCTCGTCCAGCTTGAGGTCAAGATTATCCGGCTCCGCAGCCAGGCGCCGGCGCACCCATACCAGTGCCTTATCCGCGGCACCAGTTGATTCATATGCTTCAGCCAAAGCAGATTGAAGCACTCCCTCGTCTGGCGATACCGCTAGCAAGCGTTTGTAATGCGTAATGGCGCCTTCGACATCTCCCGTGGCCACAAGGGTGTCGCCGGTTTGTCGCGCCCAGTCGATTTCCAGCACGTGACGCCGGTTCTGTTGCGCACGCTCCAGCGATCTCCCGGCCAGCCACTTCAACTCTTCGCCGAGTGACTCAACCAGATTGGCCACAGCAGCAAGATCTGCCCGATCCAAAATACGTTCTGCATCATCAGGTCGAGCCAGTGCCAGCCCCCGCTTAGCCAATGATTGGGCTTGCATTACCTCGCCCGCACGCATCCAGGCCCGTGCAATATCCGTTAGACTCTCAGGATCACCCGCGGCATCTGCCTCCGCCTGCACTAATAGCTGATTGGCGGCAGATGTCCGGCCTGCAGTGCGCTGCAACAGTGCCTCCTGCAGGCTTGATTGAATCGCAATTCGGCGAACGAGTCGGGTAATTGATGGGGTTCTATCACGGTCGGGCACAGCAGCAAGCACATTACCCGCCTCTGCCCATTCGTCCATACCTGCCAGAATCAATGCAAAGGCATACTTCCACTGGGGCGATGCGATCACCTCGGCGGGCGCACCCTGCATGGTTTCTCTCGCAAGCTGAGCTTGCTCATTTTGCTGCAATACCCGCGCCAGATCATAACGCAGCCAGATGTCGCGAGGTGCCAGACCAAGCGTCTGCTCAAGCAGGTGTCGGGCTGCGAGCGTTTTGCCTGCCATCAGCAGCCGATCAGCCTCATGTCGCTCCAAGGTGACGCGCGCAGAAGCAAGGTCGGTTTCCATGGATGCATCGCGGGCAATGGCTTGTGTCATTAAATCCCGCGCTTCTGCGTCGCGCCCTGTCTGCAAGGCCAGTGCAATCCGCCCGACCCACGCATCCCGGTTATCTGGAGACTGCTTGAGTACCGCGACATACTGGCGTTCGGCTTCTTCCAGTCGTCCGCGCGCCTCCGCAACCTCGGCGAGCAATAGGCGTGAACTTGCATCCTCTGGTCGTGCCTTGTAAACCTCAAACGCCAGTGCTTCTGCGCGTTCAACTTTTCCTTCATCGAGTGCCTGCCGTACGTGCTTGCGCAATCCCCAATATGTCGCGGTTTCCACAAGTGAAGACCATTTGCGCTGATTATCGGGATCTTTTGCGGCAGCACGCAGGAACTGACTCGCGGCCTTGGAGTGTTCACCCGATTTGAGCATCAGGCGTCCCCATGCACCTATCCAGCGTACATCGTCGCGCAGCTTGCCACTGACCTTATCCAGCGCAGCCCTGGCACCGAGTGCATCATCCTGCTCCAAGGCAGTGATCCCTGTTTTGAGTGCGCTTTCATCCGGATCAGCCGACTTGCGCGCGACTTCTACACTGATTCGGGTAGCTTTCTCTAGTGCTTCGCGTACCACCGAGTCTTTCGGATCGAAAAATAGGTAGGACTCGTACATTCGGACATTTGCAGGCAAGGAATCCAATGCGACTAGGCCATTCCGCCACATCGGAAGCGCCTCATCCTTGAGTTTGCCGGCTTTCACCAATTGCTCTAGCGTTGCCAGCGCTTCCATCCGCATCGCAGGCTTATCAAGCTGCAGCTGTGCCAATCGCAAGCGGAATAGTGGCTCAGTCGGGTAGCGATGCACCAAAGCCTGCCATTCGCTCATCGCCTCCTGGCGCGCCGTTGGCGCACTGGCCAGAATACGCAGGTATTCTGGCAAAAGTGGTCCCGGAGGCAATCCTTCCGGGAACAGGGACTTGAGCATGGGTAGTGCATCAGCACCTCGCCCAGTGCTCGCCATCAGCCTCACTTGTGCAAGTTTGGCCTTGTCCGGTCCTAAAATCCGCAAGAGTTGTGATAGCGCAATTACACTGGCATCTGTCGGCGCGATCCGCTCAAGCTGTTTCAGCTTGCTACTGGCTTGCGGCACCTGTCCCGCTCTAGCCTCAATCATGGCGAGGCCGGCCTGTGCGCCAATATCGCCCGGACGTGCTGTCAGCAACTTCTCCCATGCGGCACGCGCCAAATCATCGCGCCCCTTGATGCTCCAAAGCGTCGCACTTTCGCGCAGCACTGACTCTGGCGACATCTCGCCGGCAATGACCCATTGCGGCGCGACCAACACCAGCGCTATCGGGGTAAGGAAGGTTTGCAATGTTGCCATGCTGTTATCAATGATCCATCAGCTTGAAAAGCGAATCGTCCTTCAACCGCCCCTTGTCCAAATAAGGTAAGGGAATGATCATAGTAAGCATCACGGGCGGGCGGACGTGCAATGAGTCGGTCAACCTGAGACTGCAATGCCTCTTTTTCGTCTAGTGCGCGCAATAAGGGGATCACCGCAGCCGAGAACCCCACAGGGCCAGTGCCATCAACAAGCGCCCCTGTTTGCGCATTCACCACGCGTGGCGGTACGCCCTGCCGCTTTACCTCTTCTGCCATGGGGGCAAATCGTTTAGCGAGTAGTTTGCTATCGTTCTCCGACTTGTCCATCAACCCGACCCACATGTAGACGCGGATCGCGTTATAGCTTCCCTCTACGCCATCTTTCTCATCGGGTTGAAAACCTTCTTTAGCACGGTACTCCACCCAATCAGGCGCAAATCCTTTGGTCGCTGTTTCCTGCAAGATACGTACGCTGCTGCGATACACTTGCGACCAAATTGAACCAGGATGCCGCACGGCGAGTGCCTTCAGGATAGAGGGTTGCAGATAACTCGGATTGAGTTTCCACCGCTCACCTGCTTTCAACTCGAACCCGACAGGGCCTGGGAGCAGAACCGGGCCAAGTCCAGGCAACTCTTTGACCTCATCCTTCAGGATGCGGCGCGCAAGCAATTTACCCAGTGCTTCATATCGCGGGATATGCCAAAGTCGTCCTGCTTCTAGCAAGGTATAGGCGATCAGCACGTCTGCGTCACTCGCAGCATTGCTATCAATCACCGCCCACTCGCCGCTGTCTTTTTTCCCCCACAACCATGCGGGCAAATTGGAGGTCAGATCTGCCCGAGAGAGATTGTCCTCGGTCCATTTGAGAATGAGATCAAACGACTTGCGATCTCCTGCCACCAGCGCGAAGAACAATCCGTATGACTGACCTTCCGAGGTCGTTATTTTGCGAGCATCCCCCGGATCGACAATGCGTCCTGACGGCTCCATGAGCGCATCACGATATTGAATCCATCCAGCCCACTCGCTGCACTCTGCCCCCTGTACACCGAACACCGCGCAGGTAGTCAGGGCTAGCTGCTTCCAGGCACGTCGCCAGTTCATGCCCAACATCCTCACCCCTTCCCCGACAGGCGTCTGATTGCAACGCGTCGCAGAGCGATATAAGCGAATCCACCCATGAGTAGCCCGGACATCAATCCGAGAACAGCCAGCACCAGTGGATGTCTGGACAAGAAAATCCATACATACATCCACCATGGCAGGCTGCCCACATCATAGTTTTTCCCGAGTTGAAAACTTTCGACTTGCTGCGCCCGTACCAAAGCGACATCACCATGCACTTGCTCGATCATATCCCGCTTCTCGAGCGCATCCTGTACCAAACCCCAGGACTGAGGATCACTGACGCTTAGCGCCACGATGCTCCTGCCAGACTTCAGTGGCGACTCGAACCCGATGACCGCACCAAAATGGCCATTGGTATTCATATCTGTCAGCGCAGACCGCTGGCTTCCTCCCCCTTGAATCACCTTATCGACCGGATCGAGTTTGTCCGGATATCTGTAGGGGGTAGCAAACCATTTGCGCTGCCCTTCAATGAGCGCAGGCAGAGACTCGCCCCAAGCGTGAAGTTTAGGATCCAGTCCGGTTTGGGCAATCCACACCAGATCCTTGTTTTTTACGCTATCCAACTGGTCTGGATTCACCAGCGTGTATCGTATGGATGGAAAGCCAACGGCAATTCCCATACGCCCCATCACAAACAGCAGTGTCTCAATGGTTGGCGTATCCGGGTTTTCCGGTATGACAATAGCGGTTTCCGATAAGTCTGCCATCCTGCTGAAAGGAAACGCTGTATTTGCAAAAAAGGCCAGATTAGGTAAGGTGGTGAAATGCGGCAAATCAGAAAAATCCACGGTTGAATCTGGGTCTAATGCCGCCTTGCTATTGTCCAGGGCTGTATTCTGGCAGGCATGTTTACGCACAAAATCGAGCCTGAAGGCCGCCTGCAGCTGATTATTCCCACTCAGTTTGAACGAGGGGATGCGCAATTGATCACGTTCGCTGGCTGAGCCGTCGTCCAGCAATGGGAGGGTGAGTGTCCGTCCTCCCGCTGCGTTTTGTGCCTTCAGCCGGAACGACTGCACAAATTGCTCATTCAAACTAATCGACAAGGTTGAATTGTCCGCATCACTTGGCGGGGTATAGCGATAACGCAAATCGAGCGGCACTCCGCGATTCCGCCAAGGAAGCAAATCTGGCGGCATACGCATATTGATGCGCAATGGATCCGGAGCATGTCCGGTTGCCTGTAATTGGTACGGTGAATCTACCAGCTCGCTAAATTTTACCGGCCGATTTGTTGGCATCCAGTTTGGTGCATCGTAAGGTTTGCGCGGATCGCCATAACGCACCTCGCGCACATTGGCCCACGTACCCGATAACGTCACCTGGCCCAGCACCAAGGCGTCAGCCGCTTTCGCCAATTCCGCATCATTGCGACCCAAAATCAGCAGAAGCTTGCTGCGAAGGTCAGCCGGGTTGGGAATAATAGCAATCGCAGGTCCGGTCACGGGATTTGCCAGCAACCAGTCATGCATAAAAGCGGGCGCATTGGATGGCGTTGCCATTACCAGCGCATTTCCTTTGGGAATAGCATCCCCAAGTACCTTAAATCGCGCATCGCGATATTTGGCCAGTGTCCCAAACCAAGAGGCAAGCACGCCCGCCGAGCGCACGATTGTGTGAGAGGGATGAACGGGCAACGCCAGTGAAACCTCTACCCGTCGATTGTCGAAGCGATCAAAAAAGGGGGCGGGTAACTGAGCGAGATCATTTGCAGGGTGCAAAGACTGGACAGCAAGATCAATGCTACTGCCGGAACTAACGGTTGCCCACAAACTGGAATGGGTCGGATCCTCGCAGTCCATGCTGTAATGGCCGATCAACTGCACACGAATGGTGTTGTAATTACTGAAATAACGCGGATCAATCTCAAGATCAGCCAGCTGTTGTCCACGCTGATAATTTGCAGGGAACGGAACGACGCCAATCACCTCATCATTGACGTACACTTTAAGATGCGACAACGCGGGTAATAAGGCAGGGGAATATTCGTATTTCAAATGAAGCTTCGCACGGTTCACTACTTCGTCTTGCCGCAATCCAAAGCCTACGCTGCCACTACCCTCTACGCCCCGCAGATTCATTGCGGATGCCACACCGAGCGACTGAAAAGTTAGATTCACGGCTCGCGCTTCCATTGCGGCAGGCATCACCTCCAGTGGAATCATCATGTCGCGTAAGTATTGTGAGGGCACGATCACAGCATCGGGAAATCGCTTTTGCACGGTAGCTAACTGCGTATCCGCACTTTTGCGATCTTTCCAGAAACCGCCACGCATCGCATAGCCATTACCGGTTTTAACCGCACGCAGCCACTGAAATGTACCGAGCTGCCGCGCAGAGTCGCGCAATGCCTCAACGCTGGCCGCATGCGTCATCTCTATCGAAAAGTAACGTTCCCCCTCTTTGGGCAAGTCACCATCCGCTGCATGCACCGCAAGTGCGCAAATCAGCAAGCCTGCTTTGGCCAGTAGTCGTTTCAGGATTTCAGCCATTTGCCCACCTGAACCAGAATTTATTGATCACACTGCGCCCATTCCGCCATTCAATAGAGAGTCGCTGCCAAACGAAACCCGGGAAACGCCGGTAGCCCTGAAGGCTGAAAAACAGAATCTCTTTCAGTGCCGTCAGCGGCTTGTCTGCTTCCCGTCCTTCCGACCAGCGAACCCATGCATCTGCCCGGCCAAATGTACATTGCACTAGATTACGTTCTTCTTCCATCGTCAGATTTTCAAAACGTAATCCCAGTCGACTGGCACGATATATCGACACACGTGCCGGAAACACATATTCATTGTCTGATGCGGTCAGCGTGATCGAGACCAGCGCACCATCCGGAATATCCATCCCGGCAGGAATCGTCAGCCCCAATCCCCCTTCCGAGTAATCCTCGGTTTCACATGCAAGGGTTCGTCCATTGGATAGACTCAATACGGCCGGCAAACGGATAGCAATCCGATGCGACACGCGTACCTGCCTGGATTCCATGGCGACGCCCAGTGTTGCCCCCAGAATCGCAAGGTTATAGACGGTCCAGATCATGTTCAACAATACCGTATCGATTTCAAAGGTATTCCAGTAAAACAGTCTGAAACATCCCAAAATCAACCCGACCAGGTTGGCCAGCAATAAAATGAGATAGGGGCGGGAAATCGTCCAGTCAAAGAAGTCTTCCTCAATCAATCCCCCCTTGGCGGTTACATTAAATTTGCCGATTCTGGGATTGATGAATGCCAATGTGGTTGGCCGTGCGACATACCAGGCGAGAACAGCCTCGTATACCTCAGACCAGAAAGAATGGCGATGCTTGCCTTGGATACGCGAGTTCGTCAGATTGGCCAGCAGAATATGCGGAATCACATAGCAGGCAAGTGACGCCGTATTAGTCTCAATGATATGTGCCTGAAAAAACAGATACCCCAGTGGCGCAGTCAGAAATACAAGGCGCGGAATGCCATAGAAAAAATGCAGCATGGCATTGGCGTAGCATACACGCTGCATCCAGTGCAGTCCTTTGCCCAAAAATGGATTATCGATCCGAAAAATCTGCGCCATGCCACGGGCCCAGCGGATACGCTGGCCAATATGTCCTGATAGACTTTCTGTTGCCAAGCCAGCAGCCTGCGCCAAATTGATATAGGCTGTTCGGTATCCGCGACGATGTAGTTTGAGTGCTGTATGGGCATCTTCGGTCACTGTCTCGACCGCAATGCCCCCTACCTCCAGCAGCGGTTTTTTCCTGATCACCGCGCACGAACCGCAGAAAAAAGTCGCATTCCAAAGATCATTGCCGTCCTGAATCACGCCGTAAAACAATTCACCTTCATTTGGTACATTGCGGAATGTACCCAGATTACGTTCGAACGGGTCAGCCGAAAAGAAATGATGTGGCGTCTGCACCATGACGCATTTCGGATCTTCGATAAAGCAGCCAACCGTCATCTGCAAAAAGGATCGGGTTGGAATATGATCGCAATCGAAAATCGCCACTACCTCACCGTCAGTGAGTTTCAGCGCATGATTCAGATTGCCCGCCTTGGCATGATGATTATCTGGGCGAATGATGTAGCCACAGCCCGCCTCCCGGGCAAATTCGCGGAATTGTTCTCGCCTGCCATCATCAAGAATGTAGACATTGAACTTGTCCGCAGGCCAATCCTGGCTCATGGCGGCGAGTACGGTCGGTCTGACGACATGCAACGGTTCGTTATAGGTTGGTACAAATATGTCCACCTTGGGCCATTGGCGAACATCCGCCGGCATCACCACGGGCCTGCGTTTGAGTGGCATGGCGGTTTGCAAAAAACCCAGCACCAATATCAGCCACGCATAGCCCTCCGCCAGAAACAGCACCCACGCGAGGAAACGATCCATGCTGGTTTCGACTTCCATGGTTTCAGTCAATCGCCAGAGCAAGTAGCGCGATGAAGCGGTAAGTGATAACGCAATCATCAGCGTGACACCCTGCTCACGTGGAATTCGCCCCACAATTAATGTGACCAGCCACATGATCAGTGCCAGCACAACCTGCTCTATCGGACTCAGCGGTGTCGAGATCGTCACCCAGAGGCCCAAACTAGCCAGCATTAGCAAGCCCGCGCGCTGCCAGGGGTGATGCGACGCTAGCACGGGAGTCACTGCATCCAGATGCCTGGCCAGTCGCTCGTAATCGATCCGATCGATCCAGCGCCAAAAGATGCGGACAGGTTCCACCGCCAGCCAGCGCACCGGCGCAGGGATCCACGGCAACTTGCGTGCGGGTGTCAAAAAAAAGAGTCGCCACAGCCAACGCCCGGGCGGAGTTCCCGGTGGAATGCCTAACTCCTGAGCGATGACGCGATGAAAGATTAAACCCCAGCGCAATACCGGATCGCGCGCAATCGCCTCAGCGGATGCGGGGGGCAAAATGAAGAGTCGCCAGATGATCAAGCGCCAAGGCGCATCACTTTGCACCGATACGCCTGCACAGATCCACTGGCGAAAAGCCATCAGGATCGCGGCAAGTCGCGCACGCGGATTCATCCTCTTGCCTCCAGTGCCCGAGCTGAAATATCTGCAAGCAAAGCACTTGCCAGACCTTGTATATCGTGTGCTACCTGACTGTGTGGCGCAAAATCGACCACCGCAATTTCGGCAGCCATGGCTTCAGGAACCGCGCTGTCGTGATGAATCGGAAATGGTGCAAGACGCCGCTTAAGCTGAAGGCGCAGCAAGTCAGCGACAGAGGCATGCAAATGCTGGGCGGGATGAAATCCGCTCATGATAATTGGATCTGGATAGGGCATGCCTTCGCCCTTAAACCATTCATCCATCCGTGCTAGGCGCAACGGTGCACCTGCATCGGGTCGCAACACGCCTGCGTTGAGCGTTGCAGCTCGAATAGCCTGCTGGGCAAACAATGATGGCAAAGGAGGTGCATCGATCAGAATAATGGCGCGCCCAGGAAATTCAATCTCCGCAACACGTTCACGCAGCCAGTCCGGTCGGAGCAGCATTGCCTGCTCGAAACGTCGGATCTCTCCGATGTCGGCATAACCAAATGGCAGCAACTGCAGATGTGTAGCGCAGCGTAATCCGGCTTTCATCCAGTCATCGCCATCCACCACGCGTCTGACGATGCCATCGCGATAACCTGCCGGTACGCCCAGATACTGGCTCAGCACATTGCACGGGTCAAAATCGATCACCAGAACATCAATGCCGCCATCAGAGATGATCGAAGCAAGACTCGCCAGAATGGTGCTGCGCCCCATCCCGCCAGTCACACTACTGACTGTTACAACATGTGTATCTCGTGTTGCAAAATCGATCCAATGTTGCGGAGGAGCAACAAACTCTCGCGTTCCTTCGTCAATCGATGCCGGCGCACGAATGCCCGCATCTTTGAGTAAAGACGACTGTCTCGCCTCATCCGCATTGTGAGCCGGCCGGAAACCACGGTAGGTCGGGAATGCCTTGCCAATGCGAGAGAAAAGTGTCCTAGTGTCACTACTCATGAAGGTGAACAATCATATCGTTGATAGTTCAGATTGCACGCCAGCGGCTAGCAACGCAAGTTTACCTGGGGACAGTGAGTAAACTCGCCCCCAGAAAATCACAGGCAGTGAATCGAATCTACAACATTTGCAAGTAACTGATTGCTTTCAGCATGCTAGGATATTCCATCCTATCCTTCATGATGTCCTCATAGTTGATGCTGGCATGACATCCGATCAGACCCACATCCCATCACTCTGGATTGAGGGATTCACACCAGAGCAAGCACAGCTGAGCACGGGTGGACTTCATCTCCTCGCGCTGGGTCGCAGTCCCTTTGCAGGGCCACTTATCATGGCCACATTAGGACATTTCATTGCCAACGGGGGTAGCGCAACCCTCATCACGAGCAAGCCTGAACAACGCCAAACCGAAGCCGCTCATCTAGGCTGGAACATTAGCAGTGCATTAACAGCGTCGGCGCTCAATGTGCTGGATATCCAGCATGATTGGGTACACATGCTCAAGCAGTATGGCGCGCCGCTTTTGCTGGATGAACTCGAAACGCTGGTGCCTGATCGGGCGTTGCTTGTCGTGGAGCTTGATCTCCGCTGGCTCGGCAAAGACACAGCAAGCGTCGGCAGATTTCTAAGGCGCTGGCAAAGTCAGTTGGGTATGCATGACATCACCACATTGGTGGTAGTGGAGTACATCAACCCAGACTTAAATATCGGCGTACTTCCATTTAATGGCATTGCATCATTGCATGATGAATCGGAGCACCTTTACTGGGAAATTCTTCGCTGGCCCGGCACAGAGACCGAAAAAATCCATCTGATTGCAGATGGCCGGGGATTACTGTATGTCAGCAATGACAAAGGTCTACCGGATCTGGATAGCTTTACCCCACCAGATCTCCATATTGTCATTGCTACACATGCCGCGCTCGAAGGTGAAACCCACATTCCAGCAAATTGGATGATAGTTCCGGATCATCATGCAGCTCGCTCGGCGGCGGCGGATTGCATTGGCGCAACCATCCTCCTTGAAGGTACCAGCACTTTTCATTTGGCCGATCTTGCTAAGACAGTACACCATCTGCGGTTATCCAGAGGTAATCGCCTCAAGATACTGATTCGTGAGCGGGAGTTCCGCTTGCGTTACAACCAATCGTGGCTTTTGCTGAATATTGGTGCCAATCAGATCATTCAGGAAAGTACACCTTTTACCCGCATTCCCGAACTCATTCATTATCAAAGATCTGCACGCTACGGAGGAGATGTACCGGAAGATTTTCTCAGCGCCTATCAGGCCGCCACGCCTGCAGGAGAAGCTGGATATTTGCCGGCAATGCGCTTTTGCCAGCATGCCAAAGAAATCATGCGTCGTGCCGCGCGCCTTAATCTGGTCAACGTCCTGATTCGTCTGACGCTACGCAAAGGTGTCTCCCACCTTGAAGCACTGGATGCCTTGCATGCCATCCGCCCCGGCGATATCGCCACCGCAGATGCAAACAGTATCTATGTCTTTCTTTTTGCATGCCGCGACATCAATGCCGAAGCAGCACTGAAACGCATGTTCCGCGAACCCGTGAATGATTTATTCGAGGGTCAGGTGCGCTGGCAAAGTTCGGACGGTATTCTGGGCACTCTGAGCGACCTATATCGACGAATCGAACGGAGTCCGGTGCCCGACTATTCTCGCTCGCTCCCAGATGTACGCGCATGGCGAAGTGATGCAGAAACTGAAGATATCCGTGATTCAGTCGACCCTGCACATTACACGATTCTACCGCTCTGGAACCCCGCGTCTCAAGGCGATGTGCTTCCGTTCATGATTCGCAGTGAACCCCTTAAACGACGTAATACCGAGGCGCCCTAACCCGCTTTACCATCGGCACGCGGCAGACAATAAATCGGCACCAGTCGCCAGGTCCACATCGCAATCAGTATCCACCACATACAAGCCAGCAAGGAGACGAGTAATCCCGTTGTGCTGGTTAGCGCAATCAGCACCCTTGCGATAGCAATCGCATGCATCCCGATACAAATTACCCAGTCTAGCCGACCCGCCCGCAATGATCTGCCGCTATTACCGAGAGACAAACGGCTAACAAACGCTATCAGCGTGGTACTGCAAAATCCCAGCGTCAGCGCATGCACACCCGAGGCACCGATGGGTGCGCCCAGAACAAACATAGCCTCCAGAATCAATGCAGGTGCCACCCACAAAAACCCCAAATGCATCATGAACAAAAAGGGATCACGTGCAGGAGTCGCAAACAAGCCCCATCGCCAGATCGTCCAGATAACGCTGACGGCCACGACAAAGCACGCCACGAGCTGCAATCCATCAATATCAAACCAACTGCCTGCGACCATCAATACACAGCCGATCAACCAGCCATCAAGCAAAAGACGCGGCTGCCACAAAGCCGACTCAGGATCTCGGCCACGCACAAAGTGCGGAATCATGCGATGAGCGATCGTCAGGAAAAGCGGAAGTAAGAATCCCCATAGCAATAGCTCACGCGCTGCGGTCCACATCGCCCCATCCCCCGAGCGGGTCCAAAGCGTCACCAGCATCATGGCAATCTGCCCGGCGGTCATGATAAATGCCAGCCGGACAGGATGCAGACTATCTCCGGCTTTACTTTGGATAATGCAATGCAACCAGCGAAGCAAGCCGATCGCCCAGCCAGCCTGCATAACCAGCATGCCCACATTCGCAAGCCGGTTACCCAGCAAAAAACCCGTCATGGCAAGCCATACACCGACAAAATAGGCTACCAATGGCAATGGATGGCCCACCTGAGGAGATACCGCCAACCAGCGCGGCCCCGAAGTCAGCAAAAATCCGAGGAAAAACAGTGGGAATACCCCAAGCGGCATCATCAGTCCGTGAACCAGCACAGGCTGAAACCGCGGCATCCCAGGCCAGATCAACGCCATGGCCCACCACACCGCCATAAACTGCATTGACAGTAATCCCAGAAAGAAGCTGAGCCGATGTGGTACGTGCCACAAGCGGGTCAACATGCCGGGTTCCATAACAACTACGCCCATTGACCACTCCATACGCTTATTGGGCCATGTGATTAGTATGGTGCCAGATTGATCAATTCCGTTCTTATCCGACAAGCGTCATGATTATGATATTGCAACTAGACGACTGGTCTAATAGAATAGCACCCAGATTGTTTAACCAAACCAGCGGATCCTGCAGTCGTGGACAAGCCATATACCGATACCCGTGAACATCTGCTTGCCACAGGCGAGGCTATCATCCTGGGCAAGGGGTTTGCTGCCGTTGGCCTAGCTGAAATCCTGTCTAGCGCAGGTGTGCCTAAAGGATCGTTTTATCATTACTTTCGCTCAAAAGAAGGCTTTGGAGTGGAAATGCTGGAGCGCTACTTTGCACAGTATGCCCATCAACTTCAGCACCTGATCGTCGACCGTTGCGAGTTATCTGCGCGAGATCGTCTACTGGCCTACTTTGGCGGATGGATCGATCGTCAGTGCGATATGCCATCACAGTCGTGCCTGGCAGTCAAACTTGCAGGCGAGGTATCCGATCTTTCAGAGCCCATGCGTGAGGCACTATCGCGTGGCATGACGAGAGTAATTGAGAAGTTTGCTGCCTGCTTGCGTGATGGAGTGCTTGATGGCTCAATCCTGACAGATCAAGCCCCAGAGCAGCTTGCAGCCAATCTGTATGCCTTCTGGGTGGGTAGCGCATTGCTGGCCAAAGTTCAGCATAGTGCCGAACCCATGAAGCTTGCGCTGATCCAATCGAAGCACATGCTGTCAGGTGAACAATCTGCAGGCAATCACTGATTCAATCATTCATCCGGCTTGTACTTTTGTACACGCCATTTTTTGACACATTTACTAGACGACCAGTCTAATTCAATCAGACCGTCAATTGGCTGCCGGTGCAGCCCAAGGAGAACCCCGCATGACTTCGCAGCTGTTTACCTCGCTCAAAGTGGGTCAGACAACCCTGAGCAATCGTATCATGATGGCGCCCCTGACTCGGCTGCGCAATACAGAGCCGGGCGATCAGCCAACCGATCTGGCGACTGAATATTATGCGCAGCGTGCAAGCGCAGGCTTACTGATTGCCGAGGGCACACATATCTCGCCGACCGCAAAGGGATATGCAGGCGCTCCGGGTATCTACAGCGAAGAGCAGATCAATGCATGGAAAAAAGTAACCGATGCAGTTCACGATAGAGCGGGTCGTATTGCTGTTCAGCTCTGGCACACGGGGCGCATCTCGCATCGTTCACTGCAACCAGATCACGTCGCCCCGGTGGCACCTTCCGCCATTCGTGCCAATAGCAACACCAACATCCGTCAGGAAGATGGCAGCCTCACCCGCGCGCCTACCGATGAGCCACGCGCGCTCGAAATTGCCGAAATCCCGGACTTACTGGATGACTACCGCCACGCAACCGAGAACGCTCGGAGAGCTGGATTCGACTATGTCGAAATTCATGCTGCTCATGGATACCTGCTTAACCAGTTTCTGAGTGAAGAAGCAAATCATCGCACGGATGCGTATGGTGGCAGTATTGAAAATCGTGCCCGCTTGGTGCTGGAAGTCGTGGATGCTGTTGTTGGCGAATGGGATGCTGATCATGTAGGCATCCGCATCTCACCCCTGGGCATGTTCAATGGTTTATCCGATGTCGGTCAGGAAGAACTGGCGGTCTATCTGGTTACCGAGCTGGCCAAGCGCAAACTTGCATTTTTACATATTTCTGAGCCAGATTGGGCTGGTGGCCCAGCGCTGACGGATGCGTTCCGCGACAAAGTCCGCAGCCTGTATCCTGGTGTCATCATTGGTGCAGGTGGCTATACCAAGGAAAAGGCCGAGCAAATGCTTAAGGCTGGCTTTATTGATGCAGTCGCTTTTGGCCGAGCCTACATTGCCAACCCTGATCTGGTCGAACGGTTGCAGCACAATGCGCCCCTTAACCCACCCAATCCAGCTACCTTCTATGGCGGTGGCGCAGAAGGCTATATCGACTACCCAGTGATGGGCTAGTCCAATACTTACTTCCAATTGAAAACGGGCTGCCATGCTGACAGCCCGTCCTTCAGATCACGCACTTAAACTAGAACTCGCCAACAACTTTAACCGTACCATCCACGGCGCTTTTACTGATATAACCAATACCGCCAGGCGTTGCCGCCACAGATTTACGAATTTCGTCATCATTCGCCAGTTCCTTAGGCGGCAGACCTCTACCGGTAAACTTCATCTTGGCCCAGTAAGCCTTTACCGTCGAAGCTTCTTTTTTGAGGACTTTATCGCAAAATTCTGTCCGCGTAGCACCTTCCGCCCCATCAAAAGGCACTGCAGGCTTGCCATTCGCGTAAGAGGTGACTTTACCTAGAAAAATATTGGGCACCTCATCCATGTTGGTCGCACCCGCCATAGCAGGGTGAACAATGACAACGTAAGAACCCGCATGTGCCACACCCACGGCAAAGCCGGATAGTATCAGCATCCAAATTGTCCGCTTAATCGTTTTCATTGGCTCCCCTCCGCTCAAAATACCGTTGAAATCGATACGGTCAGCAAATTGCTGTCGCCGAGGTAGGTCCGCCCCGAGGGAGGATTCATACTACTATCCCTCGTGCGATCATATTGCACTTTCAAGGCTGCAGATTTTGAAAAATCCCAGCGAAGTAAGGCACTTGTTGTTGAAAATCGAGTCGGCAGGGGATCATCAGCGGCTTGTTTTTCCCAATACCGTGCACCGCTCAACATTGCAGTAACACTACCAAAGCGATACCCCACAGCCAGCATCCCCGCTGGCGCAGAGTACGACTCTCCGCGCTGAACGATATTGTATTCCAGCTTACCAATCCAGTTATTGTATTCAATGCCGGTATATACGCCATACAGCCTTTGCCGCAAGCCTTTATAAGTCATCGTTCCCTGTGACAAATACTCGACAGAACCATCACTTTGGATAGCTGATGCATCAACCTGATTCTGCATGTACACACCGCGAATCTCGACAATATCATTCGTCGCGGATAATGATGCCCCCATGATATTGCGCCAGTTTTCCTGAATCGGAACACCGTAAATCACTTTACTCTGTACCGGATTATTTGCTGACTCTTCCCTTCCAAGCCAGGCATTGCCAAAGTAAGACCAATCTCCGGAAGCATCCCGAAACATGACATTCACGCCATCGTAGTTCGCAATCTCCCACCCGTATACTTCACCCGGCGGACGAACCCAAGGGTAGGTGTACCCCACATATGTTGAATCAGAAAGATAATAGATGGGCAAATGCTTACGGCCAGCCTGCAAAGTAAATCGATTGTCCAATTTATAACTTAAATAGGCCCAATCAACCGCCGCCTTATAATCTTCTGCACCTCTGGCTGCGATTTGAACAGTTGCAGCCAGTTGCTCATCAATTTTCGCATCCATCTGCAAACCAACGACGGACTCCGGCTTAAACTGCCAGCCATCCGCATGATACAGCTGCGCATATTCCCAGCCGGCCAAATTACATGGGCATTGAATAGGCAAATTAGTCCCCGGCTGCCAAACATGCTCTGTCCCACTCAGCACCTTTCCTGCCGTAAAGGTAGCAAATCCGCTCATGCTCAAGTCGGCAGCCATTGCGATACCCGAACATGCCAATAGAACCGAGGCAACTTTGAAACCCGAAGAACGAATCATGTCCTACTCCTTGCACCGTAAACATCTTGGGTATAGGCATGATCCAATTACAATGCAATATTAATACAAGAGTACAATGTGATTTTGCATGAGAAAGTTACGATCATGGCCAAGCTGTACTTTCGCTATGCCAGCATGAATGCAGGGAAAAGCACTTATGCGCTTCAGGTTGCACACAATTACGAAGAACAAGGCCAGTCTGTTCGCATGTTTACAGCTGCCATGGATGATCGTTACGGCATGGGCAAAATCGCATCTCGTTTAGGAATCCAGCGTGATGCAGAATGCTTTGATCCGGAATTTAATTTCGAACAAGCACTGTCCGCCTCTCAGCAAATCGTTGCCTGTCTTATTGTCGATGAAGCCCAGTTCCTGACGCCCACGCAAGTGAGGCAACTCCATCGCGTAGCGGCACTACAGGGCATCCCAGTCCTGTGCTATGGCCTTAGATCAGATTTTCTGGGTGAGCCGTTCCCTGGCGCAGCGTGCTTATTAACGCTGGCTGACTCCATAGAAGAAATGAAAAGTATTTGTACCTGTGGCCGCAAAGCGACCATGAATCTAAGAGTAGATGCTCAAGGCAGGCCGGTCACTCATGGCGCCCAAGTAGAGATTGGCGGGAATGACCGTTATCGTCAAATGTGCGCAAAATGTTTCTACACAGCGTTGGATACATCTAAATTTATTTGAATTAAAAGCAACCGGTCGATCCAGATCCTCAGTCGCACGGTTGACCATTTGGTTATAGGTACGCTATTCAGCCCCTGATGCCCGGACTCGTATCCCCGCTACCAGGCCAAACGCAAAAACCCCGACCAGTCTTCTGATCGGGGTTTGCATACATCTAACGATGTTGTGGAGCCTGGCGGTGACCTACGTTCACACGGGAACCCGCACTATCATCGGCGCAGCTTCGTTTCACGGTCCTGTTCGAAATGGGAAGGCGTGGG
>JAHRBI010000007.1:300000-388685 GCA_019084025.1 Burkholderiaceae bacterium DAT-1
GCTGCTTGAAGCCGATTCTAGTGCCATGTTCAGGGGGCTTGGGCAGCTCTTTGGGTGCACCTGCCACAAAGTCAAACGCCTGCTTCAGCTCAGTGGTGAACAATTCATCGCCCAAGTTGTAGTACAGCTTCGTGCTATCTCCAGACCAATGCAGTGCGTGACCTGCGATTGCATCCAGCTGGCGAACCGGTAAGGCATCCATCTTGCCGGAAATTTGTATCGGCTTATTGCTGGCAGGGAAGGGCGTGACATAGCTATGGAAGCGCTCGCCGAATGCTAGCCATTTCCCATCCGGGGAAATGCTGAAATTGGATGCAAACTCGCCTTTCGCTACTTCCTGTTCACGATTGTGGTCGCTCAGATCAATGCGAACCAATTTGCTATAGAAATCAACTTCGCCCTCCTGACCGCCTCTAGTGACAAAAATCTCATGATTATTGAGGCCGAACTGAGGTGCCTCACCGTCCTTGGTAATCAGAACGGGTTCGGATTTGCCATCAGCCGAGACAGCGTATACACCGGTCTCCAGTCCATTCCAAGGTGAGGTCAGCTCTCCGCCGCGGGATTTGCTGTAGACCACCGTTTTCCCGTCGGGTGAGAAGCTGGGTTCAAGGTATTTACCTGGCTGCTTGGTCAGCACCGTTTCTTTGCCTGAATCCAGATTCAGCTTGACCACACGACCCTGCTCCTGGTCCTGCCAGGAGATAAACACAATGTCTTTGCCATCTCGGGAGAAAGCGGGGTAGTACTCAAAACGGTTGCTCGCTTTACTGATGCGAGTGGGTGTGCCATCCGGCAGATTACGGATGTAAAGATGGCCGAGCGCAGAGTAGACAACGCGATTGCCCGCCGGTGAAACATTCACCCAGCGTAGCTGTTTGACATCGAACTGATCGGGTGCGACTTCCGTTTGGAAACGAACGGCTTTGCGTACCTCCCGGGTATCCTTCACATGAAACGCGATTTCTTTACCCGACTGCTTGAAAGGATCGACTCGCCAGAGCTTACCCTGCGCCCAAACCACAATTTCCTTGCTGTCTGGCAGCCATGTAAAGGCAGGATAAACGCCTTGTACAGACCACGCCTCCTGCATATCCCGCTCGAGATGTTCCCAGGCTGGAAATTCACGGCCGCTCTGCAAATCCTTAAGGAACAGCGTGCTCTGATTGCGTACGCGACGAACGAAGGCAAGAAACTTTCCATCGGGTGAGGGGGTTGGACGTACCGCTCCGCCCGGGCCACTTACAAATGATTCTGTTTCATTTGTCCTGGTATCCAGCCTGAAAATCTGGAAAATTTGTTTATTGCTGTCCTTGTTGTACTCGAAGGATTTGCCCCCTGTCGTATCGCGTGAAAAATATACATAGCGGCCGTCCGGGGAAAAGGCGGGCTCACCCAGATCTTTTTGCCAGTTAGGCTTTTCATTGAGTTGCAGACCTTTGCCGCCACCCGTGTGATACAACCAGATTTCACCTGAGCCGAGCGAGCGGGAGCCGGTAAAATGCTTACGTGCGGCAATATACTGCCCGTTTGGATGCCAGACTGGATTGTTTAATAAACGGAAGTCTTCTTTGGTAATAGCATGGGTCGCACTACCATCCGCATTCATCACCCAGATGTTATCGCCGCCACCTTCGTCACTGACATAGGCAATTTGCTTGCCATCAGGTGAGAAGCGCGCCTGCATTTCCCAGGCAACAGAATGCGTAAGTGGCTTTGCCTCACCACCCGCTATCGGGAGGGTATATAAATCACCCAGTAAATCAAACACCAATGTTTTTCCGTCCGGACTCACATCCACGCTCATCCACGTACCATTTTGCACGTCGATATTGACCGTGCTTGCCTCGCCCGGTGGCGCATTGACATTCCATTTCGGTGGCGAGTCTTGCTTGTCTTTGGGGGCTAGATCTGCACAATAAGCATTCGAACCAAGTGCTAGGGCAATCAATAGTGCCGAACTGCGCATGGGAAAGTGCATGAAGTGTGTCCTCACGATTTTGTTTTTGCATGGCGGATAGAATACAAACCAATATATTGGCCGCCGATCGCAATTAACAGCCACAGTTATCGCGGCAGATTCAAACTGTATCTGCCTGAGCTCGTTCGCTATTCCGGGAGTCGCTGTCTGAGCTCTTCGATAACAGGTTGAAGCTTGATGTCGAGGTCGGCAATCAGTGCTTCAATATCTCCATGCTCCACTCCCTGAATCGCCAGCCCAAGGGTATGCTCGAGTTGTTCTGCAGATGGCTGAATATGCAGAACACCCATGCTTGCCGCCAGACCCTTGACGGTATGAATCCGTCGCTGAGCATCTTCAAATGAGCCCAGAGAAACAAATGCGCGCAATTCCTCGCATAGATTGGCTTCTCCATTCAGGAAGCGCTTTAACAGGCGGATATACAGTGTCCGTTTTCCACCCATATAGCGCATGCCAACCGAGGTATCGATATGGGTAAAGTGATCAAGCACCACATCTTCAGAGATGGTTTGTTGGGGTTGCACAGTTGAAGGTGCGGTAATCATCTTATTTGGCTTTTCCTGCTCAATCCAGCGATCCAGCAGAACAAATAACTCATCCGGCTGAATAGGTTTTGTCAAATAGTCCTGCATACCACCGGCTAGACAGCGATCGCGTACCTCGCCAATTGCATGTGCAGTTAATGCAACAATCGGGACATGAGCAAGCGAAGCAAGTTTCCGGATTTCGACAGTAGCGCCATATCCATCCAGATTCGGCATCTGCAGATCCATTAAAATGAGCGCATACCGGTCTGCAGGCTGTTGACTTGCCATTCGCACCGCTTCCAATCCATCCTGCGCAACGTCAACAGCGATCCCTCTTGAAGCCAGCAATTCGCAAGCAATTTGCTGATTGATTTCATTATCTTCTGCAAGCAGAACGCGTGCATTTGCGAATTTCCGGGCAGGCGGGCGTATTGAAGCCACCTGCGCAGCGTGCGTTTGCGTATCCGTATGCTGCCCAAGCAACGCCTGGAATAGGGCATGTTCGCTGACCGGCTTGTACAGAATGGCATCAACTTCCTGATGTCGAGCCTGTTCCGCGATTTCCTCGCGACCGTAAGCTGTCACCAGAATAAAGGTATGCTTACGGCCATCCGTTTGAATCTCGCGAATTTTTCGCTCAACTTCGAATCCATCCATTTCCGGCATTTGCCAATCGCACAAGACGGCATCGAATGGCTGGGTGCTGTGAATGACAGCCTGAATTGCCTCTGGTCCGGATGAAACCGATGTGACAGAAGCCCCGCTTGCCTTCAGCATGCTTTCCAGTACGAATCGGGCGCTGGGATTGTCATCCACGACAAGTACCCGCTTGTTGCGCATCTGTCCGGATGTTTGCCAGTCCGGAGGCGTAGCAGGCATCAGATCAAATGGCAGACTCAGCACAAAATCAGAGCCCTTGCCCGCCTCACTGGTCACGCTAATCGCGCCACCCATTAGGTCTGCGAGCTTACGGCAGATGGATAGTCCAAGCCCGGTTCCGCCATATTTCCGGGTGGTTGAGCCATCTGCCTGCGTAAATGGCTGAAAGAGCTGAGCCTGCTGAGCCGGCGTCATACCAATGCCGTTATCCCGTACTTCAAACGCTAGCGTGACACGCTGGCTATCAAGCTGCGTCTGACGAATGCGCAAGGCAATCTCGCCACCCTTATGGGTAAACTTGACCGCATTATTAATCAGATTGATCAGAATTTGGCTGAGCCGCAGCGGATCTCCCCTAAGCTGGCGAGGGGTGTCACTAGGCAGATCAATCAAAAATTCGATTTCTTTCTCGAACGCTTTCTGGCCGGTAATCGTTGAGACATTGGAAAGCACTTCGTCGAGCGAGAAACTGGTGGTTTCGATGTCGAGTTTGCCTGCTTCAATCTTTGAAAAATCGAGAATGTCATTGATCAGGGCGAGGAGTGACTGACCGGCCTGATGAATTTTGCTCACATAATCATGCTGCTTGAGATTCAATCGGGTTTGCAGGGCAAGATGTGCAAGCCCGATGACTGCATTCATGGGTGTTCGAATTTCGTGGCTCATATTGGCCAGGAAATAGGATTTGGCGCGGGTCGCCTCTTCGGCACGATCACGGGCAATCATCAGCTTGATTTCATTCTCGCGCCGCTCGGTGACATCCTGAATTACCCATACCTGTCCAGCTTCCGGATGCTCTGGATGAATATCACGTGCCTGCACAAAGCACCAGAATTCGCTCCCGTCGGCTTTTTTGCACGGCACATCTTCCGTCAGCAGTCCTTCAGCGCTGGCTTTTGCGCCTTGAGCGATGGTCTGTGCGCGTTCATAAGTTGCCTCATCAGGGAACAATACCTTGGGCAATTGCCCGACAATGGCATCAAATGGATAACCAAACATGCGCACCAGACTGTGGTTGCATCGCATGATCCGGCCGCCATAGATGAAAGCCACACCGACACTGACGTTATCAAGGATGGCGCGTTGTTCGTCGTTGGCAATACGGAGTTCGGCGGTTCGTTCCAGTACGCGATTTTCGAGTTCAGCATTTCTGCGTTTGAGCGCATTGACCCGGGCAAGGTAGGCGAGCAGGGCGGATGACAGCAATGTCAGTGTGACAAGCGTGCGGAACCACCAGGTTTGCCAGTAAGGCGGGGTGACGATAATGTCGAGCGACACACCGGTCTCGTTCCAGATGCCGTCAATATTTGCCGCCTTGACTCTGAAAGTATAGGTGCCTGGATCGACATGTGAATAGTTGGCAACACGTTCACCCGCTGGCACCTCGATCCAGTTATGATCCAGCCCCTCAAGTTTATACAGCACCTTGTTGTGAAGGGAGTCAGAAAACTGCATCGCAGCAAACTCTATGCTGAATGCTGAATCGGTATGGTTTAAAGTAACTTTAGGTGCAAACTCGATAGACGAACTTAAGCCAATCCGCTTCGCGATATCAGCTTGTCTGACAGACTGATTGAAAATCTTGAAATCAATAATGGCAACGGCAGGCGCAACCGGATCATCGAGAATCTTGTCTGGGTTGAAGTAGGTCAGCCCACCGTTATCCGCAAATGTGATGGTACCGTCCGGCATACGGATTGCGTTGCCCCACGCATAGCCATTTGCTAGCAGACCATCGGCCTCACCATACAGCCGCCATTTGCCGCTTTCGGGTTCCAGACGTATGAGTCCAAGGCCGTTTCCTGTCCAGATATTGCCCGCGTTATCCTCAATCAGGGCGTTGATATTTGAACCGGGCATGTCTAGATCGGATAAGTAAACTCGAGATTCAAATACCTCGGGAGATCGCTCTGATATTCTGACCAGTCCATTGGTTGTGCTGATCCAGATAGCACCATCCCGTGTGCGGGAAATCCGGTTAATCTGCTGACTGGGCAGCTTGATCTGAGCAAAAGGGTCGGACCCATCTTGCCCCGCTCGGTAGAATACCTGCTTGTTGCGATCAAAAATATTCAGGCCATCCCAAGTTCCCACCCACACCCGTCCCGCATTATCAAACTGGACGCTATTGCTTAAATTATTGGAGAGGCTAGCGACATTTTGTGGGTCGTGCGTGTAAAGCTTGTTCTTGCCAGTTTGCGGGTCGAATACATTCAGGCCAAAGTTGCTCGGCGCCCACAGTTTCCCCTGAGGATCAATCTGTAAAGATTGAAGCTCGTTCGATTTCGGCATCCGCTCGCTGAGTGGCACTGCAGTTGCAGTTCCATTTGTTGCATCAAATTTCGCAAGCCCGTTAAGGCCGGTAATCCACATTTGATTTGAACGATCGAATGCCAGTCCAAGCAGTCGCGTTGAGGATTGATTCGCAACTTGCTTGTCAGCATGCTGGTAGGACACAAGCTTTCCGGACGACCAATCCAATTTGACCAGACCAAGTTGACTGGTCAGCCAGACAGCCTTGTTATCCGGTGTAGCTCCGATGTTATAAAACATCCGGGATAACAATTTGCTTTGCGACGATACACCTGTAAATCGATGAAAGTGCTCCCAGCGTGGAGGCAGGTAATGTAATCCACCTGGTTCTGTTGAAATCCAGATTACGCCAGACGCATCTTGAAATAACGCACTGACCTTTCCTTCGCTGATACTGTCAAATTGAACGTCGGAATGGACGATTTGCTGATTGGCGGCGCTGCCTGCCAAATCTTTAACGATCACACCCTGTGTCGCGGTACCGATCCACAGCCGATTATCTCGGTCAACCATCAGCGGGGAAATGGTTTCTAGCGGAATGCCTTCGGACGTACCATGGTGCGCCCACACCTGTTGAGGCGAGTGAAGTGACAAGGAATACAGCCCCGCATCCGTGCCCGCCCACAGCTTGCCTTCCTGATCAATGACCAGGCTGCGAATATTGTTTTCAGTAATGGCCTTCGGATTGTTCCCCTGTTTAAGGTGAACAATCTTCCCGTCCACCTTGATCAGGTCGACCCCCCTAGTCGTTGCAACAACAGCACCGCCATCCTTGAGGGGCGCGACCACGGATACGAAGTCAGACAGCAGTGAGCTTGGATCACTCGCACGATGCTGCCAGCGGATAACGCGCTTGCTTCGCGGGTCAATCTTGGCCAGTCCGGATGATGAGGCAATCCAGAGCGCGTTATCACTCGAAACCCTAATTTGCGTAACGGTAAATTGATTTTTATCGAGCTCGAATCTGGTAGATTGACGTGTCTGGGGATGGTAGGTGAACAATCCATTGTTAGTACCAATCCACAGCAAGCCATCGCGATCCTGTGCGACAGAGTTAACCCATAAAGGCTCACTTTTTTGCCCGATTGGGATACTTAAAAACTGCTTCCCATCAAATCTGGACAGGCCTTTATCACCGCATAGATAAATGAAGTGCCGATTGTCCTGAAAAATACAGGACAAGATATCACTCTGAAAGCCGTTGGCTTTGCTGACCTTTGCGAAATGCCACTCTGTAGGAGGGCTGGCCCAGAGTGAAACTGCCAGCATCAACGTTGCAGTCGCGCGCATCACGAGGGACATCAAACGTCCGGAAAAGGCTGTCAAGATTACGCCCATTGGGAAAGTAAAGATGGAGTACGTGTTTGAGTCCGCATGAAGAATAGCGATCAAGCCGAGTAGTGGTGTGAATGAACTGGGTCAGCATCGTGTGCAATCACGCCTTGGCGTGCTGAGCCTACGCGAGTCGGCAAACGAGTGCTAGGAACCAGTGTGTGTAACACTATAACATGCCGCTTGCATGGGAAACCTGTATCGAATTCGCTACTTTGGTAGACTGTGTACATGAGTCCTGATAGCGTTCGCTTCTCGGTTTATCTACGTATTCAATCACAAGACGGTATGACATTATGGCCAAAAAAACATTGCAACAAGAAATTACAGCGCTGCGTGCGCAGTTTGAAAACAACAGTCGCCTTCGACTCGAATTTCTCGGGCAGCTGTCGAGCTTGCTGAGAACCCATCAAATTGATATTTCCAATGAACTGTTGCGTAGTCTCGTGCTGGCCATTGGGGACGAAAAGGGAAGCATTTCCGGCTCGCCAACGCCGACACCCACGCCTGTGAATGTGCCGCCCATCGCAGCAAAAAGCACCAGCCGCAAGTCTCCGACACCCACCCCAACTCCGGTAAATGTACCACCGGTAATGGCACGTGCTGCATTTGGTGGCCCAACCCCCACGCCGACGCCTGTGAATGTACCACCTGTTATGTTGAAGGCTGGCGGACCAACACCGACTCCCACACCGACGCCGGTGAATGTGCCGCCCGTTGCACTGAAGGCCAAGGCAAAATCCAAGGCTGCCAAGGAAGATGATGGCGAAAAGGCGAAGAGTAAGAAGCCTGCAGCCAAGCCAAGCACAAAGAAGAAATAAACGGATCAGGTATGCAACTGTCGCTCATGTTGACGTGGGCCTGCGACATTCGTTGTGCCCATTGCAGCCAGGCGCATCTGAAAACACATCTTGATCTTGAGCTTTCTACCCGGTTGATTCGGGATATGGTAGAGCAGGGTGTCGTTGACAGGATAGGGTTCACCGGGGGTGAACCCTTTTTGCGCTATAGGCAAATGCTTTCGCTCGCAGAGGTATGTGCCGAATTGGATATGCCGTTTGGCGTGGTCACAAATGCCCGCTGGGCGCTCAAACGCGAACAGGCGGTTTCGCGTATCGAGACGCTTGCACGGCTGGGACTCACAACCGTGGTTATTAGTTACGACCCATATCACGCCGAACATGTACCGGATCAAGCCATTCAGAATTTGGTAGATGTCGCGCAGTCAAATGGCTTGGTACTCACCTTCTTTTATTCACGGGGAGATAACAAGCCTGTCCCGGAGCTGCAAGCTGAAGTGGCCTCGCGATTCGGCATTTTACCGGAGCAGGTCATCTATCGTGATGTTGTACCCGTTGGATTTGGTAGCCAGATTAGTCGTTCCCCTATGGCGCAATCATATTGGGAGATCGACAAAGCGTGTCCGGTACTGGATGAATATGTGGTCTGGCCGGATGGCAAAGTCGTGCCTTGCTGTACATCCGGTACGCATGAGCATTTGGAAATTGCCAATATCCATGAGCATACCGCCATGGAAATCATCGCACTCCGCCGCAAACACGGCGTGATGCGCCGACTCGCCACTCAAGGCCTGGACGACATTGTGGCGCACTTACCGGAAGCGCATCAGCAACGTATTGCCTCGCAAACCTATGTTTCCACTTGCCATCTGTGCCATGAAATCATGGGCAATGACGAGGCATTCAGGGTGATTTCCGAGCTGCCATACGTGCGCATGGACTTGGTAGACCAGTTATTGCTAACGGATTCAGTTTCCGGGCAATTAAAACAAACCCAGCAGCCAGCCAGATCCTGGAAGGGACCACCACTTATATTGGTGAGTGAAATATGATCAATGTAGACATAGAGATTATCAGCGTATCGGACCTAGGAAACCATCCTGCTGGCATATTTGGCGTAGAGGTACTGAGTCCTGCAGAATGTGACGAGATCATTCGCCGATTTAGCCAGAAAGATTGCTGGGAGGACGCGCGTGTAGCAACCTCAGACTATCCGGTTTCTGGCGAGATCCGCGACGACTATCGTAAAGCAATGAATGCAGGTATTGATTGCGATAGTAAACTTGGGCGCAAAATTAATCAGCGCCTGCGGCAAACCATGTTCCCCGTACTGAGTGAAGCATGGCATACACCAATTGAAGCTGTTCACGAAATCAGCGTGGTGTACTACAACCGCGGCGGCCACTTTGAGTGTCACACCGATAACGATGATGATTTTCAGTATCGACGTCACACTATCGTGATTTATCTGAATGATGTGAAGCAGGGGGGGGAGACAGCGTTCCCTGATCTTGATTTACAGGTTCAACCCAGAAAGGGATGGGCTGTCGCTTTTCCATCTGGGTACCTGCATCGCGCGCTACCGGTGACGAGGGGGGAGAAATATGTGCTCACCTGCTGGTCATGGGGTGAGCCGCCCATTCAATGGATTTGATGGTCGTTTGCGAAGTAAAAAGGAGGGCGATTTAAACATCGCCCTCCTTTGCGTTGCAAATGCAGATTGCTGCTGGCAATCAGGTTGGTCTACCCCTTGGCAGCACGTACGGCAGCAGCGGCATCCACGATCCCTGCACCACATCCCGGGCAATTATCCGGAGCAGGGCGAGCTGTTTGAATAAGCAGATGTCTGACTTGGGCTGGCGTTAGCGCGGGATTGATGGAAAGCATTAATGCTGCGACCCCTGCGACATGGGGGGTTGCCTGTGAGGTACCCGCCATCCCGCCATACGTTGTATCGTCTGTAGAAACGGTACGCCCCATCGGCAGCGTAGAGATAATCACATCCGTGCTCGTCAGGAAACCACCGCCAGGCGCTGCGACTGAGGCGGTTGCACCATAGTTGGAGTAGGAGGCACGACCTCCTTTGATCGAGGTTGCGGCAACAGCGATGACCCCAGGACAATTAGCAGGCGTAAAGGCATGTGCATTCATATTATCATTGCCTGCCGCAACGACTACAACCGTCCCCCTGTTGAGTGCTTGCTGAATGACGGCGGCTTCTGTGCGGCTGCATGATCCGGGGCCGCCCAGTGATAAATTGACGACGTTCGCCGGTGAGGTGTTGTCGTAAGGCACATTCGGCACACTCATCCCGCTCGCCCAGGCAATTGCATCCGTAATATCTGAATTGGTCCCACCGCATTGTCCAAGCACGCGCAGCGGCAGCACCTTCGCTTCAAATGCCGTACCGATCATGCCTTTACCGTTTGCGGCAGCTGCAATGGTGCCCGCTACATGTGTGCCATGCCATGAACTGCTGGAAGGATAGCATTGGCTTCCATCTGACCAGTCACCCAGATCGATGCCATCTGGACGGCGAGCATTGCTGCCGGGTTCGCCCACCCTCGCACTCGTCGGGCTAGATACAAAATTATATCCGTAGTGACCAGGCACACCATCCGGTGCGGGCACCAAATTGGGAAGTAAATCGGGATGCGGGCGGTAACCCGTATCCAGAACAGCCACCACTGTATTTTTTCCCGTGGAAAGATCCCATGCTGCGCCAAGATTCAAGCCGCCTGGCTGGGCGCTTCGCTCCATCAGATCCCATTGCGTGCCATTCGAATAGAGCGGATCAGTAGGAGTAAAGGCAATTTTGCGGATGTAGTCTGGCTCGGCATATTCGATGGTCGCATTGCCAGCTTGTAGACGCAATGCAAGTTTGCGCATGTCCTTGAGGGGGAGGGCTTTACTGGCGCGGTATACCCAGGCACCTGTGGCAATCTGCCTGAGCGTGCTCATCTTGACGCCATATGATTGTGCAACTTTTTGCACTTCGCTTAGCCGCTGCGCCTTGATTGCGTCGCTGATGCCAAATGTCGCGCCACTTCGCTGGGCGTAGCGCATGGATTTTGCAGACGTATCATCTGTACGATATTTGATAATAAGCTGTGAAAGTGGTTCCTGAGTGTGCGGTGGTGCCTTTTCAAGTACAGATGCATGTGAGCTGATAGCAAAGGCAGATGCAGTGAGTGTAGCAAGCACGGGAAAGCGGCGAGAAATGGTCATAATCGTTCTCTGAGGGCAGTTGACGGGTTACTGGTCGTAGGGAATCTTGGTCAGCGAAGCCGGAGCCGTGCCACCGCCTACCCATGGGTCACCCCATGTCACAAAGGAGCCGTCTTTCTTAACCGCTAAAAATGCACCAAATGCCGTTGAGTAGATCGCCCGGACATGGTTCAGTTTGCTCGCAACGGGTGAACTATCGCCGCCTTTGCTCGCCATCCCCCATGTCACTACCGTTCCATCCTTTCGTAATGCAGCGAATGCATAATGATTGGCCGTGATGGACACAACATCGTACAAATTGGGCGCAACCGCACTGCTATCACCACCCAGCTCCGGATCTCCCCAGGTAATCACGTATCCATCTCTACGCAAGGCAGCAAATGCATATTCGGTCGCCTTAATCGTCTGAACATTCGCCAGGATTTTCTGCATTTTGGCAAGGCTGTTACCCATGCGCGGATTGTCGCCCCAGGCCAGTACCGTGCCATCTGTTTTGAGGGCGGCAAAAGCTGTTTGTGTGGCAGCGATATCCTTCACGCCAGTCAGGTAGGGAGCAAGTGCCGAGGTATCTGCGGCCTCGTTTTCGCCAGCCTGACCAAATGCCATTGCGGTACCATCCGCCTTGAGCGCAACGCCAACGACGCCATTGGTAACAACCTTTTTGACTTGGCTGACAAACTGGAAATCGCCCGGATAGGTGTAGCCAAAGCCCCATGTAGAGACAATATTGCCATCAGCCTGGACTGCCACAAGGTCGAAGTTTGTTGCTGCAACTTGGGTGACTTGCGACGGACGCGAAGCCCATGCATCCTCTCCGCCGCCATTATAAGTAGACCCGAATGGCACCACATCACCGGTTTCCGTGATACCTGCGTAGGCACCATCATTGCCGACTACATCTTTTGCATTTTTCAGTGCGGCAATTTTAGTGGCAGACAGTCCGAACCACGCATCATTTACCGGTGTTTCATAGCCTTCATCGGTCATGTCCCGGGTATAGCCCCAAGCAGCAAAGGAGCCATCCTGTTTCAATGCGAAATAGGCTGTTTTGCCCGGGATAATCGTTTTGATGTTTGTGAGCGGACTGGTAGCGGTGTCGACATCCGACGGGTCGGTGAATGCGATATATCCACTTCCCCACGCCCGAACCGAGCCATCCTTTAGCAAAGCCGCAAATCCACGCTCACTGGGATATATCGACTTGATTTGGCTGATGCCTGCTGCAACCGAGGTTTGTCCACCCCAGACAGGATTCCCCCAGGACAAGACGTTCCCGTTTTGCAGGACAGCAAAAGCTGCTTGTGATGCATAGACTGATTGCGGTGCAATCGTTTGGCTGGCATGGGCTCCGCCGCAGCTGACCGAGACGGTGATGGGTGTGAGCGGCTGGACATCGGTTAAGGCTAGCGCCGTGCCTACTGTCGATCCATTATCCAGTGACCATGTCACACTAGGCTCGGTGTGGCAGTGTTCGGTTTCAATCACTGCGGTGAGGATATCGCCACGTGCCCCGTACACCTCGACTGATACTTTAGGGGGCGGCGGCGCATCACCCTGACAGCCAGCCAGTAAGCCTGTACATCCAATAGAAACCAGCGCAAGTATCAGCTTTTTAATGCTGCCACGGCTGGTGTTTAAATCGACCTGATCCAATGCTTTTCTCCTGGCGAGGGAGGATGTTTGATCATGTGAGATCGGCTGCGTGTCACCCTCGATATGATTATTGTGATTACGCTGCCAGAACACGCCTCATCAGCAGCGTGGAGGATTATGCGCGCTCATATTCTGTGCTTGAATCAGGAGAGGATTAGTGGTTGTTTATATGCAAATAATCCAGTGCGAGTGATGCTTTTATGCAATTTCAATCATGCTGGGTTGAAATGTGTTGACCACACCTATGTGAAAGATGGCTGATCCGGGTGATTGCCAATAAAAAACGCCACCTTGTGAAGGTGGCGTTTGGGGCGAGTCTGGATGCGCAATAATTAGACGTTGACGTCCTTGGCAACTGCGGCAAACTCTTCGATCTGATCAAAGTTCAGATACTTGTAGATGTTCGCAGCATCCTTGTTCACCACGCCCACGGCTTCATGGTATTCAGCCACGGTCGGGATGCGACCCAGCTTGGAACACACGGCTGCCAGTTCGGCCGAGGCCAGGAACACGTTGGTGTTCTTGCCCAGACGGTTCGGGAAGTTACGTGTGGATGTGGACACCACGGTCGCGCCTTCACGCACCTGTGCCTGATTACCCATACACAGCGAGCAGCCCGGCATTTCGGTGCGCGCACCGGCGGTACCGAAGGTGGCGTAGTGGCCTTCCTTGATCAGTTCGTTCTGGTCCATCTTGGTCGGCGGAGCCACCCACAGCTTAACCGGGATATCGCGTGCGCCGCCGAGTACCTTGGCAGCAGCACGGAAGTGACCGATGTTGGTCATGCACGAACCGATAAAGGCTTCGTCGATGGCGGTGCCAGCGACTTCGGACATGAACTTGGCATCATCCGGATCGTTCGGACAGCAAACGATCGGTTCCTTGATGTCTGCCAGATCAATTTCAATGACCGCTGCGTATTCGGCATCGGCATCGGCTTCGAGCAGGCTCGGATTGGCCAGCCAGGCTTCCACGGACTTGATGCGGCGTTCCAGCGTACGAGCGTCGGCGTAACCATCGGCGATCATGTTCTTCATCAGCACGATGTTCGACTTCAGGTACTCAGCTACCGGTTCCTTGTTCAGCTTGATGGTACAGCCAGCTGCTGAACGCTCGGCGGAGGCGTCGGACAGTTCGAAGGCTTGTTCCACCTTCAGGTCCGGCAGACCTTCGATTTCCAGAATACGGCCGGAGAAGATGTTCTTCTTACCCTTCTTCTCGACGGTCAGCAGGCCTGCCTTGATGGCGTACAGCGGAATGGCGTGCACCAGATCGCGCAGGGTCACGCCTGGTTGCATCTGGCCCTTGAAGCGCACCAGCACCGATTCAGGCATATCCAGCGGCATCACGCCGGTGGCGGCACCGAAGGCCACCAGACCGGAACCGGCCGGGAAGGAGATACCGATCGGGAAGCGGGTATGCGAGTCACCACCGGTACCCACGGTATCCGGCAGCAACAGACGGTTCAGCCAGGAGTGGATCACGCCATCGCCCGGGCGCAGTGCCACGCCGCCACGATTGCTGATAAATGCTGGCAGTTCCTTGTGCATCTTCACGTCCACAGCCTTCGGGTAGGCGGCAGTGTGGCAGAACGATTGCATGACCAGATCGGCGGAGAAGCCCAGACAAGCCAGATCCTTCAGCTCGTCGCGGGTCATCGGGCCGGTGGTGTCTTGCGAGCCCACGGTGGTCATCTTCGGTTCGCAGTAGGTGCCCGGACGCACGCCCTGACCTTCGGCCAGGCCACATGCGCGACCGACCATCTTCTGTGCCAGGGTGAAGCCCTTGCCGGAATCAACCGGTGCCTTAGGCAAGCGGAACAGCTCGCTGGCTGGCAGACCCAGTGCTTCACGTGCCTTGGCAGTCAGGCCACGGCCGATGATCAGGTTGATACGACCACCTGCGCGGACTTCGTCCAGCAGCACGTCGCTCTTCAGCGCGAATTCGGCAACGGTTGCGCCGTTCTTTTCGATCTTGCCATCGTAAGGGTAGACGTCGATCACGTCGCCCATTTCGAGGCCATTCACATCCACTTCGATCGGCAACGAGCCAGAATCTTCCTGTGTATTGAAGAAGATCGGGGCGATCTTGCCGCCCAGTGTCACGCCACCGAAACGCTTGTTCGGCACGTAAGGAATGTCTTCACCGGTTGCCCAGATCACGCTATTGGTAGCGGACTTGCGGGATGAACCGGTACCCACCACGTCGCCCACGTAGGCAACCAGATGGCCCTTCTTCTTCAGGTCTTCGATGAACTGCATCGGACCACGCTTGCCATCTTCTTCAGGCTTGAACGCAGCATCCGGACGGGTGTTCTTCAGCATCGCCAGATAGTGCATCGGGATGTCCGGACGGCTCCATGCATCCGGTGCCGGCGACAGATCGTCGGTATTGGTTTCGCCCGGTACCTTGAATACGGTCACGGTGATTTTCTTGGCGACTTCCGGGCGGCTGGTGAACCACTCGGCATCGGCCCAGCTTTGCAGCACGGCCTTGGCGTTGGCATTACCCTTATCGGCCAGTTCCTTCACGTCATGGAAGAAATCGAATACCAGCAGAGTCTTCTTCAGGCCTTCTGCTGCAACGGTGCCAACTTCGGCATCACCCAGCAGGTCGATCAGCGGCTTGACGTTATAGCCACCCACCATGGTGCCCAGCAGCTTGGTGGCGTGCGCGCGGTCGATCAGCGGGGACTTTACTTCGCCTTCGGCCACTGCGGCCAGGAAGGATGCCTTCACCTTGGCGGCATCATCCACGCCCGGCGGTACACGGAAGGTAATCAGGTCGACCAGCGTCTGTTCTTCGCCTGCAGGCGGGTTCTTCAACAGTTCGACGAGCTCGGCAACTTGCTGGGCGGAGAGGGCCAGGGGCGGAATTCCAAGAGCAGCGCGTTCGGCGGCATGCTGGCGGTAAGCTTCTAGCATGGCTTCGACCTTTCTATCTAAGGCGTTAGACGGGGAGGGAGGGGTAGCGACGCCCGACCGACCAACAATACAGATGCGGCAGGTAAGCCTTCTGCATGTGTGCCGACAAACATAATCGGGAAGCTTGATTCGACCGATTTTATTCGTGCGCCGCAAAACTTTCTTATTCTACCGCTGATGCGGCAGTCGCGAAAGGCAGCTGCAGCGCCTTTGTACAAGGAATTTCCGGATATGGTGCAGTGCATCTTCATCATGTTTCTGAGTGGCTTCCGGGCATACCTTGTTTGATCAGACAAATTAGTGCATTCGATCAATCGCTTATACATTCTATGCTGCCTTGCAGCTAATTGCAGATACGTCTGGCAGCCCAGGGAAAAACGCAAGCCCGTGCTGTCCCCTGCACGTGTTGTATTTGCCCATCCAGATGAGTGACGTTTATCCGGATTCGTTGCATGAACATGACATTTTCCGTTCAGCGTCTATCCTTCAGATGGTGGATGTGTGTCTGCGCAGGCGGACTTACAGTGGTACATCTGTAACATAAACAAGATACCGTTCAGCCGTGCCGCGGGCATGATCGTGCAGGCGGCGAGGACCTAGGGGATTAAACCATGATCACGGATACGGTTCTGGGCGAATTCGCCGAGCCGATGTCACTGCTTTTGGCGACGCATGACAAGATGCGGCGCATGTGTGCAGTGATATATGGGCTGATGGACCATCTGTCGATGGTCGGCATTGATGAAAGTGCGATGGCTGCTGCTCGTGAAGCGCTGGATTTTATTGATCATTGCGCGGTAATGCACCATGACGATGAAGAACTGGGGCTCTTTCAGGCACTGCGTGAACTGGATGCTGGCTTGCTGAGTAGAAGCATTGACCGGCTTGAATCCGAACATAGGGCAATTGAATCGATCGCCCGGCCTGTTTGTAAATGGCTGGAGCAGGTTGCTGCCGGACTGGCTGCTGCGCCGATGCGTCACGCAGTAGAAGCGCTGGTGACCAGACTGCCTGCGCACATGGATGAAGAAGAACGTCTGCTATATGGCCATGCCTGCCTGATCGAACCAGCTCGCATGGCTCAGCTGGCGGCCGATATGCACAAGCGTCGCAGCGAGCAGCGGGTGCTTCTGCTCGATGCCGCCTGATGAAAGGAATAAGCCTTTCTTACTGATTCTGATCGGGGCGCGCCGGGACAGCATCGTCGATGGCGCGTAGCAGTCCGCGCAAAATGTCGACCTCCACTTTTTCCAGTTGAATGCGGCCTAGCATGCGCCGCATACGGGGCATCAGGCGCTTGGGGTTGTCCGGATTCAGAAATCCAATCCGGATCATGGATTGTTCCAGATGGGTGTACATGCGTTCCACATCGTCATGCGTGGCAAGTTCGTGGAATTCATTAAGGCGTGACAGGTCGGTATCAAGCGCCATGCGTAATTCATAGGCGATCACCTGCACAGCCTGGGAGAGATTAAGCGATGAGTACTCTGGATTCGCAGGAATGGACACTATCCGGTTGCAGCGCCGGGCTTCATCATTACTCAAGCCGGACATCTCTGTCCCGAATAGCAATGCAACTTCTTCGCCTTGGCTGCAGCGCTCGATCAGAAATGGTGCCAGCTCGCGCGGGTTCTGTACGGGCACGGTCAGCTCGCGACGTCTGGCCGAGAGCGCGACGACCTGTGTGCAGCCTTGCAGCGCCTCATCCAGGTCGCCGCAAACAATGGCATGGTCGAGCAGATCTGTCGCACCCGATGCCAGTGTGACGGCTTCCGGATCGGGAAAGCTGCGCGGATTAACCAGATACAGGCGTGATAACCCCATGGTTTTCATGGCGCGTGCCACCGAGCCGATGTTGCGCGGTAGGGATGGATGGGAGAGCACCACGCGAATGCGATCAAGGGAAGAGTCTGCTGGTTTATTCATTTGATAACTTCAGGTAAAATACGACGATTCGGCGATTTCCTGCCGCGAAACCCTGTTTCCGGCAAGCGCCACTGATCTTTGCTTCCTGCTGCATCGTGTATACGGCCTCGGCATCTTTGCCGGGCTTTGCCTATGCTTGGCAGGTAGCCCGCAACTGTCACGAGGACCGTCATGCATCCGATGCTCAATACTGCCGTCAAGGCAGCCCGCCGCGCCGCTTCCGTTATCCAGCGCGCATCCAACAATCTCGATCTGATCCGTCCTGAGCGTAAGGACCACAATGATTTCGTGAGTGACGTGGATCGTGCGGCGGAAGCAGCCATCATTGAAACGATTCTCGATGCCTATCCGAAGCACGCCATTCTAGCAGAGGAGGGCGGTGCCAGTGGTGACTCCGAATACGTGTGGATTATCGATCCGCTCGATGGCACCACCAATTTCCTGCATGGCTTCCCGCAGTATTGCGTCTCTATCGCACTGGAGCATAAAGGTGTGGTGTCGCAGGCGGTGGTATATGACCCGACCCGTAACGACCTCTTCACTGCCAGCCGTGGCGCAGGTGCATTCCTGAACGATCGCCGTATCCGCGTGTCGCGCACGCGTGATCTGTCCGAAGGCCTGATCGGTACCGGTCTGCCGTTCAAGGATTTCAGCCGCATTGAAGAATACATGGACATGCTGAAGGCTGTGATGCAGAAGTCCTCCGGCATCCGTCGTCCGGGCGCTGCTGCACTGGATCTGGCCTATATTGCCTGTGGCCGTCTGGATGGCTTCTTCGAGCAAGGTCTGCAGCCGTGGGACATCGCAGCGGGTAGCCTGCTGGTACTGGAAGCCGGTGGCCTGATTACCGATTTCGCGGGTGAATCCGGCTTTATGGAAAGTGGCGATGTGGTTGCAGGTACCCCGAAGGTGTTTGGCCAGTTACTGCAGACATTGCAAGGTGCCAAGGGTTAATCCGGGCATCTTCCGGAAGACATGAAAGCCGCGCTCTTGCGCGGTTTTTTGTTGCCTGCTGTTATTGATTTACAGTGCAGCAGGTGCAACTTATGCCACACAACAAAACATTGCAACGAGGGGCCTCATGGGAAAGTGGCTGGACGACATCAAAATGTTGCTGGGTCTGGCTGCGTCGCCACCACTAAAAGTTCTGGACTTCGGGCAAATCGAACGATTGCACCTGACTCGTGCCTCGGATTGCGAGCAGATCATCGACGACCAAACCTGGCACGATCTCGACATGGCAGATCGATTTGCCGACATGGATGATGCCGTTTCGCCACTCGGCCAGCAGATGCAGTACCACACGCTTCGGTCCGCACCTCAGGCTCGTCAGGCCGGATGGCTCCCCATCATTCGGTCGATGCAGGCAGACCGCTCTGCGCATCAGATCATCCGGACCTTGCTTAAGCCGCTGGCGAGTGATGCGGCCTTTGCTATGCCCGCATTCCTTCGTGATTTTAGAGGTCAGTCTGTCCCCTCAACATCAAGGATCGCCATCCATGCAATCCTTCCCCTGCTTTGTCTGGCCGGACTGACCTTGTCATCGTGGTTTGCGCCGTTGTTGCTGATCAGTCTGGTGGCGAACTTCATGCTATCCAAGGTGTATGAGCGGCGTATCCGGATCGATTTCCGGCGGCTTGGATATCTCAATACCATGGCAACTGTTGCGAGCAGGCTCAATCGAAGTGCTGCACTCAAGCGCCTGCCTGCACTTTTCGATGCATGCGCCTTGAATCAGGCCATGCCGTCACCGGATATCCGCGTCAGTGTACTGACCTATGATCTGGGCGCATCAGATACGCAATTCAATCCGGTTGGCATGCTGATCACTTATGCCAATCACTTTTTTCTGCTGAATATCCTGCAATACACCAGTTTCGCACGACGAGTCGACCGGGAAAGATCCCAATATATTTCATTGATGGATGCACTGGCACGGGTGGACATGCTGCAGGGGCTGGTTGCCTATGTCGATCGATTCGATAGCTTATGTGCACCAGAGATGAATGATGTCGATGAAGTGCTGACGCTAGAGGAGGCTTACCATCCTGCACTCGCTAATCCGGTACCAAACGACATCAGATTGAAAAGGTGTGTGGCAGTGCTGACCGGCGCCAATATGGCAGGGAAGTCCACCCTCATGCGAGTCATTGCACTAAATGCCCTGCTCGCACAAAGTCTGGGATTCTGTCATGCGCGCCGGGCACGGCTGCCGCTATTGGTGGTGCGTACTTCTCTGTCACTTAGAGATTCAATTCAGGATGGCGCCAGCTATTTCCATAACGAAGCCCGGCGGATGCGGGAGATGCTTGCTCGCATAGAATCAGGTGAGCGCGCGCTGTATCTGATTGATGAGCCATTCAAAGGCACAAATCGCCCCGAACGACTGGCCGCACTCATTGCACTGGGGAAGTGGTTGCACGGTAAGGGCATTGTCATCCTGGCCACTCATGATACAGAGCTGTGCGGACACCTGCCGGATGCAATGCCGCTGCAACTTACTTCATCAATTCATGCCGATGGCGAATTGCGCTACGACTATCTGCTTAAGCCTGGAGTGAGTGACGATCGCTATGCGCTGCATGTGATGTCCTGTTTGGGCTTCCCGGCAGAGATTATTCAACAGGCGAAGTCGCACCTAGATGTGGATACAGCTATAGCGACATGAAAGCGCGGTTATAGCGTGTATCGCATCGGGATACAGTCAAGGTCATACCCTGCAGGCGAATGATAGGTGGAAATTTCATGCCCAATAAAGCCGCATGATTGGTAAAAGGGTACGGCATTTAAGGTTGCTTCTAGTGTCAGATGGGTCTTGCCAGATGCTCGGGCGAACTGAAAGATATGTTCCATCAGTTGCCTCCCGATACCTTGGCCAGATCGCGCTGGATCAACAAACATCGCATCAATGTGAGATGTTTCTAGGTTCAGTGCAATGCACCCCCAAATGGTCTCGCCATCTGACATAACATGAAAATGTTGCTCGGAGTGGTCAGCTAAAGCTTCTGGTTCGGCTGTGCCGGTCCATGCCATCAAGATATCTGCAGGATAATACCCTGCTGCCCCCTGACGTAAAGCGATTCGTCGCAGCTCCCATAAACGAGAAGCGTCAGATGACCGGCCTCTTCTGATTTGCATGTTTCCTCCCTTAGATGCGTATACGTCCAAAAATGGCATTCAACGTAACGTTGGCCTGTAAGTCAACAATCGACAGCACGCATAAAGCACACCATAATCGTACTCAATCCCCCACCGATTTCACATAGCCGGATACACAATGAAAAAAGCCCTGGCCATACTGACTGCCTGCTGCCTGATCACCCAAGGGGCCTACGCTAAGTCTGATCCTCATGTGCTTACTTTCTCACCGCAAGGCAAAGTCAGCGCGGTGCAGCAGGTTAGGGTGACGTTTTCCGAGTCAATGCAGCCATTTGGCAAGATCGATGCGCCTGCACCGTTTGAAATTGACTGCGCGCTCAAGGGCAATCCGCACTGGGTGGATGACAAATCCTGGGTGATGGATATGTCCGAGCAAGTGCTGAACGGGCAGCGTTGCCTGTTCAAGCTGAAAGCGACACTCAAGACGCTCAGTGGCGCCGCAATCACAGGCCAGCAGGTGTTCTCGTTTAGTGTGCCCGTACTGACAGCTGCGGCCATCAATAGAATCGAAGAAGCTTTACCCAACGATGTGATCAAGGAGAACCAGACCTTTATTCTCCGTTTTAAATCGCCGCTGACAAGTGAGATCGCGTTAGCGTGTCAGGAGAATGGGCAGGCAGTTGGCGCAGCGATTCGATTAGGTGCAGACGAACGTAAGTCGGCGATGGCGGATGATCTGCCGTGGGCAATGGAAAATCAAACCTACGAGGCTTTCCGTTGTCCCAAGCCATTTCAGGCTGGTTCGAAAGTGAATCTGGTGATGTCGCGCGGCACGTTGAAGCCACAGGTACTAAACTATCAGGTTCGTGAATTGCCCGAAGCCAGTTGGGACTGTCCGCGTTTGCCCGGCAAATCGGCATGCGTGGCTGGATTGCCCCTTTCGTTGCGCTTCAATGCTGCAATGGATGAACAGCAGCTTGCGGCAATCAAAATCGAGACCCCCTCCGGCAGGGTGGGCGGTAGGGTGGAGGTGGATCGGGGGAATGTCTATCGGCAGAGCAGCAGCGTATTGACCTTTGACCGCACCTTTCCCGCCTTTGCGCCGTTGAGTGTGCTGTGGCCAGACGGCTTGCAGGACATCGATGGGCGACCACTTGCGTTAAAGCGTCGTCCTGCAAAGCTTGAAACGAGTCCCACCATACCGCTGGCGGTTATCGCGGCACCTATCCATCAAGTGCTGAAAGCCTCGACCCCAGAACGGACTCTCCCCGTGCTCATGTCGGGCGGGCCTGCGCTGCATGCCTCAGCACGTGTCGCTACGCTGGCAGGATCAAATCAGGCGATTGATGAGTCCACTTGGCTGGAGGCGTATATACAGTCCAGAAAGGATGGTCAGCGATTTACCTGGGGCATAGCGGCAGAAGCAAAGCCGCTACTGGCGAACAAACATTCGCTGACACGCGAGGTGACGATATCGCCTCAAGCCCCGCAGGCAGACGAACCGCGCTGGCAAATACCGCTGAATGGCAAGGGTCTGCATATTGCCGAGGTTACGACCGCTGATACGCCAGTGCCAACTGGCGTGCTGCGAGACAAGGTGTCTGTGCTGGTCACCAATATGGCGCTGCACCTGAAACTGGCCCGAGAAAGCAGTGCGGTGTGGGCGACGCGCATGGATACAGGTGAACCCTTTGCGGATGCGCAGATTACGGTATTCGATTGTCACGGCAAGCGACTCTGGCGTGGCCGTACTGCCAGCGATGGCGTTGCGCTGATCAAGCAGTCAATCCGTCAGGATTGCTGGGACAACCAGCGGCAACATGGCATGGTGGTGCTGGGGCGTCATGGCGACGATGTGGCCTTTTCCTCGGATCGGGATACTCAGCTTTTAAATGATGGTGATTGGTTTGTACCGGGTAGCTGGCGGTCGGACAAGGTCTTTAAAGCCACGACGGTATTTGATCGGGTGCTATTTAAGCCCGGTGAAACGGTCTCGATGCGCCATCTCTTGCGCGTCGAAAATACCGAAGGGCTGGGCTTGCCAGACAAACAGCGCATGCCGGACAAGCTGGTGATCCGTCACGGTGGCAGTAATAAGGAATGGACCTTGCCACTGAGCTGGGACGATGGCGAATCTGATAGCACTTTCCCGATTCCGGCGGATGCGCCACTGGGTGTGTACAGCATTCGGTTTGAAGGCGGTGACGTCAACCGTCGACAGTTCTCGGGGAACTTCACGGTTGCTGCCTTCCGCCTGCCACTCATGCTGGGTGAGCTGAGCGCTGGCCAGTCTTTGCTGACGTTTGGTGATCAACCGCGCATCAAACTGGCGCTGCATTATGCCGATGGCGGGCCCGCCGTGCGCTGGCCGGTTTCATTGACTGCGACATTGCAGGGTGGGGCGGAGCGCTTTACGGGTATTCCAGACGGGTTTACCAGCAATGATGTGGATGCCAGCAGACGCGCCGCCATCTGGCCGGAAACGCAGAACGATCTTTCCCTGCTTGAACAAAAGCTGGAGCTGGATGCGCAAGGCGAGGCGACGCTCACATTGCCTCAGATGCCACAGCACCCCTCTGGCTATACGCTGCATCTGGAGGCTACCTATGCCGATCCGTCTGGTGAAATGCAGACCTTGAGCGAGGATATTGCCGTACATCCTGCCAAAGCCGCGCTAGGCGCACGAATCGTAGGCGGCAGTAGCTTGGAGCGACCAATGGCGCTGCAATGGGTTGCGGTGAATGAGGCAGGTAATCGAGCAGGCGATATGCCTGTGACGGTGACCTTATCCCGATACGACCTGCCTCGCTGGCAGCAGGCTGAATCTGACCCCAAACCTGCTGAAGTGCTTCAGGTATGCACGGTCCAAACCAATGGCAATGGGCTGGCGTCGTGCGCGTTTACACCGAAAATACCGGGCAGACACGTCTTCCGTTTTGAGTCCCGCGATGCACAGGGACGTCCTGTTCGTACAGAAGTCGAATCATGGATAAACGAGCGCGAATATGGTGCACGCCCGCTGTTTATCAGTGCGGATAAGCTGGAATATGCCGCAGGGGACACCGCGCATCTCACGGTACAAGGCTTGCCCAAGCAATCGTCCATCTGGCTGACACTGGAACGCGAAGGCATCATGCTGTCCCGCGTATTTGTGAATGCAGATGATAGCGGCAAGATCGATTTGCCGGTCGATGAGCGCTGGGGCCCAAATGTGGTGGCATCCATCATGGCGACCGCTGCGGGAGATGCAATAGCTGTCGATAGCCTGCCTGACGTGTACGCAGGCATGGTGAATCTTAAAGCGACGCTGGACGGACATCGCATCCGGGTCAGCATCAAGCCGGCAAAAGTGCGATACCAGCCGGGTGAGCATGCACAGGTCAAGCTGCATCTGACCATGCCGGATGGTCAGCCTGTGCCGGAAAATGCCCGCCTGAGCTTTGTTGCGGTCGATGAATCGCTGCTCAGCTTGAAGGCGAATCCAACCTGGCAGGTGCTCAATGCATTGCTGCAGGCGCGTGATCATCGGGTAATGGCTGTTAGTTCGATCAAGCAAATGGCGCCAATCAGCAATGTGGTGCTTCAGAATCAGACATTGGCCGGATTGATTGCGGCGGTGCAGGGGGGCGGCGTCGGGCAAGCTAGGAGTGGTAACAGATATCGACGGGTAGTTGCAGGAAAAGTGGCGCCGGTTGCGACTGCAATGCAAGCTGAAATGGCTCCGCCACCTCCGGCAGAAGCACCACCTCCTCCTAGTTCCCCAGTCATGATGGCAATGACCGCTGCTGCAGATGGCAATGATGGATTGCAACGTAAAGTCGAAAGAATCGAAGTCACCGGTTCCTCGATCAAACCAGAAGATGTAGAGGCACCGACTAAAGCATCCGCCACCCCGCGCACCTTGCTCGATACCCTGCTCACCTGGCAGGCCGATGTACCGGTTGATCGCGACGGTAATGCCAAGGTGATTTTTCCGGTTAAGGATGCTTTGAGCCGGTTCAAGCTGGTGGCAATCGTCAGCGCTAATGAAGCAGACTTTGGTACAGGCGAAGCCTATATCGACGTGGTACGCGACGTGCAGATCAGCAGTGGCTTGCCGCTCCATGTGCGAAATGGCGATGCCTTTGATGCCATGGTGACCGTGCGTAATGCAGGTGATCAATCCCTGAAGCTGCAGGTAAGTCTGTCTGCTGACAAACTCGACAAACTGCCCACAAAAACCATCACCCTTGCACCTGCATCATCCGAAAAGGTCGTCTGGCCGGTGAAGGTGCCGGCTGGCGTGAACCAGATCGCCTGGCGCATGGAAGCTACGCAGGTGGACCAGTCCGGCAATGGTGACGTACTGGAGGTGCGCCAGCAGGTCGAGCCTGCCATTCAGCCGCAGGTACAGGCGGCTACTTTGGAGCAGGTAAACGGCGAGTATCGTCTGCCTGCATTCGCAATGGATGGCGTCTTGCCGGGCAGCGCTTCCGTGCAGGTCGATCTGAGTAGTAGTCTGGCCGGTAATCTTGGCGGCGTGCGCGATTGGCTGTCCGCATATCCCTTCCGCTGTCTGGAGCAGCGAGCCTCACGAGCAGTGGGTATGCGCGATCCGGCCGCATGGAAGGCGCTGATGGCGGATCTGGCCAACTATCAGGATGATAACGGTCTACTGACTTACTTCCCGCGTGATAAATCCGCTTCCGCATCCGGTAGCGACATGCTCACCGGCTATTTGCTGCAACTGGCTAAGGCTACCGGATGGGAGATCCCTGGTGAACAGCAAAACAAGATGATGGTTGGTCTCGCCAAAATGGTTGCCGGGCAGATCAAGCAACAGTCTTGGTCACCGCGTGACGATGCTTTGGCTCGCAAAGTGGCGGCAATGGCAGCGCTTGCACTATATGGCAAGGTGGGGCCGGTGAACGTGCAGGCTGTACGCATTGATCCGGACGAGTGGACAAGCGCCATGCTGATCGACTGGCTGGATGTGTTGCGCCACACGCCGGATCTGCCGGACGCTTCTTCGCGTATCAGAATCATAGAAAATGAGCTGCGTGCTCGCCTGAGCTATCAAGGCAAGCGCATGATCCTGTCCCGCGAAAAGCAGGACTACTGGTGGTGGCTGATGCGCAATGGGGACGTGGATGCCGCACGCCTCTTGTATGTCACCAGCGACTTGCCGGGTTGGAAGCAGGATCTGGGCAGGATGGTAAACGGGCTGCTGGCGCGTCAGGCGCATGGTGCCTGGCTGACAACCAATGCCAATGCATGGGGTACGTTAGCAGTGAGCAGATTTGCCGCGATCAATGAAAAAACGCCGGTTGTAGGCCAGTCCCGCATTGCACTGGGCACCGCCACGCAGACGGTAGACTGGAGTAAGGCCGATCAGGCTCGCGCAGAATTCAATTCTGTGAAGCCTGCTGCCGCACTGACGATTCGTCACGAAGGCGCTGGCAAGCCCTGGGCGGCAATTCAATTCAAAGCTGCCGTTCCGCTCACTCATTCACGCTATGCAGGCTACACTGTAAAGCGCACCATCCTACCGGTAAAGCAATCCGTGCCGGGACGCTGGCATGTGGGCGATGTGGCGCGTGTCCATTTGGAGGTGGATGCGCAGTCCGATATGACCTGGATTGCCGTCAATGATCCGGTACCGGCAGGCGCCAGCATTCTCGGCGGTGGCTTAGGGCGGGATTCGGCCGTGGCTACTTCAAGTGAAACGCGCGAAGGCTGGGTCTGGCCGTCGTATGAGGCCCGTGACTATCTGACTTTCCAATCGTTCTATCACTATGTACCCCGCGGCAAGTTCACGGTGGAATACACGATTCGCCTGAATAATCCGGGCAGCTTTGCCTTGCCACCTACGCGCGTCGAGGCGATGTATGCACCCGAGGTATTTGGCGAACAGCCGAACGAAACGCTGGTGATCGAACCTTGATCGCCATATTCAGTATGAAAAAAACGCCGGCATGATCCGGCGTTTTTTCTTGGGCAGAACGAATCAAATCAGCACGCTGAAAAACATCACACCCAGCACAAGGAATAGCGCAATCCAGTGCAAAGTTGCCAACGTAGCTGCGCGCAGGATTGTGCTCATCCACCCACCCTGATACACGCGCTTGAGTGCAAAAAGGGCATAGAGATTTGACCAGATCCACAATGCAAAGGAAGGCCAGAAATACTGACCCGCTGTTAATCCGACAAGTAGGCATAGAAACCAGAACGCATGAACATGCAGGGAAAAAACGAAGTGTGCGCCGTAGGGGATTTTCCGGCGGAGATAGATCAGAGCCAGAATCCCTGCAAATAAAGGCTGCAGCGCCAAAATAGCGTAGGGCAAGTTGTTGATATAGAGATTAACAATGCGCGGAATTTCCCGCTCGGGATGTTCAGATGCTTTTAGGAAATACGCGGTCAGGCGCTTGCCCAGCCAAGAGTTGCCGAATGTAAGATTCAAGTCGATACGATTTTGCTCATCAAGCAAGGCTTTTTGCTCTTCAGTCAGCTTCGCCACCTCCGCCATTGTAGGTGGCGCTTGTTTGCCGGATTTAATGGCATCGATATCGATTGGTTTGGTTTCGCCTGCCTTGGGCTTGGATAGATAGGTTGCGTCAGCAATGGCTTGATTCAGGCTGACCGGATCAAAGCCGGAAAATTTGAAGCAGATGAAAAAGATGAAACTGAGTGTCAGAAATAAGCGAAGTGGCAAAACGAAATACTGTTTTTTGCCTTCAAGATAGGCGAGGGTAAGTTTGCCCGGATGAAGGGCTAGCGCCGCCAGACTCCGCCACAGCGAACCCTCTAGCGCGATGTAATGATTGACGAACTCATGCACGAACTCCACAAAGGTAGGCGGTTCGTCGTGCGTTTCCTGTCCGCAGGCGGGACAGTACTGGTAGTCGGCATGCAATTCACAACCGCAATTTCGACAATGGGTGTGCGTAAGGGCGTGATCTGTCATGGTCTGGAGATGAATATGAAAAAGGCCGACACATTGTCGGCCAGAGCATACGTGGAGTGACATGTACATGCCACCCCAACTCGCTGTGCGGTCAGGCTAAAGTCATTAGCCCAGCAGATGTGCAACACCGGCGCGCTCTTCTTCGAGCTCGGCCAGGGTGAAGTCCATACGTTCGCGGGAGAATGCGTCTACTTCCAGACCGGTCACGCGGGTGTATTCGCCGTTGGCACAGGTCACCGGCACGCCGTACATCACGCCTTCCGGAATACCATAGGTACCATCGGACGGAATGCCCATGGTCACCCACTTGCCATTGGTACCCAGCACCCAGTCACGGATGTGGTCGATGGCAGCATTGGCAGCAGAAGCAGCCGAGGACAGACCGCGTGCTTCAATGATCGCTGCGCCGCGCTTGCCAACCTTGGGAATGAAGGTGTCTTTGTTCCAGGCTTCGTCGCCAATCTTGGCCTTCAGCGACTCGCCGTTCACGGTAGCGAAGCGGTAGTCAGGATACATCGTCGGGCTGTGGTTGCCCCACACGATCAGATTTTCGATGTCTGCAACGGCAACGTTTGCCTTGGCAGCCAGTTGGCTCAGCGCGCGGTTGTGATCCAGGCGCAGCATGGCGGTGAAGTTCTTGGCAGGCAGATCAGGAGCCGACTTCATCGCGATGTAGGCGTTGGTATTAGCTGGGTTGCCAACAACCAGCACCTTCACGTCACGGCTGGCGACCTTGTTCAGTGCTGCGCCTTGAGCGGTGAAGATCTTGGCGTTTTCCAGTAGCAGGTCCTTGCGTTCCATGCCCGGGCCGCGCGGACGGGCGCCAACCAGCAGGGCAACATCGGCGTCCTTGAATGCCACTTCGGCGTCATCTGTGCCGACCATGCCAGCCAGCAACGGGAATGCGCAGTCTTCCAGCTCCATCATCACGCCCTTCAGCGCGGCTTGAGCCTTCTCCATCGGCAGTTCCAGCATTTGCAGGATCACGGGCTGATCCTTGCCCAGCATCTCGCCGGATGCAATGCGGAACAACAGGCTGTAACCAATCTGGCCAGCGGCGCCGGTAACGGCAACGCGAACGGGCTTCTTCATCGTGAGGCTCCTAGCGGAATTCATGGGGGTCAGAGTAGATGGTTTACGGGGCCATCCAGTCAGCTCGCACCGGACCGCGAAATCGCAATGACGCAGTGCAGCGAAACTGTAGCAGTTTAGCACCTGACTCCACCGAAATCACCTATGAATGTAGTGTACGCAAATAAATGTCGTATCAAAACTTATGTCTTATATAAGACCTGTCTAGACACCGCACTAAATCAGGCGTATAAAGCGCAACAAGCCGACGAGCGGCAGTGTGTATCCAGTACTCCCGGCTCTGACAGAACGGCGAACTGCATGTTAACCAGAACGCAGTTTGGATAATGCCCATTACAGCTATTCGTGATCTTTACGCCCGTCCGGAACGACAGCCCCTGTACATGCAGGTGCGGCAGCTCGTGCTGGAAGGTATCGAGCGCGGCGAATGGGCAGCTGGCAGTTTGCTTCCCAGTGAATTCGAGCTGGCTGAGCGCTTCCGGGTCAGTCAGGGCACTGTCCGGAAAGGATTGGACGCACTGGTGGGCGAACAGGTGCTGCGGCGCCGTCAGGGGCTCGGGACCTTTGTTGCCGAAATGGAGTCCGACTGGGGGGCTGTGTGCGCGCCGATGCAAGGGCGGAGGCTGGAGGCTGCAATCGAGTTACTCAGCTGTACGCGTACGCACGCGAGTGACGAGATTGTCGAAATGATGGGTCTGCGGCGAGCTGCCCAGATGTTCATGATTAGACGATTGGTGCGCGCCGAGGGCGAACCATTCGCGGTGATTGACAGCTTTGTCCCCGCAGATCGATTCCCTGATCTGGATGCCAGAAGGATTCGTCAGGGTGGGCTCTCGCTACGCGAAGTCTGGGTAAAAGAATATGGTGTGCGGTTGTTCGGGCGTTCGCCTGTATACCGTTCGCTGATGGCGGGCAGAGATGATGCCCGCTTGCTGAATATCGGTGTGGATCGCCCGTTGCTGGAAGTGCTGCGGGTGGCGGAATCACCGGATGGTGAGGCGCTGGAGTGGTGTAGCGTCCGCTGTCGTACCGATCACTTTGGCTATATGGCCTGAAGCTGTGCTGAAACCCGCTGGCGTGCGGGTTGTCTGGTTTTCAGGTCTGCCGGTGAAGCGAAAATGCTTTGCTACAATGAATGCACTTGCGAGTCCGTCAGGATGCAGCGTCTGTGTGGTGGCAGGGTTGCTGTAAAGCGTTTGTATAAACAATGGGTTGTTTGCCTGAATGAATGGGTGGCAATCCGTCTTACCTAGGAAAGAGTCATGGAGAAAACACGCCCCAAGCATCTTGACTTGCCCAAGATCAGGTTACCGATTCCCGGCATTGTCTCGATCTTGCATCGTATCAGCGGCATTCTGCTGTTCATCGGTATTCCGGTGTTGCTGGCCTTCCTGCAAGGCTCCCTGAGCCACGAAGCCGCATACGACAGCTTCCGGGCCTGTATCGCCCATCCTCTGACCAAACTGGTTCTGATCGGCTTCCTGTGGGCATTCCTGCACCATGCCATCGCCGGTATCCGCTTTCTCGCGCTTGATATGCACAAGGGCACCGACCTGCAGACAGCCCGTCTGACTGCCAAGCTGGTCATGGTCTTCAGCCTTGCGCTCACCGTTATCATCGGAGGTGTCCTGTGGTAAATCGCCAAGTAGTCGGCGCGCATTACGGTCTGCGCGACTGGATCATGCAACGTGTCACCGCGGCGGTGATGCTCGTTTATGTAGTGGGCCTGATTGCTTTTCTGCTGGCCGCACACGGAGCCAGCTTCGAAGGCTGGAAAGCCCTGTTTGCCTGTAGCTGGGTGAAGGTTTTCTCCACTGTTTCTGTGCTGGCATTGTTGCTGCACGCCTGGGTGGGTGTTCGCGATATCTGGATGGACTACCTCAAGGCCGCAGGCCTGCGTCTGACCATGCATGTGCTGACCATCCTGTGGCTGGTGGGTAGCTTTGTTTATGCCGTTAAAGTGTTGTGGGGTGTCTGATGGCGACTGTCGCAAAACGTCAATTTGATGCAGTGATCGTCGGTGCTGGTGGTGCCGGTCTGCGCGCTGCACTGCAACTGTCCGAAGCCGGCCTGAAGACTGCCGTGCTGTCCAAGGTGTTCCCGACACGTTCCCATACCGTTGCCGCGCAGGGTGGTATTTCTGCTGCGCTGGGCAATGTGCAGGAAGACAAGTGGGAATGGCACATGTTCGACACCGTCAAGGGTTCGGACTGGCTGGGTGATCAGGATGCGATCGAATTCATGTGCAAGAACGCACCTGAAGCTGTGATCGAACTGGAACACTTCGGCATGCCGTTTGACCGTGTTGATTCCGGCCGCATCTATCAGCGTCCGTTTGGTGGTCACACAGCCAATTTCGGTGAAAAGCCGGTGCAACGTGCTTGCGCTGCTGCTGACCGTACTGGCCATGCACTGCTGCACACGCTGTATCAGCGTAACGTTCGTGCAAACACCCAGTTCTTCGTTGAATGGATGGCGCTGGATCTGATTCGTGATGCAGACGGCGATGTGGTGGGTGTGACTGCGCTGGAGATGGAAACCGGCGAAGTGTACGTCCTGCACGCCAAGGCTGTGCTGTTTGCTACCGGTGGTGCTGGCCGTATCTATGCTGCATCTACCAATGCCTTCATTAACACCGGCGACGGCCTGGGTATGTGTGCCCGTGCCGGCATCCCGCTAGAAGATATGGAATTCTGGCAATTCCACCCGACCGGCGTGGCCGGTGCAGGCGTGCTGATCACCGAGGGTGTGCGCGGCGAGGGTGGTATCCTGCTGAATGGCAATGGCGAGCGTTTCATGGAACGCTATGCCCCGACCCTGAAGGATCTGGCCCCGCGTGACTTCGTGTCCCGCTGTATGGCGCTGGAAGTGCTGGAAGGTCGTGGCGCCGGTAAGAACAAGGATCACGTGCTGCTGAAGCTGGACCACCTGGGCCCGGATGTGATCAACCATCGTCTGCCGTCGATCCGTGAAATTGCCATCAAGTTTGCCGGCGTGGATCCGATCAAAGAGCCGATTCCGGTCATCCCGACCACGCACTACCAGATGGGTGGTATCCCCACGAACTATCTGGGCGAAGTGATTGTGCCGCAGGGCGACAATCCGGAAGTGCGCGTGAACGGCTTCTACGCTGCTGGCGAGTGTGCCTGTGCATCCGTGCACGGCGCAAACCGTCTGGGCACCAATTCGCTGCTGGATCTGGTGGTGTTCGGCAAGTCGGCTGGCGACAGTATGATCGACTTTATCCGTCGCGAGCGCCCAACTCACAAGCCGCTGCCGGCGAATGCCGCTGACTTCAGTCTCGCCCGTATCAACCGTCTGGAAACCCAGACCAATGGCGAAGAAGTCAACGACGTCCGCACCGATATGCAATCGACTATCCAGAAGCGTGCAGGCGTGTTCCGTAACAGCGAAAACATGGCGCTGGGCGTGAAGGAAATCGCCGAAGTGGCCGAGCGCGCCAAGCGTACCCAGATCAAGGACAAGTCCAAGGTCTGGAACACCGCCCGTGTCGAAGCGCTGGAACTGGACAACCTGATCGAAGCTGCCGTTGCAACGATGGTTGCTGCCGATGCCCGTAAGGAATCGCGTGGCGCCCATTCGCACGACGATTTCGAAAAGCGTGACGACGACAACTGGATGAAGCACTCGCTGTTCTACTGCAACGAGCGTCGCCTGACCTACAAGCCGGTCCACACCAAGCCCCTGACCGTGGATTACATTCCGCCCAAGGAACGTACGTTCTAAGCGCGCCCGGAGACAGCCCTATCATGAAAATGAAACTGAAGATTTATCGCTACAATCCGGATGTCGACGCCAAGCCGTACATGAAGGATTACGAAGTCGAACTGGAACCGAGCGACAAGAAGCTGCTCGACGTGCTGGTTCGCCTGAAGGTTGTGGACGACTCGCTGTCCTTCCGCCGCTCATGTCGCGAAGGTGTGTGTGGCTCGGATGCCATGAACATTAACGGCAAGAACGGTCTGGCCTGCGTGACCGACATCGTCAGCCTGAGCCAGCCGGTGGAAATCCGCCCGCTGCCGGGTATGCCGGTGATCCGCGATCTGATCGTGGACATGACCCAGTTCTTCAAGCAGTACAACTCGATCAAGCCTTACGTGATCAATGACACGCCGCCGCCCTCGCATGAGCGTCTGCAAAGTCCGAAAGAGCGCGAGGAGCTGGATGGTCTGTACGAATGTATTCTGTGCGCCTGCTGCTCCACATCCTGCCCGTCGTTCTGGTGGAACCCGGACAAGTTTGTGGGTCCGGCCGGCCTGCTCGCCGCTTACCGTTTTATCGCGGACACCCGCGACACAGCGACCAACGAACGTCTCGATAACCTCGAAGACCCGTATCGTCTGTTCCGCTGCCACACCATCATGAATTGTGTGGACGTATGTCCGAAGCATCTCAACCCGACCAAGGCCATCGGCAAGATCAAGGATCTGATGCTGAAGCGGGTGGTGTAACAGATGTATACCGACGGCGATAAAAGCCGGATGCGCTGGCGTTCGCGCCGTGGGCTTCTGGAACTGGATCTGGTTTTTGCACGATACCTCGAGCATGACTTTGATCGCATGACCGAAGCCGAGCTGGTTGTATATGACGATTTGCTCAATACACCTGATATCGAGTTACTCGAATGGGTGGATGGCAAGTCGCAACCGACCGATCAGCGGTTTTCGCCGCTGGTAGAACGCCTGCGCCACTGGCAAGCGCCGGATAATCAACAATAATGCGGTAAACGATACGGCCTCGCGATGGCGCGGGGCCGAACGCAACGACGACGGAGCGCTCTCATGTCCAAAGTATCGCTTAACCTGAACGACGGTCAATCCATCGACATGCCGGTGCTGAAGGGTACCCTCGGCCCGGATGTGGTGGATATCCGTACTTTCGGCAAGACCGGGATGTTTACTTATGACCCGGGCTTCCTGGCTACCGCTTCGTGCGAATCGAAGATCACCTTCATTGATGGTGACCTGGGCCAGCTGTACTACCGTGGTTACCCGATCGAACAACTGGCCGAGAAGGCTGATTACCTCGAAGTCTGTTACCTGCTGCTGAACGGCGAACTGCCGACCGCACAGCAGAAGAAGGATTTCGACTACATGGTGCTGCGCCACACCATGCTGCACGATCAGATCCTGTCGTTCTTCAAGGGTTTCCGTCGCGATGCTCACCCGATGGCCGTGATGGTGGGTGTGGTGGGTGCGCTGTCGGCCTTCTACCACGATTCGCTGGATATCAATGATCCGCGTCATCGTGAAGTGTCCGCTTTCCGTCTGATCGCCAAGGTACCGACCATTGCTGCCCAAGCCTACCGCTACAGCAAGGGTCTGCCGTTCAGCTATCCGAAGGCTGGCCTGTCGTATTCCGAGAATTTCCTGCACATGATGTTCTCGACACCTGTATCCGAGTACAAGGTGAACCCGGTTCTGGCACAAGCGCTGGACCGCATCTTCACCCTGCACGCTGATCACGAACAGAATGCATCGACCTCGACCGTCCGTCTGTCGGGTTCTTCGGGTGCAAATCCGTTTGCTTGTATCGCCGCCGGTATCGCCTGTCTGTGGGGCCCATCCCACGGCGGCGCCAACGAAGCCGTGCTGAAGATGCTGGATGAAATCGGTTCCGTCGAAAACGTGCCGGCCTTTATGGAAGGCGTGAAGAACAAGACTCACAAGCTGATGGGTTTTGGTCACCGCGTCTACAAGAACATGGACCCGCGCGCTGCGATCATGAAGGAAACCTGTGATCAGGTGCTGAATGAGCTCGGCCTGCACAATGATCCGAAGTTCAAGCTGGCCATGGCACTGGAAAAGATTGCGCTGGAAGACCCGTACTTCATCGAGCGCAAGCTGTACCCGAACGTGGACTTCTACTCCGGTATCGTGCTGTCTGCCATTGGTATCCCGGTGTCGATGTTCACCCCGATCTTCGCGCTGGCCCGTACCGTGGGCTGGATCTCGCACTGGGCGGAAATGATTTCCGATCCGGGCATGAAGATCGGTCGTCCGCGTCAGCTGTACACCGGCGCCGAGCGTCGTGATTACGTCGACGTCGAAAAGCGCGGCTAAGCAGTTGCAATAAGGCAGGCGAGTGCGTCGGACGGCGCACCGCCTGATCTCACGAATAACCGTCCGTGACCCAGTTGGCAGTATGCCGAAATCGTCTCGCACACAGGACGATGAAGGAAAGAAGGTTCGCTCAATGATGCAAGCGTTCAGAAACCAATCCTACCTCTTCGGTGGTAACGCACCGTTTATCGAAGAGTTGTATGAAAGCTATCTCGCTGATCCGCAATCGGTATCAGCAGAATGGCGGGACTATTTCGACAAGCTGCAACTGCAGCCGGGCAATGTCGAACGTGACATTCCCCGTGCCGGTATCGAAGCCTCGTTCGCACAGATGGCCAAGCAGCCACGTCGTGCCTCGGGCGGTGTCGATGCCGAACTGATGAAAAAACAGGTGGCAGTGCTCAAGCTGATCACCTCCTATCGCGTGCTGGGTTCGCGTTCCGCGAATCTGGATCCTTTAAAGCGTATGGATGTTGCACCGATCCAGGAACTGGACCCGGCCTATCATGGCCTGTCCGCTTCCGATATGGCGGTGACATTCGATTGCGGCTCACTGGGCGGTGGCCCCGAGCGCGATACGCTGGCCAATATCATTGCCCGTCTCAAGCAGACCTACAGCGGCAATATTGGTCTGGAATACATGCATATTGCTGATTCGGTTCAGAAGAACTGGGTTCAGAAGCGTTTTGAAGAAATTCGCTCTACACCTAGTTTCAATGCCGATCGCAAAAAGCGCATTCTGAAGCAGATTACTGCAGCCGAGACGCTTGAACGCTATCTGCATACCAAGTACGTCGGCCAGAAGCGCTTCTCGCTGGAAGGCGGCGAAAGCTTGATCGCGGCTATGGACCATCTGGTTCAGGCATCGGGCGAGCAGGGCGTGCAGGAAATGGTGATCGGTATGGCCCACCGTGGCCGTCTGAATGTGCTGGTCAACACACTGGGCAAGCGTCCGGCTGATCTGTTCTCCGAATTCGAAGGCAAGTACAGCTACGATCTGCCGTCTGGTGACGTGAAGTACCACATGGGCTTCAGCACCGACATCCCGACCGCAGGCGGGCCGATCCATGTGTCGCTGGCGTTCAACCCGTCGCACTTGGAAATCGTGAATCCTGTAGTCGTGGGTTCGGCCCGCGCACGTCAGCAACGTCGTGGCGATCGTACCGGTGCACAAGTGCTGCCGGTGCTGTTGCACGGTGACTCGGCCTTTATCGGCCTGGGTACCAACCAGGGTACGTTCAATCTGTCGAATACCCGTGGCTACGGTGTGGGCGGTACGGTTCACATCGTGATCAACAATCAGATCGGTTTCACCACCTCTGATACCCGCGATACCCGTTCGACACTGTATTGCACCGACATCGCCAAGATGGTCGATGCGCCGATTTTCCACGTAAACGGCGATGATCCCGAAGCCGTGTGTCTGGTGATCCAGGCTGCATTGGACTTCCGCATGGAATTCAAGAAGGATGTGGTGATCGATCTCGTCTGCTTCCGTAAGCTGGGTCACAACGAAGGTGACGACCCGATGCTGACGCAGCCGATGATGTACAAGAAGATCGCCAAGCATCCGGGCACCCGCAAGCTGTACGCTGACCGCCTGGTGGCTGAGGGCGTACTGAAGGCAGAAGATGCCGACGCTCAGATTGCTGCCTACCGTGCCGCGCTGGATAAGGGTGAACATGTCGAGCAAACCACGCTGACCGATTTCAAGCGTAGCTACGCCATCGATTTCTCGCAGTACAAGGGTACGCACTGGGCACATCCGGTGGATACCAGCCTGTCTGCTGCCGAGATCGCGCTGCTGGCTGAAAAGTCCGTGCGTCATCCGGAAGGCTTCAAGCTGCACCCGACCGTCGAAAAGGTCATGAAGGCACGCGTTGAAATGGGCAAGGGCACCCAGCCGATCGACTGGGGTATGTCCGAAATCCTGGCTTACAGCTCGCTGCTGGAAAAGGGCTATGCTGTCCGTATTTCCGGGGAAGATTCGGGTCGCGGTACATTCAGCCATCGCCACTCTGTGCTGCACGATCAAAATCGTGAGCGTTGGGATGCCGGTTCCTACGTGCCGCTGCGCAATCTGAGCGACAATCAGGGTAACTTCCTGGTCATCGACTCGATTCTGAATGAAGAAGCCGTGCTGGCCTTCGAATACGGCTACGCATGTTCCTCACCAGACGAACTCGTTATCTGGGAAGCCCAGTTCGGTGACTTCGCCAATGGCGCGCAGGTCGTGATCGACCAGTTCATTACCTCCGGTGAAACCAAGTGGGGCCGCTACTGTGGTCTGACCATGATTCTGCCGCATGGCTACGATGGTCAGGGTCCGGAGCACTCATCCGCACGTCTGGAACGTTACCTGCAACTGTGTGCCGAGCATAACGTGCAAATCGTGATGCCGTCGGAAGCCAGCCAGATGTTCCACGTGCTGCGCCGTCAGCAGCTGCGTCCGTATCGCAAGCCGCTGGTGATCTTCATGTCCAAGCGCCTGCTGCGCTATAAGGACTCGATGAGCCCGCTGTCACATTACACCGAAGGTCAGTTCCGCCCGGTGATTGGTGATCCGGATCAACCGAATCCGAAGAATGTGAAGCGCGTGGTGGCCTGTTCCGGTCAGGTGTTCTATGACTTGCTCAATGCACGTCGCGAACGCAAGATCGACGATATCGCCATCGTCCGGATTGAACAGCTGTATCCGTTCCCTGCTGATGAATTCAAGGCTGAACTCGGTAAGTACACCGGCGCCAAGGAAGTCATGTGGGTTCAGGAAGAGCCGCGCAACCAAGGTGCATGGAACCAGATCCGTCATCGTCTGGAAAACAGTATGGGTCCGAAGCAGACACTGCTCTACGCAGGTCGTCCGTCCTCGGCCTCGCCAGCGGTTGGCTACATGAGCAAGCACGTAGCACAGCTGAAGGCGTTTGTGGATGAAGCCATGACGCTGAGCAAGTAAGTTTTAGGCAGAGGTGTCAGGGCCGGTACATGCGTACCGGCCATTGGCGCTCTTGTGATACCCAAGGCAAGCAAGCCAATAAGGCCGAACAACGGAGCCGAATCAATATGCTGATCGAAGTCAAAGTCCCGCAGCTCCCAGAGTCTGTATCTGAAGCAACGCTGGTGGCATGGAAAAAGAAGGTGGGCGAAGCTGTTGCCCGCGACGAAAACCTGATTGATCTGGAAACAGACAAGGTCGTGCTGGAACTGCCAGCCCCGCAAGCCGGTGTGATTGTTGAAATCCTGATGGCTGATGGCGCAACCGTCACCAGCGGCCAACTGATTGCCAAGATCGATACCGCAGCTGCTGCCAGCGCTTCCGCACCAGCCGCCGCACCAGCCGCCGCACCAGCCGCCGCACCGGCTCCGGCCGCGGCACCTGCTGCTGGTGCCGCCGCCATGCCAGCCGCCAAGAAGGCCGCTGCAGATCTGGGCGTGGATACCGCCACCATCGCCGGCTCTGGCCGTAATGGCCGTGTACTGAAGGAAGACGTGATTGCTGCTGCGCAAAAGCCAGCAGCCGCACCGGCTCCTGCAGCGCCTGCCGTGGTGATTGCCGCTGGCGATCGTCCGGAACAACGCGTACCGATGTCCCGCCTGCGCCAGCGCGTGGCTGAGCGTCTGGTTGAATCGCAATCCACCGCTGCGCTGCTGACGACATTCAACGAAGTCAACATGAAGCCGGTCATGGATCTGCGCAACCGCTACAAGGACAAGTTCGAGAAGGATCACGGCGTGAAGCTGGGCTTCATGGGCTTCTTCGTGAAGGCTGTGGTCCACGCACTGAAGAAGTTCCCGATCGTGAACGCCTCGGTTGACGGTACTGATATCGTTTACCACGGCTACTACGACATCGGCGTGGCAGTGGGTAGCCCACGCGGTCTGGTGGTGCCGGTGATCCGCAATGCGGACCAACTGAGCCTGGCCGACATCGAGAAGCAGATTGCCGACTTTGGCAAGCGCGCGCAGGAAGGCAAGCTGGGCATTGAAGAGCTGACCGGTGGTACTTACACCATCTCCAACGGTGGCACCTTCGGCTCCATGATGTCGACCCCGATCGTGAATCCGCCGCAATCCGCGATTCTGGGTATGCATGCCACCAAGGAACGCGCAGTGGTCGAAGGCGGTCAGGTTGTCGTTCGCCCGATGATGTATCTGGCGCAATCCTACGATCACCGCATCATTGACGGCCGCGAAGCCGTGCTGAGCCTGGTGGCCATCAAGGAAGCGATCGAAGATCCAGCGCGTATTCTGCTGGACCTGTAATTCATGTCTTGGGGATGCATGACGCATCCCCTCCGGTTTTCTGGTGACGGACTCAATCCGTTACTCCATAAATGGGTGTAATCATGTCCCAACAATTCGACGTCATCGTGATTGGTGGTGGTCCAGGTGGCTACGTCGCCGCGATCCGCGCCGCACAACTCGGTTTCAAGACCGCCTGTATCGACGCAACCACAAGCAAGGATGGCAAGCCCAGCCTGGGCGGTACCTGCCTGAACGTGGGTTGTATCCCGTCCAAGGCGCTGCTGCAGTCGTCCGAAAACTTCCATAACGCCGAGCACAGCTTTGCCGATCATGGCATCAGCACTGGCAAGGTGAGCATGGATGTCAGCAAGATGTTGGCCCGCAAAGACGATATCATTGCTAAGAACACTGGCGGTATTGCCTTCCTGTTCCGCAAGAACAAGGTGACCTCCTTCCATGGCGTGGGCGCATTCAAGGCCAAGGCTGGCGACAAATATGTCATCGAAGCGAAACTGGCGGATGGCAAGGTAGAAGATCTGGAAGCGACCCACGTGATCGTGGCAACCGGTTCCAGCGTTCGCCAGCTGCCGGGCGTGACCATCGACAACCAACTGGTGCTGGACAACGAAGGCGCACTGGCCATTCCTGAAGTGCCGAAAAAGCTGGGCGTGATCGGCGCGGGCGTGATCGGTCTGGAAATGGGTTCCGTGTGGAAGCGTCTGGGCGCGGAAGTGACCGTGCTCGAAGCCATGCCGACTTTCCTGGGTGCCGCTGACGAACAGGTTGCACGCGAAGCCCTGAAGTTCCTGACCAAGGAAACTGGCCTGATCATCAATACCGGCGTGAAAATCGGTGAGATCAAGTCGGGCAAGCAGGATGTGACCGTCAATTACGTTGACGCCACCGGTGCCGAGCACAAGGCTGTATTCGATAAGCTGATCGTGTCGATTGGTCGCGTACCGAACACCAAGGGTCTGAACCCTGAATCGGTGGGGCTGAAGCTGAACGAGCGCGGTCAGATCGAAGTGAATGACGACTGTCAGACCAATCTGCCGAATGTCTGGGCGATTGGCGACGTGGTACGCGGCCCGATGCTGGCACACAAGGCCAGCGAAGAGGCCGTTGCCGTGGCCGAACGCATCGCCGGTCAGCATCCGCATATCGACTTCGGCGTGATTCCGTGGGTGATCTACACCAATCCGGAAATCGCCTGGGTCGGCAAAACCGAGCAACAGCTCAAGGCTGAAGGCGTCGAGTACAAGAAGGGTCAATTCCTGTTCTCCGCCAATGGCCGTGCGCTCGCACTGGGTGAAGCCAAGGGCTTCGTCAAGATGCTGGCTTGCAAGAAGACCGACCGCATCCTCGGCGTGCACATCGTAGGTCCGTTCGCTAGCGAACTGATCTCCGAAGCCGTGGTGGCGATGGAATTCTCCGCCAGCAGCGAAGACCTGGCGCGCATCGTCCATGCTCATCCATCGCTCAGCGAAGCCCTGCATGAGGCTGCACTGGGTTGTGATGGCCGGACGCTGCATAGCTAATACCCGTACCCAAGTGAAACGTGAAAGGTGAAAACTTTCCACGTTTCACGTTTCACTCATTGATCAAACAGAGGAAACGTAACAATGAACCTCCACGAATATCAAGCCAAGGACCTGCTGTCCAAGTATGGTCTGCCGGTGCAAAAGGGCGTTTTGGCCACCACTCCGGAAGAAGCAGCCAATGCTTACCGCGCACTGGACGGCAAGTTCGCTGTTGTGAAGGCACAGGTCCACGCAGGTGGTCGCGGCAAGGCTGGCGGCGTGAAGGTCGTCAAGAGCGCTGACGAAGCAGCCGATGTGGCAAAGAGCCTGCTGGGCACCCGTCTGGTGACCTATCAGACAGACGCCAAGGGCCAGCCATGCGGCTCCGTACTGGTCTGTGAAGACATGTACCCGGTTCAGCGCGAACTGTACTTCGGTGCCGTGGTGGACCGTTCCACCCAGCGCATCGTCTTCATGTCCTCCACTGAAGGCGGCGTGGAAATTGAAGAAGTAGCACACAACACACCGGAAAAGATCATCAAGACTGTGGTCGATCCGCTGGTGGGTCTGCAACCGTTCCAGGCTCGTGAAGTTGGCTTCCAGCTGGGTCTGGACGACAAGCAGATCAAGCAATTCACCGGTCTGATGATGGGTGCGTACAAGGCATTCGTTGAAAACGATTTCGCCCTGTTCGAAATCAACCCGCTGGCCATCCGTGGTGACGGCAGCCTGTGCTGTGTGGATGCCAAGATCGGCATCGACAGCAACGCAGCATTCCGTCTGCCGGCACTGGTTGCACTGCGCGACAAGTCGCAGGAAAACGAGCGCGAACTGAAGGCCTCCGAATTCGACCTGAACTATGTTGCGCTCGAAGGCAACATCGGTTGTATGGTGAACGGTGCCGGTCTGGCGATGGCCACCATGGACATCATCAAGCTGAAGGGTGGCCAGCCGGCTAACTTCCTGGATGTGGGCGGCGGCGCAACCAAGGAACGCGTGATCGAAGCGTTCAAGCTGATTCTGGCTGACGAATCCGTGCAAGGCGTGCTGATCAATATCTTCGGCGGTATCGTCCGTTGCGACATGATCGCTGAAGCCATTATCGCTGCCGTGAAGGAAGTGCAAGTCACCGTGCCGGTAGTGGTGCGTCTGGAAGGCAATAACGCCGAACTGGGTGCCAAGATCCTGGACGAGTCCGGTCTGAAGCTGACCTCGGCTCAAGGCCTGAACGACGCAGCCGAGAAGATCGTTGCTGCAGTCAAGGCCATTGCCTAATCAACCACGCACTGTAAAGGAAAAACCATGAGCGTTTTGGTTAACAAAAATACAAAGGTGCTGGTGCAAGGTTTCACCGGCAAGAACGGTACCTTCCACGCCGAGCAGGCGCTGAAGGTCGGTACCAAGGTGGTCGGTGGCGTGACACCGGGCAAGGGTGGTTCCGAGCATCTGGGTCTGCCAGTGTTCAACACCATGCGTGACGCGGTTGCCTCGACTCAAGCCGATGCATCCGTGATCTACGTGCCGGCACCGTTTGCCAAGGATTCCATTCTGGAAGCCATCGACGCAGGCGTGAAGCTGGTGGTATGTATCACCGAAGGTGTGCCGACCATCGACATGCTGTACGTGAAGAAGGCCGTGGACGAAGCAGGCATCCGCCTGATCGGCCCGAACTGCCCGGGCGTGATCACACCGGGTGAGTGCAAGATCGGTATCATGCCGTGGCACATCCACAATCCGGGCCGCATCGGTATCGTGTCCCGTTCCGGTACCCTGACATACGAAGCTGTGGCACAAACCACCGCACTGGGTCTGGGTCAATCGACCTGTATCGGTATTGGTGGCGACCCGATTCCGGGTACCAGCCATATCGACGCACTGAAGCTGTTCCAGGACGATCCGGATACTGACGCGATCATCATGATCGGTGAAATCGGTGGTTCCGCTGAAGAAGAAGCAGCCGAATTCGCCAAGTCCTACGTGACCAAGCCGGTTGTCGGTTACATCGCGGGTGTGACCGCTCCGAAGGGCAAGCGTATGGGTCACGCCGGTGCGATTATCGCCGGCGGTAAGGGTACTGCAGAAGAGAAGTTTGCTGCCTTCGAAAAGGCTGGCATTGCTTACACCCGCAGCCCGGCAGAAATCGGCAAGACCATGTTCGACCTGCTGAAGAGCAAGGGCATGATCTAATCAGCCTGATTGCGCTGATCACCAAAACGCCACCTCCGGGTGGCGTTTTTTTCATTGCACCGTGTAGCAGGAAACCTTGGCAATGGGGTTGGTATTGCTTACAACTAAAGGAGGATTCGAGGTCTCAGCGTACTCGACATGACTGAAAGGCGGGCGTGATGAAGTCTTGGCTGAACAATGTGATGCTGTCGCAAAAGCTGGGTGCCATGGTGTTGATTGCCATCGGGCTCTTTAGTGTGCCTTCCATACTTGTGTGGGAGAAGCTGAAGGAAGAGCGACAGATTACTTTGAATGAGCGTGCTGGCATGGGTGTCATGGCTCAAAGTGCAAAGTTAATGGCGCTGGTGGAAAATCAGCGGCGTGAATTGAGCGGCTCTAATCCATCCGATTCAGTATTGAAACAAATTACAACGCAGGTGGACGAGGCCGCTTCCAAGATCCGAAGCGATCCCGTTATCGGGGAGGACAAGGATTTAAAGGCGTCGCTCGACGACATTCTCAAGGCGCAACGCACCGGTGTTGCAGCGAAATCAGGATTTGAAGGCTTCCTCGCCAATACACGCGTAGTAGATGAAGTACTCGGCTTCCAAAGTGCGCTGGCAAATAAAACTGGCATGTCACTTGATCCAGAGGCAACTAGCTACTATCTGTACAATGCCGCGTATGTTCAAATGCCCTTACTGATGGAATCGCTGTCACGCGCACGTGATGCATTCGGGGGGGATTTGTACGCCAAAATCAACGAGTCTGCCCTGTATTTGAACGCAGTAGATGCCTATTTTCTACAGCTAGATTCTTCGATGCGGCAGATGTCGGACATGATCGATTTGGCAGCCCGGGCACAATCTGCGTCGAATGACGAAGAAATGGCCGGGCAACTACAGAAACTTAAAGAATCTCTGGCTAAATCAATTGAGCATATTTCCGGGAAATATGCAGCACTTAAGCAGGGAAAGGTCTCTAGCGAAGATGTAAAGTCATATAACACATCGATCAATGAAACCGTCCAGCTTGCAGCCAAGGCAACCAGTGAAATTCAAGAATTGCTGGATGGTGAGTTTCAACAACGACTGGATGACAATACCAAGAGTGCCACCAAAATTTCGTTGATGATAGGCATCATGTTTGCCCTCATGTTGGCGGTATCCTATTTTATTGGCGTGTCCATCAGTAAACCCATCAGATCTGCAGTCAGTGCGGCATCCCGCATTGCCTCTGGTAATCTGGACGATGCCAGAATCAGGCAGGAAGGGCGTAATGAAATCAGCAAGCTGCTGCAGGCACTGGATGATATGCGCATCAAGCTGGCCGAATCCCTCTCGAGAGAGCGGGCGGAAGCACTGGAAAATGCCCGTATCCGCACCGCGCTGGATTGCTCAAGCGCAGCCATTATGATTACCGATCTTGATCGCAGAGTGGTGTATCACAATCAAGCTGTTACTGATATGTTTGCAGTCCACGAAGCAGACATTCGTACCGCGTTGCCGCAATTCCGCGCTGACGCCATTTTGGGCAAGCAAGTCGAAGAGTTCCATCACGATCGCTCCGCCATGCTATCTGCAATTTCCAATATGGCTGGAACATTGCGTTCCCAACTTCAACTTGGCAGTAGACGCTTCCAGATTGCGCTGAATCGCGTTATCAATGCCAATGGAGAGTCGCTGGGCGTATCGGTTGAATGGGTTGACGAAACGGAAAGCCTGCTGGAAATCGAACGTGAGCGCGAACGTGCCGCTGCTCAGGCACGTGTTTTGACAGCGCTCGATAACGCCAGTGTCAATGTGATGATTGCAGATACTGAAAATTGCATCATTTACATGAATGGCGCAATGCGGAAAACATTGAAAGACGCGGAGTCCAATATTCGCAATGTAATGCCAACCTTTGCCGTAGATGACATCATCGGCTCGAGTTTTGATCGCTATCACGCCAACCCCTCAAAACAAGCCAATATGATTGGCAACTTGACATCAAAGCACGAAACAAAGATGCATTTAGCGGGACATCATTTCAGGCTTGTGGCTAATCCGATTCATGGTGAAGATGGCATTCGGCTGGGAACAGTTGTCGAGTGGAATGAGGTTACACGAGAAGTTGCAATCGAAAACGAGGTCGAGTCGCTAATTCATGCTGCCAATATGGGTAATTTTGGCATGCGCCTCTCTACGACTGATAAGGATGGATTCTTTAGATCACTTGCCGAGTCGCTCAATAATCTAATGGGCGTGTGTGAACGTGGATTGGCGGATGTCATTTCCATTCTTAGCGCGTTGTCAGAGGGCGATCTCACTGTGCGCATGGAAGGCGAATATCATGGTGACTTTGCCAGATTGCGCGATGACAGCAACGCTACAGCGGAACGCCTGGCGGCGATTATTGACCAGATCAAAACAGCATCCGATACGATTAGCGTCGTGGCACATGAAATTGCAGATGGCAATCAGAACCTGAGTCGTCGCACCGAAAGTCAGGCGGCGAACATCGAGGAAACAGCTTCCAGTATGGAAGAGTTTACTGGCACCGTTAAGCAAAATGCAGATAACGCCAAGGAAGCAAACAAGCTTGCACGTGGCGCGAGAGATATTGCCGAAGCAGGCGGTCAGGTGGTCGGTAAAGTGGTAGAAACCATGCAAGATATTAATGAATCGGCACGAAAGATTGTCGACATTATTTCTGTGATTGATGGGATCGCCTTCCAGACAAATATTCTGGCGCTCAATGCTGCCGTTGAAGCAGCCCGAGCAGGGGAGCAAGGCCGGGGATTTGCCGTTGTGGCCAGTGAGGTGCGCAACCTTGCACAACGGTCTGCTGCCGCCGCAAAGGAAATCAAGTCGCTCATCAGTGATTCTGTTGGCAAGGTCGAGGTGGGAGCCAAGTTGGTTGACGACGCAGGTAAGCAGATGCAGCAGGTCGTCAACGCAGTGAAAGGTGTAACGGATATCGTCAGTGAGATTTCTGCAGCATCTGCGGAGCAAAGCACCGGCATTGAGCAGGTCAATCAGGCCGTGATGCAAATGGACGATATGACACAGCAAAATGCCGCCTTGGTTGAAGAGGCTGCGGCCGCTGCGCAAAGCATGGCGGATCAGGCTGTTACACTGTCGCAATCGGTGGCGGCATTTAGATTGCCGCAGACTAAAGTGGTGGATCCGAAATTAGTGCATGCCATACCGGAGATTCGCAGTGCATCGCCAAAGCGTGTGACTAGCCCATCAAATTCCGGCCCTGTGTTGCCGCGGAGCATGAATGATCAGGATGACTGGGAAGAGTTCTAACGGGCTGACAGTACCTGTACGGCCGCCACACCTGTCTATTGAAAATGACAGCGAGTCGGTGCAGTATCGGTACGATCATTCATATTGGAGTTTGTCATGCTACGCCGTACCTTTCTGAGCTTGCTGGCCTGTGCTGCACTGTTTGCATCGGCAGAAGATGCGACACAGCCTTATGACGAGGCCGCCGATGCTAAGGCCGATATCCAGAAGGCGCTGCAACAAGCGGCCAAAGACAAGCAAACAGTTCTCGTGGTATTTGGTGCTAATTGGTGTGGCGATTGCCGCGCATTGGACAAAACGCTCAAGGCAGAAAAAAGCAGTGCTGTGGCCAAGCAGTTTCGCGTGGTGAAGGTCAATGTGGGTCGTTACGATAAAAATCAGGACATCGCCAAGATGTATGGCGTACCACTCAATAAGGGCATTCCTACAGTCGCATTGCTCTCTCCCAGAAGTGATGTCCTGTACACTACTCAGGCAGGTGAATTGGCCGACGCACGGAAAATGAGCGATGCTGATGTGTTTGCTTTCTTCGATAAGTTAGTGAAGGCACATCCCGTCAATTAAGCACTAATTAGATGAGTCTCATGTAAAAAAGCCGATCACACTCGATCGGCTTTTGATTTGATATTTAATGCGATTACTCTACAGTGTCATTGATAGGTCACCGTCCAGTTGACTGGAACAAACACGGTCCCGGCGGTAGGTGAAAGGCTATCCGACCCGATGTAGACATTAAACAGCCATTTATTGGTGATGCCGCCGGAAAGTGGTAATTTAAACGGTTCATCGGTGCGTATGCTTGGCGTGGTTTCATTTGCCGTGCTAAATGCCAGATATACCGGGGTGGCTGCGCTACTGACATTTCCGTTAGCGAATCGCGTTCCATTGCTTCCTGCGGGGCCGGAAAGCAACATAACCGCATTGGTGGAAATACTGCAATTGATACTGGCCGAGAAGTTTGAGACCCTTACAAAAGTACCAGCAACATTGCCGGTATTTACTGTTGGCAGGGGTACGGTTGGGCCACCGGAGCCTTGTACTGACACCGCGCATGCGTTGCTCGATTGAAATCCCACAGAAATATTCAAACGCATATTGATATTGAGGCAGTTTTGCGAGATTGACACACTACAGCGCGTGTCAGAAATACGGGCGTCTGCCGTAATTGCCCCATTAAATGAAGGCGTACTGCCTGATGCACCTGTATAAATAATCTCGAGTACTTGATTGAGTGATTGGGCATTGATTGCAGGTGTCTGGTATATACCAGTTGCCGCGCCATCACCATACCAGTAGCCAAATTGCGGGATACCCAGTTTCAGATATAAATCCGGATTGATTTGAACGCTGCCATCGGACGCAAATGTTAAACCATTACTACGCCCCGCAACACTGACATTGAGCCATTTCAACTGGATCGTACTTCGATTAGTGCAGTTGAATGAATAGGGTACAGTCCAGAAAAGTGTTGCGATCACTGCACCTTTTTGTGCACTCCCAGAATAGGATATCAAGCCATTATCAGAGCTGACATAAGTGCCCCATGGCGCGTTGCTCGTGCAATCTGCCTTGCACTGAATGCAAAGTAAACTGATGAATGAGAATAGTATAAGTTGAAAACGGACAATCGTAGATTGAGTGGTCATGTATTGCTGCACTTTTGTACCGCAGAATATTTAAATTTCGCGCATTGACTAATCTTTCGAGATTATTGTATTGACTCAAAATTTGCAAATTAAATATATACTATTTTTTCATGCACAAATGTGCACTATCAGCGATAGCGAAAGAAAATAAAGGTGAATGGATGAACAAAGCAGTTGAATTAATCTATTCAATGCTTCTGAGTTGAAGAATAAGCTTTTTGTGTGAAAGACGAGGGAAATGTTAGATGCCGGAGTAAGCATCTAACATGTTTGATCAGCTAAGCACGCACCGGTAGGTGCGTGCAGGTGCCCGGAGGGGGCATACTATGTTGGTGCGCCTTCCAGAATAATCTTCCAGTTGCTGCCCGAACGATTCCAGTAGAGCCTTTTTTGCATGCGATTGCTGAGATTATCACTTTGATAATTCTGAACAAAATTCGCCATCAACATAGCGCCAGTTGGGGTAGGGTAGGCAAACAGGCTGACCTCTTCCAGCTGGACTTTGACCCAGCGTTTACTGGCATTGACCTGAGCCTTCTGGGTTCGCCACTGAGCCAGGTTCAAACTGCCAGAGGTAAACTGTTCGGCGTAATGCGACAGATAGCGTGTCGTATCAAGGCTTTCCCAATCCTTACGCCAGCTCTCCAACTCGGCTCGAGCGGCATCGCGCCGCATCATCCAGTCTTCCTTACTGATCCATTCAACCTTGGGTGAAATGACAACCGGCGTACCTGTCGTGAGATAGGTGGCGAGGGTTCCCATATCCGGATTGGTCAACACCACGCATCCATTTGAAGCTTGTGGCGCTCTGCTATAGGTATCCGCAGGTGATCCGTGAAGCCAGATACCGTGGCCTGTGCGGCCTTCCCGTCTATCCCAGTCATTGGGATAAGATAATGGCCAGGCGCCAACGCCATACAAATCGGCTTGGGCGCCGTAGGTTTTATCAAGCTGCTCACGCGGTAATTTTCCGGTGACGAAATAGACTCCTACAGGCGAACGCTGATCGCCCTCACGTGACTTGCCAAACCCGAGTTTGCCGATGGTGACATAGAAGTCAGTAATATACTTGGGCGTACCGCCGTCGTTGCGATATACAAATATGCGGGAACGGCTTGCATCCACTACAACTGCGTATGTTTGTTTCTCTGCCAGATAAAGCAGATTGGCAGGGATTTCATTGACGGGAGGAGGTGCCTGATAGCGTTCTAATCGACGCATCGCCTCCAGCCGTAAATCATTGAGTTTGTCGGTCGGGCCATCGGCATTACCCATTGCTGTAATAGGCCGAACCTGCGCCATGAGCAGATCGCCTTTAACCAGATGCGCTAAACGATAGTTCGGCTTGCTCGCAATGAGGGTGTCGATAATACGTGTGGCATTCTCGAGTTGACCGCCCCGAATTGCGGTGAGTGCAGCAACCATCAGTTGCTCTGGATGATTACCCGCAGCAGAAATCAGTTGCTGCACATTGTCGCGAGACGCAGTGACGCCATGCACAGCTGCACTGTCGCCACTACTCGAGGCAGGGGCAAGAAGCGCTATCAGCGATAAACTGATAGCGGGCTTAAGCCAGGATCGTATCTTCATACTATTAACCTACACGCTCTTCGCGGATCAGCCAACGGTCACCGATACGTTCAAGCACCAGTGTCTTACCAGTTGACGTATCGAGCCGGTCAGAGCGGTACTTCTGAACGAAATGGACTGTTGCGCGATCGCCCTCAATCTTAACTTTGACGCCACTCACCTTAACAACAATCTTGCGCGCGCCTTCGATGCGCTCACGACGCTGCTTTTCCCACTCGGTGCGTGACATCCCTGCTGGCTTGAACGACTTGCTGTAGTAGGCGAGATAGGCCGAAACCTTTTTCGATTCCCATGCATCTGCCCAGGCATTCACGGCATGGACGATGTCCTGCTCCATCCGATGCGCCGCCTCAGGCTTTGCAGGTTGCGGTGTTTGTGCAGTTGCTGCGGGTGGCGGCGCGGGAGTTGGCGCCGGCGTCACGGCAGATGGTTTGCCGGTGACGGCAGGTGTCTCGCTTGGTTTGGGCTTCGGCTTAGCCGCTGCTACTGGTGGCAAGGTCGGTGTGGGTGTGGGCGTCGCTGGCTTGGTAGCGCTTACTGACGGCGCCACACTTGGTGCGGGCGCTGGTGGCTGAACAGCAGCCGGAGCCGGACTTGGTTTGATCACCGTGGTGGGCGAAGGCGGAGGCGTCACGTTATTGCTAGCAACAATGGTATTGCGGCTATACAGATCACGAACCAGGGCTAGCTTCGGTTGCTGTGCGCCTGCCGAGCTGCTTCCCCGGTCAATCTGCAGTGCTTTATCGTAAGCTTGTGCAGCCAGCCGGCTGTAGACATCGGCAAGGTTGGCGTGCGCGGTGGCATAAGCCGGATTGGTCTGGATTGCCATTTGCAGCGCCTGACGCGCACGATCAAGCTGGCCCTGCTGAGCATACAGCGCAGCGAGGTTATTGTAAGGTTCGGGCAGATTAGGATAGTCCTTGGTAAGGGACAGAAATGCCTGAATCGCCTCGTTTGCTTTCCCTAAATCTGCAAGGCCGCAGGCTTTCAGGAAACGGATGCGAGCATCCCTTGGCGCTTTAGCCAGAGCAGCATCGGCGCGCTCTACCGCTTCACGTGGCTCGCCTTTGCTGATCAGACTGGCAATATCGCCGGCCTCATCTGCCATAGCAGGCAACATCAACAGGGTGGCCATCAGGGCGGGCATGAAACGCTTGCTTGGCATGGTTAGACTGACTGGCAATGTAAAAACGACCGGCGATTGTAGCAGGCAGGCGGGATGGCGTGTTTATTTCCTCGCAGTTCGCTGGAAATGTCTGCTTCATGCTGCGTCTGACCTGAATGGCACACGGGCATATTTTAGGTGGTACAGGCAAACGAAAGTGGACTGAAATGCGATAGAATCGATAGATTGCACAATTTCTACCCATCGCGATACATGACTCAAGATACTTCCGCCGCGTCGACACCGGCAGCGTCAAACTTTATTCGTTCCATCATTGATGCCGACCTTACCTCCGGCAAGCATCAGCGTACTGTCACGCGCTTTCCGCCGGAACCTAATGGCTATGCGCACATCGGCCACTGCAAGGCGATCTGCATCAACTTTGGTATCAAGGAAGACTACAAGGCCAAGGGTCTGGCTAGCGAATGTAATCTCCGTTTCGACGATACCAATCCGGAAAAGGAATCCGAAGAGTACGCACTTGCCTTCCAGGAAGACGTACGCTGGCTGGGATTCGAGTGGGACGGCGAGGTACGCTGGGCATCGGACTACTTTGATCAATTGTATGCATATGCCGAAGAACTGATTCTGGCGGGCAAGGCATTCGTGTGCGAACTGAATGCCGAAGAGATGCGTGACTATCGTGGTGATTTCGTGAAGCCGGGCCGTAACAGCCCCTTCCGTGATCGCACGATTGAAGAAAATCTTGATCTGTTCCGCCGCATGAAAGCGGGGGAATTTGAAGACGGCAGCAAGACACTGCGTCTGAAAATCGATATGGGTTCGCCCAATCTGAATCTGCGTGACCCGGTCATTTATCGAATCCGCCGCGCACACCACATTCGCACGGGCGATAAGTGGTGCATCTATCCGATGTACGACTACACCCACTGTATCTCTGACGCGATTGAAGGCATTACGCATAGCCTGTGCTCGCTGGAGTTCGAAGATCACCGTCCGCTGTACGACTGGGTGCTCGATAACATCACCATCGCCAGCCATCCGCAACAGATTGAATTCAGCCGTCTCGAACTACTGCATGCCATTACCTCCAAGCGCAAGCTGAACCAGCTGGTGGTGGAAAACAAGGTTACCGGCTGGGATGATCCGCGCATGCCCACTATTTCCGGCATGCGTCGCCGTGGCTACTCGCCAGCCGGTCTGAAGTTGTTTGCGCAACGCTGCGGTGTGTCCAAACAACCGAATGTGATCGACTACAGCATTCTCGAAGGCGCTGTGCGTGAAATGCTGGAAGCCGAAGCGCCACGCGTCATGGCTGTACTGGATCCGATCAAGGTTACCCTGACCAATTTCGAGCCGGGCGTCACCTCCAGCCGCAGCGCGCCATTCCATCCGCATCACCCCGAATTTGGTGAGCGCGATGTACCAATTGCGCCAACGCTCTATATCGAACGTGATGATTTCGCCGAAGTGCCGCCAGCAGGCTGGCAGCGTCTGACGGCCGGTGGCGAAGTGCGCCTGCGCTACAGCTATGTGATCAAATGCGATGAAGTGATCAAGGACGCATCCGGCAAGGTGGTCGAGCTGAAATGTTCAATTGATCCGGCCACGCTGGGGCAGAATCCGGTCGGCCGCAAGGTGAAGGGCGTGATTCACTGGGTGAGCGCAGAGCATGCACTGGAAGCCGAAGTTCGCCTGTACGACCGACTGTTTACGGTCGAGCGTCCGGATGCAGTGCGCCGCGAAGATGGCCAGTACGAAGACTTTGTGCAGTTTGTGAACGAGCAATCATTGACTGTTGTAAAGGGCTATGTTGAAGCCTGCGTGCGCGATGCCGCGCCGGAAACACGCTATCAGTTTGAACGACTGGGCTACTTCGTGACCGACCGCAAGGATCATCAGCCTGGCAGCAAGATCGTGATGAACCGCACGGTTGGTCTGCGCGACGCATGGCAGAAATGAGCAGCTGATGGTCAGCCTGGATCAGCAACTCAACTTCCTGCTGGAAATTGATCGACTAAAACTCGTTGCGCGCCGCACCCGCACGGTGGGTGGTGCGCGCGCCGAGAACAGTGCCGAGCATTCCTGGCATGTAGCCATGATGGCGATGACGCTTGCGCCGCATGCTAGCGAGCCGATTGACATCGACCGTGTTATCAAGCTCCTGCTGGTGCACGATATTGTCGAGATCGATGCCGGTGATACGTTTCTGTACGATGCCGCAGCATCTCAAGACAAAGCCGAACGGGAAGCTGCGGCTGCAGATCGCATATTCGGCTTGCTACCGGCCGATCAGGCGGCTCGGTTGCGGGCGCTGTGGGATGAGCATGAAGACAAAGCCACGGCCGAGTCCCGTTTTGCGCATGCCTGTGATCGCGCAATCCCCATGCTGATTAACCTGACCAACGAAGGGATCAGCTGGCAGGAAAATTCGGTGCGCTTCGAGCAAGTGATTGCGCGCAATCAACCGGATATCGAGTCGATTGCGCCTGCATTGTGGCAGTGGTTGCTGCCACGTCTAGAATCCGCCCGGGATCGTGGGTGGCTGCGTTGAATGTGAGCCCCGTGCTAACGTAGTTAGCAGGGCTCATTTTCTACATGTTCGCACAGCTTTATCTCCGGTGACATGCGGGAAGTAGGGCTTGCGTCAACTTCATGGCTATTCGACACAATCCGGTTCAGCTGATCCTGCAACGCAGTTAGACTGGCAATCATTGTCATGATTTCTGCATTAGCTGCGAGTTGGTATTCGGCGACCGCGCGGGACCTGATGAACTCTGCCCGCATCAGCGCCGTCGAAATTCTCGAGTCGTTAATCGTATTGCTGGTGCCGATGTAAACCATACGATTGGTAGGTCGTTTCCCGAATCGAGGGATGGTGACGCCGAAGCTTACTTCGGTCACATCTCGGCCGGATCGTTTTCTATGGATCGGCCCTGATATCCCCGCGGGGAGATTGGTCTGCTTGTTTTGATTACGATGTTTTCGTAATCCAGTCGGGGCGTCCAATAGACGGATTCGTTGCTTTAGTTCCACAACGGCCAATAATAAAGACTGAATTGCGCCTGCAGGTGTGTGCTGTTTGTCTGAAAAAAAGACCCATTTTCCGTACCGGAGCTGCCATCCATGAGTGCGAACATCATCGATGCGCTGTATATAGGCCGGGCAGGGGATCGCTTCTCCAGCGTATGGGCTGACGATGCGGATCTTTTCAGATGAATGTGCTGTTTTCATAATTGATTATATATAAAATATTAATGTCACAACTTATCACATCGAATTTCCGCCTGCAAACTTGCGCAGCCTCAACTCATAGCCAGTTCTTGATCAATTGGATGAAAGACATCGGCAAAGGGGTGGCATAATGCCGGGGTACGATTATCTTGCACACGAATCATTGCCTGCTGGACACGCCGATGACGCAATTGAAAAATGACACCTTCCTGCGCGCGCTATTGCGCGAGCCCACTGAGTACACGCCACTCTGGCTGATGCGCCAGGCCGGGCGCTACCTGCCCGAGTACTGTGCCACACGTAAGCGTGCGGGCTCTTTTCTAAATCTTTGCAAATCTCCGGAAATGGCGACAGAGGTTACATTGCAGCCTCTGGAGCGATATCCGCTGGATGCAGCGATTCTGTTTTCAGACATTCTCACCATTCCCGATGCTATGGGGCTTGGGCTGTATTTTGCTGAAGGAGAGGGGCCGAAATTTGAACGTCCGCTGCGTCACGAAGCAGACATTCTGAAGCTATCCGTGCCCGATATCGCCGATACACTGGGCTATGTGACCGATGCCGTGAGTTCAATCCGCAAGGCACTAGATGGCCGCGTGCCGCTCATTGGATTCTCGGGCAGCCCTTTCACGCTGGCGTGTTACATGATTGAGGGCGGTGGATCGGATACATTCAGTCGTGTCAAAACGATGATGTATGACCGTCCCGATCTCTTGCGCCATATTTTGGACGTAAATGCCCGCACCGTCACCGAGTACCTGAATGCACAGATCGAATCCGGCGCGCAGGCAGTTCAGATTTTCGATACCTGGGGCGGAGCCCTTGCCTATGGTAAGTATCAGGAATTCTCGCTTGCCTACATGAAGCAAGTGATTGCCGGACTCAAGCGCGAACATGAAGGCCGGAAAGTCCCCGTCATCGTATTTACCAAGGGTGGCGGTTTATGGCTTGAAGAGATTGCCGACAGTGGCGCGGATGCACTCGGTCTTGACTGGACCATGAATCTGGCGGACGCGCGCCGCCGCGTTGGGCATAAGGTTGCATTGCAGGGTAATTTTGATCCTAATGCCCTATTTGCCAATCCGGTAGCAATCGAAGCAGAAGTGGCTCGCTTGCTGGGAGATTTCGGCCATGGCGCGGGACATGTATTTAACCTTGGTCACGGGATTTCCCAGTTTACGCCCCCTGATCATGTGACAGCATTAGTGGATGCGGTACATCGCTTGTCGCGTACCTACCACAACTAGCCAACATCAGCACCAAAGCGGTGCGAGTTGCCTGAGCTTGATTATTTCAATCAATATCAGGGACTTGCACCATTTTTTTCATGTCCGTGCTGCGATTGCCGCTCTAACTTATGCACAAAATTTGACAGCGCGAATTTTATTCTTGTCAAGCGCAAGTGCGTTTGTACAAAAATAATGCATCAATAGTATCTTGTTGATTTTAAAAGGATAAATTTTCGGCCTATTTTTTAGGCACTTCAGAAAATTGCTAGGTAGAACGGGGATTTAGCAAAAAATCGCGTAAATACCCACATAGTTATCCACAGCTTCTGTGGGCAACTTTGCAACTGGTTGAAACACAACACAATCGGCCGATAATCGGCTGCGTAAGGCGATGAAAGAGCATGACATTCTTTGTTCAGGTTGCGCTGGATGTGCCACTGGATGGTGCATTCGATTACACCGCAGAGCAGGTGTCCGCTGCAGATGTTGGCCGCAGAGTCGTGGTGCCTTTTGGCAACCGTAAGTTGGTGGGAATTATCCTTGGCGTCAGTGCCCAGCCGAGCAACCCGGAGATCCGGCATAAAGCCATTATCGCCATTCTCGAGGATATGCCCGCGCTGCCGGTAGATGTGCTGGCGATGCTCCGTTTTTGTTCTGCTTATTATCACCATCCGCTTGGGCAGGTGATTCAGACCGCATTACCGACCCGCCTGCGTGATCCTGCACCGTTCAAAGTGGTTGAGTCGCTGAATTATCAGTTACGTGATGCTGCTGCACTCAAGGCGATGCTGCCCGCTCGGGCAGTGATGCAACATCGGCTGGCAACGTTTCTATCGGAACCACGTACTGAGGATGAAATCCGCGCGCTTTCGCCCGGCGCGTGGAAGCTCGTGCAAAGCTGGCTAATCGAAAAGGTGGCATACGCGGTCAAGCAGCATCCGCCGATCATTTCCGCCAGCGGTGCGTTGCAGCTTAACGCAGACCAAGCTGCAGCAGTTGAGGGCATTGCTTCATCTGCTGGCTTTGCGCCTGCCTTGCTCATGGGGATTACCGGGAGCGGTAAAACAGAGGTCTATCTCCAGGCGATTGCCAGTATGCTTGCGAAAGGTAAGCAAATACTGATTCTGGTGCCAGAAATTAACCTTACACCGCAGCTCGAAGCCCGATTTCGTGCCCGATTTGCTGGCATTGCACTGGTTTCGCTCCATTCTTCAGTAGCTGATGGTGATCGTGCGCAAGGCTGGATGGCAGCAGCCCGAGGTGATGCAAGGATTGTTCTGGGTACCCGTCTGGCTGTATTTACGCCCATGCCATCGCTGGGGCTGATTGTCGTCGACGAAGAGCATGATGCCAGTTTCAAGCAGCAGGAAGGCCTGCGCTATTCCGCACGTGACATGGCGGTATGGCGGGCAAATCAGCGCAATGTACCTATTGTCCTGGGTTCCGCTACGCCCAGTCTGGAGACGTGGCATAACGTACGGACAGAAAAATATCGCTTGCATCTTTTAAGAGAACGCGCAGTATCCGGTGCAAAGCCACCACAGATCAGCCTGGTGAATACCCGGCGCCAGAGTCTGGTGGAGGGTTTGCATCCCGGGGTGCTTCAGGCTATTCGGGATCGGGTCGCACGAAAGGAGCAGGTACTTGTCTTTATTAACCGACGAGGTTATGCGCCTGTTGTGCATTGTGGCGAGTGTGGCTGGATGGCGGCGTGTACGCGCTGTGCCGCAAGGCTAACCGTACACCTGCGCGAGCGTACCCTGCGCTGTCATCATTGCGGACTTGAGGAACGTCTGCCCGCACGTTGCCCTGGGTGTGGCAATCAGGATGTTCGCCCTGTCGGACAGGGTACGCAGCGCATTGAAGAGTTTCTGTCGAGCCAGTTCGCCCATGCAAAGGTGATCCGGATTGATCGGGATAGTACGCGTCGCAAGGGCAGCTTTGAAGCCGCGCTTGAGGATATTCATGAAGGGCGAGCCGATATTTTGATCGGCACGCAAATGCTGGCTAAGGGACATGACTTCCCGAATCTGACACTCGTTGTGGTTGTTGGCGCAGATAGTGGACTATTCAGCGCGGATTACCGCGCAGCCGAGAGAATGTATGCATTGCTTGCGCAGGTTGCCGGCCGGTCTGGGAGAGGGGATAAACCCGGCACTGTACTGATCCAAACCGATTTCTCCGATCATCCCTTGTTTCAATCATTGATTCGTGATGATTACGCCAGCTTTGCCGATGCCGAGCTTGCGCAAAGGCAGACCGCACAATTTCCACCGGTATGTGCTCAGGCCATTCTCCGCGCAGATGCACTTGTCCTCGCAGACGCGTTAGCATTTCTTCGCCAGGCACTTGCCTTGGCGCCAGTAACGCCCGGCATCGTCGTTTATGACCCAGTGGAAGCCTCGATGGTTCGGCTAGCCAACCGCGAGCGTGCTCAGGTACTTGTGCAGTCCAGCCATCGTGGCGCATTGCGTACTTGGCTTGCGCAGTGGATGCATGCATTGCGTCAGGTACGGCACGCCAAAGTGCGCTGGTCACTTGATGTCGACCCGCTAGAGGTTTAGCGCATATTCCCGTCGCAACTGATCGCAGAATTTCCGCGGCTTGTCTCTGAATAGCCGCAGTTCAGCCCCCTGCAAATGCACGTTGCGCGCTATCGCTGATAGGATGACTCTTATCAAACAACAAGTCACGATAGGCGAACGGAGGCGTGCATGATCGAGGTTAAATCGCTAGCCAAGCGATTCAAATTACCCAAAAAGCGCAAAATTGTGCCAGGTACCATAGATGAACGCGAAGTAGACGGTTGGTTTGAAGCCGTCCGTGACGTTTCATTTCATGCAGCGAGTGGCGAGATCCTAGGCCTGCTTGGACCCAATGGCGCAGGCAAGACAACATCTTTGCGCATGCTATCCACTGCCCTTGCGCCCACACAGGGAAGCGTGCTGGTCGATGGCGTGGATCTGGTCAGCGACCCATTAGCCGCACGTCGCAAAATAGGCTTTCTGTCTGGTGCAACTGCATTGTATGGCCGACTGACCGTTCGCGAGAATATTCGCTATTTTGCTGACGTACATGGCTTGTCTGCGTCAGATGCCGCAAAGCGTGTTGATTCACTGCTCAAGCGTCTGGAGATGGAGCAATATGCGGATCGCCGCGCAGATTCACTGTCCGCAGGGATGAAACAGCGCGCACTGATCGCGCGTTCGGTTGTGCATGCGCCACGTGTATTGGTGCTCGATGAACCGACTACCGGCCTCGACATTCTGGGCGCTCAGCTGGTGCTGTCATTTATGCAGGAATGCCGAAAAGATGGTGTTGCCGTGGTGTTTTCTACGCATCACTTGCACGAAGTAGAGACCCTCTGTGAGCGGGTCGCGGTCATTGATGTGGGTACAAGCCAATTTGAAGGCACAGTATCATCTCTGCGCGATGCCGGTCAGGGCGATCTGGCAAGGGGGTATCTATCCTGTCTTCGTTCCACCCGGCAAGGAAAGGGCGCGTAATCATGTGGACGATTTTCCGTAAAGAATTGCTCGAAGTATTCCGCGACCGGCGTACGCTGATTTTGATGCTGGTTGTGCCCGGGCTGATTGTGCCGCTTTTGATTGGTGGATTCTCCTTTCTAGCCAAGAGTCGCCTCGAGCAAGAGTCTCGCCGTGTGTACAAATATGCGGTCTTTAATGCGCCTGATTCGCCATCCTTTGATCAGCGTCTGTCGGCCATGCCGCAAATGCGCCGCGTAGAGTGGGCTGATCCAGCAACGACCGCCAAGGCAATCAAGGAAGAAAAGCTCGATTTTGTAGTCACCATTCCTAAAGGTACGGAACAGCGCATTGCAGGGGGCGACCAGGTCAACATCACGTTGCAATATAACGCGGCAACGTCTGCTGACATCATCGGGAAGCGCATGAAGGCGCTGATTGCCGACTGGGGAGACGAATTACGTAGTCAGGCACTGGCTTCCCGCGGACTGGATCAGCATGCGCAAAAGGTACTCGCCAAACCGGTTACCCTGACCATCAATAGCACGGCCAATGATCGTGAACGGCTTGGCGAGATGGTCGGAGCGATGCTGCCTTACTTTCTGCTCATTTTTGGCATTCAAGCAGCAATGGTATGCGCCATGGACATGGGGGCAGGTGAAAAGGAGCGGGGTACACTGGAGTCATTGCTCTTATTGCCTGTGCCACGGAGTCAACTTGTGCTGGCCAAGTTCCTGGCGGTCGGTCTTGTGGGTTGCGCAACCAGTCTGTTTACCGTGATTTCACTCGCACTATGGGCAACTGGTTTGCTCAGGGGCAGCGGTATGAATGACCTTGTGGCCATCATCAGTTCAATCACCATGACGGATTTTGCACTGATTGCGATGCTGATTCTGCCCGCAATGGCCATTATCTCCTCCTTGCTGCTTGTGCTGTCGTTCCATGCTCGCAGTGTGAAGGAGGCCAGTACTTACGGTGCTCAGGTCATGATGCTGGCAATTGTGCCGATCATGCTATCCATGCTGCCGGACATGCGCCTCGATGCTGGCTGGGCATGGGTGCCGCTAACCAATATCTCCTTGGCAGTAAAGGAAATCATTAAGGGCACGCTGGGCGTAAAAGAATTGGCGATTGTGATGTCATCAACCGTACTGGTTGCAAGTGCGCTCCTCTTTGCCTGCAAACGCTGGTGCGAGCGCGAGGAAGTATTGTTCCGGAGCTAATCTGCACCATCTTTTCATGACGAAAATATGAACGCGCCAGCCCTGCACAGGCTGGCGTTGTTATTTTGTGCCGTGTGCATGTAAAGCGATGTTTTTACACTTTGATCTGAAAGGAGATTGTCTATTCTCAATACTGGGCGAACTGGCGTCAGCCCGAACAACATATAACGAGGGAATCATGCGCCTACAGATTATTTCCTTATTTGCACTTGGGCTGACTGCCTGTGGCGGAGGCTCCTCCTCATCATCCTCATCCGGCGGCGGGGATACATCCGGCTATGTGATCAGCGGAACGATTGTTGGGCTCAACGGGAACGGGCTCACGCTCGTGAACGGCAAGGAAACGCTCACCATCAAATCGTCGGACACCAGCTTTGCCTTTGCCACCAAGATCGCAACAGGCGCCACCTATGCGGTCACAGCCGGGAGCAACCCGTTCTGGCAAAAATGCACCGTTGCAAATGGAAGCGGGACGGTCGCAAGTGCAAATATCTCCAATGTAGCGGTGACATGCGTGTCTGCAACGGTGACGGTCAAGACCGTCGCGGGTGGTACCACGGTAGTGGCGACGCCTGTCACGGGGAACACCGATGGGACGGGCACCAAGGCACTATTCAAGAATCCCAAGGGACTCATTGTTGCGCCAGATGGCAATATCTACATCGTGGATACTGGCAATAACCTGATTCGTAAAATGACGTCAGCCGGGGTGGTAACCACATTTGCGGGAAGCGGGTTCTCCGGCTTTCTGGATGGCACAACCTATACAGCGAATTTCAATGCACCAACCGGGATTGCTGTCGATAAGAATGGCAATCTTTACATCGCGGATACGGGTAATAACGCCATCCGCAAAATTACAAAGATGGGCGAAGTGACTACGCTGGCGGGCTCTTCCACAGCAGGCGCTGAAGATGGCTTAGGTGCGGCAGCCACCTTCAATGGGCCAACGGGGCTCGCGGTTGATGGCGACGGAAATGTGTATGTGGCGGATGCTGGCAATTTTTCGATACGCAAGATTACGGCAGGCGGCCTCGTGAGTACGCTGGCAGGTGGTTCGCAGGGATATGTTAACGCGACTGGCAGTTCGGCGCAGTTTTGTTCACCGAATAGCGCGGTGCTCAATAAGGACGGCAATATACTGGTTACCGACCAGGGCGCTGGTGCAGTCCGGATGATCACACCCACGGGTGTTGTTACCACTTACGTTGGCATCAGTGCGGCGTCTAATCCGGGCTGTCTGGGTGCAACAAAGGGCAATATTCTGTTTGCAGGTATTGCACTGGATAGCATGGGTACCGCATACGCAACCAGTCCTTTAAATGGAACAACGGTCATGAATCAAATTTTGCTGATTACCCCGGGTGGATCCATGATTACCCTGGCTGGTGGCCTTGGGGCAGGTGTGACGGATGGTACAAGTGCGAAGGCATTGTTTGACGGGCCGCAATCCATCTCTGTTGATACCAATGGAAACCTGTATGTGGCAGATTCCCTGAGCAGTAATATTCGTTACATCTCTCACAACTAATCGCACCGAGCGAGGTGATCGTGTTGCATTCCTATCAGCACGATTGCCCGTTTTACTGCTGTAGTTAATACAAATTTGCTACCACTTATGCATGTGTTTACTCTGGCACGTTTTAGGACGTGCTATCGGAGATGCCTATGCATCAGGTGTTTAAGCAAATACTTGCGTCAATGGTTGGATTAGTGGCGTGTAGCCATGTGGATGCGGCTGAACCGTTCAAGGTTGCGGCGTATTACACGAGTTGGTCGTCTGAGGCGCGACAATTCCCGGTCTCCTCCATTCCCGCTGATAAGCTGACTCATGTTATTTTCGCATTCGCACTGGTGAAAGAGGGGCAAGTTGTCCAAATGTCCCCGGAGCACGATGCACGGGGTGCCAATTTGTTCAAGCAACTTCGAATGCTTAAATCTGCGCATCCGCATCTTAAAACATTGATCTCAATTGGGGGCTGGACTGGCTCGGCAACTTTCTCTGACGTAGCCGCAACGCCTGCTTCACGCGCGCGTTTTGCCCGATCTGCCGTTCAATTTATGCGGCAATATGGCTTTGATGGTATCGATATTGATTGGGAGTATCCGGTTGAAGGTGGGATGGAGGGTAATCATCATCGCCCTGAGGATCGCGATCACTATCCGCTGCTGCTCAAAGCCATCCGGCAGCAAATGGATCGGGTAGGGCACGGTGCAAACACACAGTATTTACTGACCAGCGCAACATCTGGCGCACATTATCTTAAGCATGCGGATATTTCGGCTGCGGCAAAGTACGTCGACTGGTTCAACCTGATGGCGTACGACTTTGCCGGACCGTGGAGTAAAACGGCTGGGCATGTAGCTTCGCTGGCAATCGATCCCTTACAGCCCGCTTATGATGGTGCAGCACCGGAGAGCGTGCAATCGATGGTGTCTGGCTACCTTGCTGCACATGTTCCTCCGCAAAAACTGGTGGTTGGCGTGCCGCTTTATGGGTATCACTGGACAGGCTGCAAATCTGAGCAACATGGCTTGTATCAAGCCTGTACGGCCATCGGAAAGGGCAGTTGGGAGCGCGATATGGGGTCGCTGGATTTAAGTGATATCGAATTGCACTACACCTCGGCACAAGGTTTCACGCGTTACGAGCATGAAGCAACCGGGGCAAGCTGGCTATTCCGTGAGTCGGATGGTGCCATGGTGACATTTGACTCTGTGACATCCGTTCAACAGAAAGTCGCCATGATTCGCGCTCAAGGCTTAGGTGGCGCCATGATGTGGGAGCTGAGTGGTGATAGGCAACACACGCTGATCAATGTGTTATCCGAGTTGCGTCAGCCTGCAGTGACGCCCAATTAGTCGAAAGATACAGCCAAAATAATGGCACCCTCACGGTGCCACTATTTTGACGCGCTAACCATTCCGGCAGATTATTTTCCGCCGTTATTGCGGGCGATCAATGCTTTCACCAAGCCGTCAATCCCACCCTTTTGTACAGTTTGATTAAAGTCGGTGCGGTAGTTGGTCACCAGGCTGACACCTTCAACGGCTACGTCGTACACCTTCCAGCCGTCTGCTGTCTTCAGCATGCGATAGTCGATGGCAACACTCTGCCCGGATGCCTGATTGACGGAGGTGCGTACCAGCACACGGTCGTCACCATTGTCGGCCTGAGCCGGTTTGACATCGATGGACTTAATCTTGGTTGAGGTCAGGGCTGAGGTATAGGTGCGAACTAGCAATGCCTTGAACTCTCGAACCAGAGAGGCTTGTTGATCTGGACTGGCATCACGCCAGTGCTTGCCAACTGCCTGTGCGGTGATACGGGTAAAATCAAAGTTTGGCAGCGCCTTGTTTTCCACCAGATCCAGAAGGCGCTTGTCACCTGCTGCGTAAGAATGGGCATTCAACGCTGAAATGATATCGGAGCTGGTATTCTTGACCAGGCTGTCTGCACTCGCGCCAGAGTCCGCCGCATACAGATGCAGGGTTGTGGCGAGCAGGAGGGTGGAGAGCAAGCGGCGCATTCGCGTTTCCTTCAAGTTTTTGATTGTATGTCAGGCAGATACCCAAGCTTGTTACTCATGAGCATAGCTTAGAGATGCTGAATGAAACATGTACAGCCATCATGTTATGGATGATGTAGGGTATTAAAAATGATAATTATGTCAATGTAATGCAGTTGTGCGCAACTGGAAGAATTAACAATTAGATAGTAACAAAATTAACTATTTTTGCAAAGCGGTCCTCCCTGCTCGCCGATTATCGTCAAACGAAACAATTGTGTACCGTTCATCGGTCAGACACTTGCGTTCTGGAAAAATTCCCGTGTCCTTTCAATACTTGAAGTTGAGTACACGTGGAGATTAAACCATGGAACGAAGTGGGAGAATCCTTGGCCCATTGCTATGCACACTTGCAATGGTGTCCGTTCAGGCCGATGTGGTAACCGATGAACCGGCCGTTACGCCTTATCGGCCCAGTGCTGCCACCCCTGCCGCACTGTCCGCGCCCGGATGGCTTGAACTGGAAGGCGGCGGATTTAAGCTCGCGCAGCATGATCACAGTTCGCAGGTAACCATCCCATATGCTGTGAAGCTGGCCTTCTCGGAAGACTGGGGCGTCCGGCTTGCAGGAAACTCATGGGTTGAAAATAAGGATGAATCGGGAAATGTCGTTACAGGGCAGGGTGACACCGGCATCATTGTTAAACGACGCTTTGCACTGGATGACAAGTCCGCATTTGGGCTTGAAGCTGGCATCGTTTTTCCCACGTCTAAGGCAGGGCTGGGATTGAGTAAACGCGCGTGGGTCATCACCGGCATATATAGCGCGGAATACGGAGCGTTCCACTCGGATGCCAATCTCTATCTGATGCATACCGCACTTGAGGATGCGCCTGAAGGCGCCGGTAGAATGACAACGGGCTGGGCGTGGGCGCTCTCTCGGCAACTGAGTGAAAACTGGTCTGTTACGGGCGAATTCTCAGGTACCCGCCAAACGGGCGCTCCGAGTACGAGTCAATTCCTGATGGCGGGCGCATATACGCCGGTTCGCTCATTTTCTCTGGATTTTGGTGCGGCATTTGGGCTGAATAATCAATCGCCTAAGTGGTCAATATTCGGTGGCGTGACCATGCTGGGCATGAAGTTGTTCTAGCAAGGGGGCAGGGATAAAAGACGGTACAAAAATACAAGCATTTGCTTGATTGCAGCGCACTGCCCAGTGGTTTGCAATTGGACATCCGGCAGATCATTGCCGCCCCCCGCGTTCGCATGTTAAGTTTGCGGTCTCACGAGGAGAGACAGCAACAACATGGCGCACACCCTTTACGACAAGCTCTGGCAAAGTCACGTAGTTCATCAGGAAGCTGATGGTACCGTATTGCTGTATATCGACCGTCATCTCGTCCACGAGGTGACCAGTCCGCAAGCCTTCGAAGGCCTGCGTCTGGCCAATCGCCAGCCCTGGCGCATCGGTTCGATTGTGGCCACTGCCGACCATAACACCCCCACAGATCATTGGGAACTGGGCATTCAAGACCCCATTTCCCGTCAGCAAGTTGAAACCCTGGATGCCAATATCAAGCATTTTGGCGCCAAGGCTTACTTCCCGTTCAAAGACAAGCGTCAAGGCATTGTGCACGTGGTGGGCCCGGAAAACGGTGCAACCCTGCCTGGCATGACCGTTGTCTGCGGTGACTCACATACTTCTACCCATGGCGCATTTGCGGCACTGGCGCATGGTATCGGCACATCCGAAGTCGAGCACGTCATGGCCACACAGACACTGGTGGCCAAGAAGTCCAAGTCCATGCTGGTGAAAGTGGATGGCGAACTGGGGCGTGGTGTGACCGCAAAGGATGTCGCACTGGCCGTGATTGGCCGCATCGGCACCGCTGGCGGCACCGGCTACGCCATCGAGTTCGGTGGTTCGGCGATCCGTTCGCTGACCATGGAAGGCCGCATGACCCTGTGCAATATGGCCATCGAAGGCGGTGCCCGCGCAGGGATGGTGGCGTTCGATGCAGTCACCGAAGCCTACTTGAAAGACCTCGAGTTCTCCCCTAAGGGCGAGCAGTGGCCGCAGGCTGTGGCTTACTGGCGTACCCTTGTGTCCGATGAAGGCGCACAGTTTGATGCCGTCGTTGAAATCGACGGTGCAACCATCGCTCCGCAAGTGACCTGGGGTACTTCGCCGGAAATGGTGGTGACGATTGCTGATCGCGTACCGAATCCGGCCAATGAATCCGATCCGGTGAAAAAGTCCGGTATGGAACGTGCGCTGGCCTATATGGGTCTGACCGCCGATACCCCGATTGATCAGATTCCGGTGGACAAGGTGTTCATCGGATCGTGTACCAATAGCCGCATTGAAGACCTGCGCGCTGCTGCGGGTGTCGTCAAGGGCAAAAAGAAAGCTGACAGCGTCAAGCAGGTGCTGATTGTGCCGGGCTCCGGTCTGGTCAAGGCACAGGCAGAGGCTGAAGGCCTGCATACCGTGTTTATCGAAGCGGGCTTCGAGTGGCGCGAGCCGGGGTGTTCGATGTGTCTGGCGATGAATGCCGACCGTCTGGAACCGGGCGAGCGCTGTGCCTCGACGTCCAACCGTAATTTTGAAGGCCGTCAGGGGCAGGGTGGCCGTACGCACCTGGTGAGTCCGGAAATGGCTGCAGCAGCAGCGATTGCCGGTCACTTCACTGACGTGCGCCACTTCAACTGAAAGAGAGCAATATGAAACGCAAGGCACTGATCCTGATGATGATTTCCGCTGTATTTGGCCTCACGGCCTGCAATACCATGCGTGGTATTGGCGAAGACATCAAGAAGGGTGGCGAAGCCATCGAGAAGGCCGCCAAGTAGCCTTCCGTATCCATCCATTGCGAGGCGTAGCCGCTTTTGTGCGGCTGCCTTCCTGAGAGAGACACACCATGCAGGCTTTTACCCAGCTGAACGGGCTGACATGCCCGCTTGATCGCGCCAATGTCGATACCGATGCGATCATTCCGAAGCAATTTCTGAAGTCCATCAAGCGTTCCGGCTTTGGCCCGAACCTGTTTGATGAATGGCGTTATCTGGACCACGGCGAGCCGGGCATGGACAACAGCGTCCGTCCGGTGAATCCTGAATTTGTGCTGAACTTCCCGCGCTATGCCGGTGCACAAGTGCTGCTGGCGCGCGAGAACTTCGGCTGCGGCTCCAGTCGCGAACATGCGCCTTGGGCCCTGGAAGACTATGGCTTCCGCGTGATCATTGCGCCGTCGTTTGCCGATATCTTCTTCAACAACTGCTTCAAGAATGGCTTGCTGCCGATCGTGCAACCGGCTGAAGTGGTGGATCTGCTGTTCCGCGAAGCAACTGCTACCGAAGGCTATCGTCTGAATGTGGATCTGGCGGCGCAAACCGTGACCACACCGTCGGGCCAGTCGTTCAGCTTCGAGATTACCGCGCACCGCAAACATTGCCTGTTGAATGGCCTCGATGAAATCGGTCTGACGCTGCAGCACGCAGACAAGATCAAGGCATTTGAAGCCACTCATCGTGCCGCACAGCCCTGGCTGTTTGCTTAAGACCGGATAAAGAGAGACAACACATGAGCATGCATATTGCTATCCTGCCGGGTGACGGCATCGGCCCGGAAATCGTGGCGCAAGCTGTGCGCGTACTGGAAAAGCTGCAGTCCGAAGGGCTGGAGATGAAGCTGGAATTCGCCCCGCTGGGCGGCGCGGCTTACGATCAATATGGTGATCCGTATCCGGAATTCACCCAGACTCTGGTACGCAAGGCGGATGCCGTGCTGCTGGGCGCTGTCGGTGGCCCGCAATACGACACCCTGCCACGCGACAGCCGTCCTGAGCGTGGTCTCCTGCGTATCCGCAAGGATCTGAATCTGTTCGCCAATCTGCGTCCGGCCATCCTGTATCCGGAGCTGGCCAAGGCCTCGACCCTGAAGCCGGAAGTGGTGGCGGGTCTCGACATCATGATCGTGCGTGAACTGACGGGCGATATCTACTTCGGCCAGCCACGCGGTATTCATGTGAACGCGGCAGGCGAGCGCGAAGGCTTCAACACCATGCGCTACAGCGAATCGGAAATCCGCCGCATCGCCAAGGTGGCCTACGGTATTGCGCAGAAGCGCGGCAAGAAGCTGTGTTCGGTGGACAAGGCCAATGTGCTGGAGTGTACCGAGTTCTGGAAAGAAATCTTCACCGACGAGGCGAAGCAATATCCGGACGTACAACTGTCGCATATGTATGTCGACAACGCCGCCATGCAGCTGATCCGCAATCCGAAGCAATTCGACGTGATGGTGACCGGCAATATCTTCGGTGACATCCTGAGCGATGAAGCCTCGATGCTGACCGGTTCTATCGGCATGCTGCCCTCGGCCTCGCTGGACGAGAACAACAAGGGTCTGTACGAGCCATCGCATGGTTCTGCACCGGACATCGCTGGCAAGAACGTGGCCAATCCGCTGGCCACGATTTTGTCGGTTGCCATGATGCTGCGCTACACCTTCAATCGCGAAGATGTGGCTACCCGCATCGAGAACGCCGTGAAGGCCGTACTGGCCAAGGGTCTGCGTACCGCTGATATCTATGAGGAAGGCTGCGAGAAGGTCAGCTGTTCCGGCATGGGTGATGCGGTGGTGGCTGCGCTGTAACGATTCATATCGCGCACAAAGGGCGGGCATAGCCTGCCTTTGTCATTCCAGACTTTGCCATTTAGATTCGCAATAGAAATTATTGTGCATCGCGGTATTCCCCAAAGACGTCTCTTGCGGCACACTGTGACCCATGAGACGTCTTTTGTTTTGCGTACAGGTCAACCTCTTCATTTGAGCGTTGTACGCAAGTACAAGCTTCTCCCGACTGGCTTTGCGAATGAAATGCCGTGCGCTGTTCGCAAGCACTGCCCACTGATGTCGGAATCAACCCTCTCGTATTTGTAAGGTGATCGTATGTTGAAAGTTGGTCTGGTTGGTTGGCGCGGCATGGTGGGCTCTGTGCTGATGCAGCGCATGCGCGAAGAAAATGATTTTGCACTGGTGAACCCAGTGTTTTTCACCACCTCCAATGTGGGTGGTGCTGCGCCGGACGTGGGTCATGGCCCGTCCGCGCTGCAAGATGCCAAGTCCGTTGAAACACTCAAGGGCATGGATGTCATCATCACCTGTCAGGGTGGCGACTACACGACCGAGATTTTCCCGAAGTTGCGCGCCGCGGGCTGGAATGGCTACTGGATTGATGCTGCCAGTACGCTGCGCATGGAAGACGATGCTGTCATCGTGCTCGATCCGGTGAATTTGGATCTGATCAAGGGTTCGATCGCCAAGGGTGGCAAGAATTTCATTGGCGGCAATTGCACCAACTCTATCATGCTGATGGGTGTGGGCGGTCTGTTCAAGGCCGGTCTGGTGGAGTGGGTATCGTCGATGACCTATCAGGCTGCATCTGGTGCCGGTGCGCAAAATATGCGCGAGCTGCTGAACCAGATGGGCGCACTGAATGGTGCGGTATCGCATCTGCTGGCTGATCCGGCTTCTGCCATTCTGGATATTGATAGCCGCATCGCCGACACCATGCGCAGCGCAGATTTCCCGACTGACAACTTTGGTGCACCGCTTGCTGGCAGCCTGATCCCGTGGATCGACAAGCAGCTGGAAAATGGCCAGAGCAAGGAAGAGTGGAAGGGTCAGGCCGAAGTGAACAAGATCCTCGGTACAGCCAGCACGATTCCGGTGGATGGCTTGTGCGTGCGGATTGGCGCGATGCGCTGCCATAGCCTGGCGCTGACCATCAAGCTGAACAAGGATCTACCACTGTCCGAAATTGAAGCCCTGATCCAGTCCAGTACCCCGTGGACCCGCTTTGTACCGAATGATCGCGCCACCACGGTGCAGCAGCTGACCCCGACAGCTGTGACCGGCAAGCTTGATATTGCGGTGGGCCGTGTGCGTAAGCTGAATTTTGGTCCGGATTATGTCAGTGCATTTGTCTGTGGTGACCAGCTGCTGTGGGGCGCTGCGGAACCGCTGCGTCGTGTGTTGCGGATTATTCTGGACAAGTAAGACTGCCTGTAATTCCGTAACTTATAAAAAGCCATGCGCCAGCATGGCTTTTTGCATATCAACTCACAAATCTCAATGTCACCATTCCCCACCTGCCGGTATGCTTGCGTATCTCGAGTTGCAGGCACCCAGCGCAACAGTGTGCAGATCTCCACCAGTCAGTCGTTGATTGGCGGAGATCGCGTTAGTCATGCGCTAGCGCCAGTCGCCCCTCATCTGGCGGACAGTTTGTTCGAGTGAAACGGCCGTTACTGCGTCCGCAGCAACCGACTCACCAATCACGAGCTCTATTCTGGCTCGAAAACGGCGCGGTAACTTCAGCATGGCTTCTCCATCCTTTCGGCTGAAAAAGCTCCCCCATAGTCCCCGCAAAGCCATAGGTATAACCGGAACAGGTGTTCGATTGACGATTTCCTCTACACCGCTGCGAAACGGGTTCATCTCGCCATTCCGGGTAATCTGACCTTCCGGAAAGATACATACGACTTCGCCCTGTTGCAGGTATTCGGCAATACGATCAAACGCTTTTGCCTTCATGGCCGGGTCTTCCTTTGCTGACGCAATTGGAATCGCACCGGCTGTTTTAAAGATAAAGTTAAGCACTGGCACCTTAAAAATTCGGTGATCCATCACAAAGCGGACGGGACGACGAATCGATCCTGCGACAATTAAGGCGTCCATAAAACTAATATGGTTACATACGAGAACACAGGGACCTTCATCCGGAATATGTTCGATATTTGAGAGCCGGATGCGATACATCAGACTGGTCATGATCCACACCAGGAAGCGCATCAGGAATTCCGGAATCAGGCGGAAAATATAGATGCAAACCACCGCGTTCAGCACTGCAATCACCATGAATAACACCGGAATACTGATCCCCTGCGACAGCAATAGACCACTAAAACCTGCAGCAACTACCATAAACAATGAGTTGAGGATGTTATTGGCGGCAATGATGCGCGAACGATTTTCCGGCTCGCTTTCAATTTGAATCAGCGCATACAAGGGCACAATAAAGAAGCCGCCGAAGAGCCCAATCATCGCCAAATCAAACATCACGCGAATCACAGACGCGTGCTCAAACACTTGGTGGATCGTCAGTCCGGCAATGGGGTGCGCAGGAACGGCGAACATGATATCGGCGGCAAAGAGCGTCAATCCGATGGAACCGAACGGCACCAGCCCGATCTCGACCTTATGCCCTGACATTTTTTCACATAGCACCGATCCAAGCCCGATACCGATCGAGAAAATGGCCATCATCAGCGTATAGACTTCAGGATTTCCGCCGAGAATATCTCTTGAAAGAACAGGCAGCTGGGTTAGGAAAACTGCGCCAAAGAACCAGAACCAGGAAATGCCCATCAGGGAATTGAAGACCGTCGGATTGTTTGAGGCGTGCTTGATAATGGTCCATGTACCAGACAATGGCGCAATTTTTACATCCTTGGCCAGTGAAGGTGCCTTGGGCATGGTCAAGCTGGTGGCGAAACCCAGTATCGCAACCCCCACGCAGATGGATGCAATTAGCCATCCGTTACTACCGGCATGTTCGACCAGCAAAGTCCCGCCAATTTGGCCTAGCAGAATGGCAATAAAGGTACCCATTTCCACCATGCCATTGCCGCCGAGTAATTCATGCTCACCCAGATATTGCGGCAAGATGGAATATTTGAGCGGGCCGAACAGGGCGGAATGCACCCCGAGCAGGAACAGACACACCATCAGGATGCCCGCCTCATGCAGGATGAAGCCCGCACCGGCCAGCAGCATGATTCCGATTTCCAGGAGCTTGATCATCTGGGCCAGACGCGCTTTGTCGTACATTTCGGCAAGCTGGCCGGCAATCGCCGAAAATAGGAAGAACGGAAGGATAAAGACGCCAGCGGCAAGGTTGACCAGCGTTTGCGCATTTTGACCTGCAAAGCTCAAACCAAAGAAGGTAATCATTACCAGCATGGCGTTCTTAAACAGATTGTCGTTGAACGCGCCGAGGAACTGCGTGAGGAACAGGGGAAGAAAACGGCGCGTGCCAAGTAATGCAAACTGGTTGGGCGTTTCGTGAGGAGCGGGTACAGACGTCTGTTTAGCATTCATAGGGTTGACCGGCTGTCTTTTGTGATTGGCACAAGACTACCAGTTACTTACCGTTCGTCGCCAGTTTCAGACGAAAATCTTGCTGCACTGTGCTTAGGCAGGCACGCCAAGGCGGTGTAAAATGGAGCACTCTATCCCAAATGCAAACCCCGCACACAGCACATGACGGGGACACCCAAGGAGTCAGCATGACCCAAGCCTTTCTTGCCCACCTCGAATCCGAGCTTGCCGCAGTGAAAGAAGCGGGCTTTTTCAAGCCTGAACGTGTGATTGCCAGCCATCAGCGCGCCGATATCAAGTTGCGTGATGGCAAGGAAGTCCTGAATTTCTGCGCAAACAATTATCTCGGTCTGGCAGACGATCCCCGTCTGATTGCTGCCGCCAAAAAGGGCGTAGATGACTATGGCTATGGCGTGGCGTCCGTCCGTTTTATCTGCGGTACGCAAACTGTTCATAAAGATCTGGAAGCGGCGATTTCCGGCTTTCTGAAAACCGAAGACACCATTCTGTATTCCAGCTGTTTCGATGCCAATGGCGGTGTGTTCGAGACGCTGCTTGGCGAAGCCGACGCAGTGATTTCAGACGAACTCAATCACGCTTCCATCATTGATGGCGTACGGTTGTGTAAAGCACAGCGTTATCGCTACAAAAACAATGACATGGCCGATCTGGAAGCGCAGCTGATTGCTGCGACGGAGAAGGGTGCACGCTTCAAGCTGATCGTGACCGATGGCGTGTTTTCCATGGATGGCTTTATTGCCGATCTGAAATCCGTTTGCGATCTGGCCGATAAATATGGTGCGCTGGTCATGGTGGACGATTCCCATGCGGTGGGCTTTATCGGTAAAAATGGACACGGCACGCCTGAACATTGCGGCGTAGAAGGCCGCGTGGATATCTATACAGGCACGCTGGGTAAGGCACTGGGTGGTGCGTCCGGCGGGTATGTGTCCGGCCGCAAGCAAATCGTCGAATGGCTGCGTCAGCGCTCACGTCCCTATCTGTTTTCTAACTCACTGGCACCTAGCATTACGGCCGCGAGTCTGGAAGTGTTCCGCATCCTCGAAGCAGATGGTGCCCGTCTGCGCGCCAAGCTGAAGGCCAATGCCGAACTGTTCCGCAGCAAAATGAGTGCGGCCGGCTTTACGCTGGCTCCGGGCGAACACGCCATTATTCCCGTGATGCTGGGCGATGCGCGCGTAGCTGGTGAAATGGCGGCCAAGCTGCTTGATCATGGCATTTATGTGATTGGCTTTAGTTATCCGGTCGTACCGAAGGGCAAGGCTCGTATCCGCACCCAGATGAGCGCTGCGCATGATCCGGAACATATCGAACGTGTCGTAGCTGCATTTATCGCAGTGGGTAAGGAATTAGGCGTCATTCCGGCGTGACCTGTGAAATATGAAAGGTGGGACGTGCTGACTGTGCACGTTTCATCTTGGAAAGAAGAGATCGCAACATGAAAGCATTGGTAAAGGCAGAAGCCGCTCCGGGATTAACGCTGCAACGCGTCAAGAAGCCGGAAGTAGGGCACAACGACCTGCTGATCAAGATTCGCAAGACCGCCATCTGCGGCACGGATATCCATATCTGGAAGTGGGACGACTGGGCGCAAAAGACCATTCCGGTCGGCATGCACGTTGGTCACGAGTATGTGGGTGAAGTTGTGGGCATGGGCTCGGAAGTACGCGGTTTTGCTGTGGGTGACCGTGTATCAGGCGAAGGCCATATCGTGTGCGGCTACTGCCGTAACTGCCGTGCCGGACGCGTGCATCTGTGCCGAAACACGACCGGTGTAGGTGTAAACCGCGAAGGCGCATTTGCAGAATATCTGGTGATTCCAGCGTTCAACGCCTTCAAGATTCCTGACGATATTCCGGATGAAATTGCATCGATTCTCGATCCGTTCGGCAATGCAACCCATACGGCGCTGAGCTTTGATCTGGTGGGCGAGGATGTACTGATTACCGGCGCCGGCCCGATTGGCATCATGGCTGCGGCGATCTGCAAGCATGTTGGTGCACGTCATGTGGTGATCACGGATGTGAACGACTACCGTCTTGATCTCGCCAAGAAGATGGGCGCCACGCGCGCGGTCAATGTCGCAAAGGAAAATCTTCAGGATGTGATGGCCGAACTGAAGATGACCGAAGGCTTTGATGTAGGTCTGGAAATGTCCGGCAATCCACAAGCCTTCCGTGGCATGCTCGAAGCCATGAATCACGGTGGCAAGATTGCGCTGCTGGGTATTCCGCCTGGCGATACCTCGATTGACTGGAATCAGGTGATCTTCAAAGGCCTGATTATCAAGGGTATCTATGGTCGTGAGATGTTCGAAACCTGGTACAAGATGGCCGCGATGCTGCAGTCTGGTCTTGATTTGAGTCCGATGATTACGCATCGTTTCCCGGTGGATGAATTTGAGGCCGGTTTTGCAGCGATGCTGTCAGGGCAGTCAGGCAAGGTCATATTAGACTGGTCCTGATAATCCAAGGCTGTGTTTGAAAACTAAGAAGAGTGCACGTGTGTGCGCTCTTTTTTCATCTGATTACGTATACCTCAGCATTTCGCGGTGCTGGCGCAGTGCCATGACTGGGCCATGCAACGCAACACTCTAGAAGCTACCAGAAGTGCGCATAATTTACATTATGTAAGTAGATGTTCATTCATCAATCAAACCCCTATCCCTGATGACGTCTGTTTAACTAAAACTGTACGCATTTTTAAACTAATTTTGTACTTCCTAAAGAAATATTGTGCGTAGCATCTACGGCAAAATTCTAACTAGCGCTTTGAGTTTCTTCTGTGTGCAACGTTAGGCTTTCGTTCTTTCGCACCAATATGTGCGTATCCTAAGGTCACTTGTAGGCTTTCAGCAAGGACTCGGGCATTATTTTCAGGTTACCCCTCGCCGGGGGCATGGCTTCTTATTGCGCGTCTCAGTGTTGATGCATTGGAAACCCCACTGTACCAAGCCTTCACATTGCTGGGATTCAGGACAATACATACATCTTGGTATCGTTCGACACCCTTTGATGCGCCCCAGTTTTGAGAAAAGCAGCCGTACTTAGGGTTCCCGTACTTTACCTGCAGGATTTGGCGGTTTCTCTGTGTGGCCGCCAATCAGTCCATAGATTCTTGCTCAGTAATCTTTAGCAGTGTCTCCTGGATGCTGATCACACCTTGAAGTCGATGTTTTTCAGCCTCGCTGTCTCGAAGTTGAGTTTTAAGTGACTCGATTGTGTTCTTGTCTTCTTTCCGAGCTAGTTCAAGCCGCTGCACCTCACCGGTTAATGCAATGGTGGAGGCTTCTATTTCCAGCAGCCGCTTGTTAAGGTTTTCGTGGGCCTTTTGCAACTGCTGCCGATCCGCATCAATCCGGCGCTGCCCTTTTTTCTCTGCCGCCAATTCGGCGTTGATTCGCGCTAAATCTTGATAAGCTTGTGTGAGTTCGTTTTGCTTACTCAGCAAGTTCTGGCTTATCGCACGGTTTTCGGATTGCAATTGTTGAAGTAGGCCTTCATGGCGGCGTTGCTCGATGTCACGCTGTTCCTTGATCGATTGGCGATAGTGTTCAAGCGCTTCTCGTGCGTGCTTGTGCTTTTCTTCTAGCGAGATCTTGTGAGCTTCGTTATCTCTCAGCCGCTCGTTCAAATCTAGTACTTGCTGCGTGGTTCGATCCAGAAGTCGCTCCTTTTCGTAGAGCGCGTGTGCTGTCGTCTCATGAGCAGCTTGCTCAGCTTCCAGTTGCGTTTCGCACTGTGCTAGCCGTTCTTTGAGAGTCGAATTCTCAGCTTGTTGTTGCGCAAGCTTGGCGTTCAATGCATCCATCTGGGCTACGTGCTGTGCCTTTACTTCGACAATCTTCTCATTTGCCTCTTCCTTAAGCCGCGCAGCCAACCTCTCTACCAAGTCACTCAAAACTTCACTCACAGCCACGCACCCAGGCGAACCAGACCCCTCTTCTTCTTCAAGCTCTTGTAAGTAACGGTGAATCGTCGACTTGGAGCCTGTATTGCCTAGTTCAATTCGTACGGCATCTATAGATGGATTGATGCCACGCGAGATCAATGCGTTACGTGCTTGACTGACCTCTGACTTGTAGATGCCTGCGCGTGCCATGATGGCTCCTTAGTGAAATAACGTACTAATTACATACTACGAATGTACATACTAAAAATCAATATATTGAAACAACAAAATCGCCAAAAGTTAACCCATGATAATTGTGAATTATCATGGGTTAGATTGAATTCAGCTTCAAAGGTGATGCCCATTTAGTACGATTCCAGTCAGCTCTAAGGACATCAACCGCGTCCGAATGCAAACCAGCGTTGTTCAAGGCACTCGCCGCTGACAGCCATAAGCTGAGGCAGCAATTTAAGAAATCAAAAATGCACTTGATCTTCCATAAATCAATGGCCTGCGTAGTGATGGCGAACAATGGTAAACATTAGCTGTAGCTTGAACTTGAGCATCGCTATCAAATCATGATCCGGCCACGTTGATCTGCGTTTGACTCGTTCTGATGGCAGTAATCGAAACCCGAATAAGTCAGTTAGTAACGTCAAATTTACAGAGGAGCAGCAACTTTCTCCTCCAAACCCCTATCCAAGATCAAGGCGCCAGATTTCAAGGGGGCTACTATATGCACTCTTGAATTGACCACCAAGGTAACTGAAAGTGGATAACCAAACCTACATCTTTGACGCACGCGGCGTCGCTAAGCGATTTCGACATGCGGCTATTTTTGGCGCGCTCGAATCGCTATCGCGCGGCGAAACCATGCGTTTTGTAAACGATCATGATCCGCTGCCGTTACTACAGCAGTTACAAACTCGCTATGGCAACCAAGTAGAAATTCAGTACATCGAACGCGAACCAGGTGCGATTACTATCGACTTTGTCGTTCGGCCACAGCATCGAACCGAAGAAGTAGCTCAAACGTCCTCAGGCGGTTGTGGCGGTGGCGGAGGTTGCGGTTGCTCTGGCGGCTAAATCAGACTTGATGACCGAATCAAGGTAGCATTAAGCAATCAGGCCGGATTATCCGGCCTGACTTATGTTTCAATTTTGACTCAGGATAAGTGCGTTAAAGCCGACATTACCGGCCACTCCACACTATCCAGCCAGTTTTTGACGATCAGACCCAAATCCGTGTCCCCAGCAATCTTCAAGCGGCGCTGAAAAAACAACGTATCCGCGTCAGCGGTACCTCGAACCAGTCGAAGGAAATCCATTGCAGGCGCAGTAATTTCCAGATCTACCGCCATGCCCTCGGCCGTTAACACGAATTGCCCGCGCATGCAGCTAAAACGCGCTCGCAGGTTCAGGTCACTGACTAGTATGCTGAAATGATGGCCGTCGAGTTCCTCGGGCGGTGTCAGCACATTCAATTTTCGAGCGACTTCCAAGGCTGATAGCAGCGGCAGTGTCGTCAGCACTACGGGAAATTTATCAATTAGGCTTGCAAGGAGCGGTTTCATGGCGAATTTCCTTTATTACGCATGCGCATGTAATTGAATGCCTGGGGTGCCATGCCAGTATCCATCGCAACGGTTGATCCCCGATGGCGGGCTGACTTTCGAAGCAGCGCGCTGATAACGGATGGCGTCCAGTGCTGCAATTGCTTCTAGAGTCCCGCTTGAGTGAGGGCTGACGCGTAAGACGTCTACATCCATCGCAGCTAATTCTGTGGCGTAAGGCAGCAGATCAAGACATTGTCCAGACTGCGTCTGTATCCCGTTGATAGCTAGAAACTGATCGCCCTCCTGCGTATTGACAACCAAACCGTCCGGATGATCGATACATTTGAATGCGCAGGCATCTTTATTGAGCCGGTAGTGGCGGGCGGTAAAGCATCTGGAAGAGAACGCAAGTGGCATGCGTCCCCAGACCATCACTTCGATATCAAGCCCTGCCGGACACTCCTGCATAAGCGCATGTACCCCATCTCGAGACAGTTCGACGGGTAATACGGTACGGACGCAGCCCATGCTGTGCAGCCAGGACAGGGTGTCGCGGTGATAGGCATTCAGATGCATGCCGCCTACGAAGGGCCGACCGGACATCAAGCGAATTGCGCCCGTATCACCCGCCTCAAACATGGCGGCCTCCAGTTGGCACCAGCGCTTGAGTAAATTGGCATCTGAATGCGAGTCAATCAATGTTTGCGTAGACAGGATCACCCGCTTGCCAGCTTGTTCTAGTTCCGCGGCGAGGCCTAGCCAGTCAGCAGTTCTAAGCTCATGGCGACGACTGCACACCGTTTCGCCCAGATAGATAATATCGGCAGCGGACTGTGAAATCTGTTCATAAAAATCGATCACCTGCTGCTTTGGCCAGTAATACAGCAATGGACCAACCGATACGTCAAACAATTTTGGTTTGAGATTCATTTCCATGGGCGGTCATACGCTCCCTGTGTCACTTGTTCTCCTTCAGCATGGCGAGACAGTGCCTGATGCCAGGTACTGCGAGCGGCATAGCGGGCGGGGTCTCGTTTGAGGGCGTCGATGGCTGCACGCAGTGTAGACACCACCTCCTTCACATAGGCCGGACTTCGCTGCCGACCCTCGATCTTCAGGGCACTGACGCCTATTTCAAGCAAGCGAGGCAATAGATCCAGCGAGTTCAGGCTGGTTGGGTTTTCCAGTACATGGTCTACCTCACCTTCGACCTCGAAACGACCTTTGCACAAGGTGGGATAGCCTGCAGATTCACCTGGACCATAGGCATCGATCATGATGCCGCCGAGCCGGGCTTCCAGCGTGTTACCTTTATCCAGCCAGCGCACTGCGTGAGCAGGTGAACACACCCCTTTGTTATTGGGAGAATCACCAGTGGCAAAGGAGGACAGCAGACAGCGTCCTTCAGCCATCACGCACAGGCTGCCAAAGCCGAATACCTCGAGCGGCACGCTGGTGTGCTGAATCAGGCGCTCGATATCTGCAAGCGCCAGTACCCTGGGTAATACCGCCCGTACAATGCCAAACTGCTCGCGCATCAATTCAATTGCGTCTGCGTGGGTAGCAGAACCCTGTACCGACAGGTGTCGGTTCATTGCCGGATAACGATCAGCCGCGTAAGCCAGCAAACCCGGATCTGCAAGGATAACGGCATCCGCCCCGAGGGCATGGGCCGCATCCACTGTGGCACGCCATTCGCCTGCCCTGCCTGCTTGCGGAAATGTATTGATTGCCACCATGACTTTCCGCTTGTGCTGCCTGGCGTATTGAATACCGCTCCTGATGTCCGCTTCCGTAAAATTCAAACCGGAAAAATTGCGGGCATTGGTGGCGTTTTTTAGCCCGATATACACTGCATCCGCCCCTGCATTGACGGCAGTTTTGAGAGCCAGCAGATTGCCCGCCGGCGCAACGAGTTCCATATCAGCATCCTCCGGTCAGCGTGCCACGCATCACTGACGTACGGTGAAGTGGGTAAATTGCTGTGCGAGCTGATTCAGCATGTCGGACGACAGCGCCTGTCCCGCACGGGCCCAGTTGTAATGACGCATGTATTGCAGCGAAAACGCCTTCACTCCCCGCTGGGCGAGATCGCTGCCAAGCTGGCACAAGGCCTGTTCATCAAACAGCGCCCGATCCCAGGTCGTACGGCATTCAAATGGCACATCCGAGTTCAACAGCAACTCCAGACTGGTCAAGGCAGACAGGCTGCTGTGCTTCCGGCCGGTAATGTCGTCATACCGGCCTTCGGGCGCTTTAATGTCCAGTCCTATCCAGTCAAGCACCGGCAAAATCCTCGCAAGCCGCGCGGGATAGATGCCTGCGGTGTGTAGTCCGACCTTAAAACCCATCTGCCGGACAGTACGGATCATGCTGTCAAGTTGCGGCTCACTGCAGGGCTCTCCGCCTGAAAAAACAACGCCTTCCAGCAATCCACTGCGTTGCGCCAGAAAATCGGTGATATCAGTCCAGCGCATTGTGTGATGACGGTCCTGTAGATGCGGATTGTGGCAATAGCTGCACCGCCACGGACACCCGCTGATAAACACTACCGCGCACAACACGCCCGGCCAGTCGACCGAAGAATACGGCACCATGCCGCCAATGGCTGGCGCCGATTCGAGCTTGATTGGAATGTATACGCTATCCATGCATGCCCTGCCCGATCCCCGGCTCCTTGAAAAAGGTACGTTCGTTGAACTCGCCCTTCTTGCCGGTATTGAATGATGCAACCGGACGGTGATAGCCCATGACCCGGGTCCATACCTCGCAGCGTGTGCGCAGGTCTGGATCAATGTGTTCAGGAAAGCTCGACTGAATCTGGCTCATGCTGTGCTCCTTGTGTAGTTGAACTGGCGGGTGCGGGAAAACGGGCAATCAGCTCCGCATCGCAATGCGGGCAGAATTCGTGGTGTCCACTGAGATAGCCATGCTTCTGGCAGATCGAGAATGTCGGTGTGACGGTGATGTAAGGCAGACGGAAATTGCTCAGTGCGCGCCTGACCAGCGTCTTGCAGGCAAATGCAGAGCTAATGGCTTCATTCAAATACAGATGCAGCACGGTGCCGCCTGTATAACGCTGCTGCATGGGGGTTTGCCGCGACAGTGCTTCAAAGGGGTCATCGGTATACCCGACAGGTAGTTGACTGGAATTGGTGTAGTAAGGCTGCTCGGCTGTGCCTGCTTGCAGAATGTCCGGCCAGCGCTTGCGATCTTCTTTTGCAAAGCGGTAAGTGGTACCTTCGGCCGGCGTCGCTTCGAGGTTGTACAAGTGACCGGTTTCGGCCTGAAAGTCCGTCATGCGCTGGCGCACATGGTCAAGCAGCCTGATTGCGAATGATGCACCGAATGGCGAGGTGATATCGTCGGTATCACCGGTGAAATTGCGGATCATCTCGTTGATGCCATTCACCCCCAGCGTGGAGAAATGATTGCGCAGGGTACCCAGATAGCGTTTGGTATAGGGGTATAGCCCCTGATCCATATAGCGCTGCACCACTTTGCGTTTGACCTCGAGCGAATCGCGCCCGATATCCAGCAAGGCATCCAGCCGTGCAAACAGCCGCGCTTCATCGCCCTTGTAGAGGTAGCCCAGCCGCGCACAATTAATGGTCACCACGCCAATGCTGCCCGTTTGTTCGGCCGAACCGAACAGGCCATTGCCGCGCTTGAGCAGCTCACGTAAATCCAGCTGCAGGCGGCAGCACATGGAGCGCACCATATGCGGCTCCAGTTCGGAGTTGAGGAAATTCTGGAAGTACGGCAGGCCATATCGCGCCGTCATCTCGAACAGCAGATCAGTATTGGGATGATCCCAGTCGAAATCCGGCGTGATGTTGTAGGTGGGGATCGGAAAGGTAAAAACGCGCCCAAGCGCATCGCCCGCCATCATCACTTCGATATAGGCACGATTGATCAGGTCCATTTCGGATTGCAGATCGCCATAGGCAAATGGCATTTCTTTGCCGCCGATATAGGGAATCTGTTCTTTCAGATCAGCCGGACAGGTCCAGTCGAAGGTGAGATTGGTAAAGGGGGTTTGCGTGCCCCAGCGGCTCGGGACATTGAGGTTGTAGATCAGTTCCTGCATGCATTGCTTGATGCTGGCGTAGTCCATATTGTCGACACGGACAAAGGGTGCCATGTAAGTATCAAACGATGAAAACGCCTGCGCACCTGCCCACTCGTTTTGCAGGGTGCCCAGAAAGTTGACGATCTGGCCGATGGCCGCCGACATATGTTTGGGTGCAGTCGCTTCGATTTTGCCCGGTATGCCATTGAAGCCCTCTGTCAGCAGGCGTCGCAGCGACCAGCCCGCGCAGTAGCCGGACAGCATATCCAGATCATGGATGTGGATGTCACCCGAACGATGTGCCTGCCCTGCTGCGGGATCGTACAGTTGGTCGAGCCAGTAATTTGCAGTGACCTTGCCCGCCACATTGAGAATCATGCCGCCGAGGCTATAGCCCTGATTGGCGTTGGCATTGACGCGCCAGTCGCGCTGCTCCAGATATTCATCCATCGAACTTTGCACATCGATCAGCGTGCCTCGCATATTGCGTAACTGCTTATGGCGTTCGCGGTAGACAATATAGGCGCGGGCGGTTTGCCAGAAGCCGGCGTCCACCAGCACTTCTTCAACGATGTTCTGGATCGTTTCGATGGCGGGACAATCGATTTTCCGCAACCGGTGCGTGACCGTCTCGGCTAGTGACGCTGCAATATCTTCTTTAAAGGCGCCCGTTGCAGTGCCCGCTCGCGCAATGGCCTGAGCGATTTTTTCTGGCTGGAACCGGACGTGTTCTCCGCTGCGCTTTTGAACCTGACTTGCCATCTCCGTCACCATATTTAGTATTGATGTGGCAATCCTACTACTAGATGTTGTTAAAAAACGGATGTACAGGTAGGATTTTTGGAATGATTGACGTGAGTCAAGCGGGGTGTGGTGAGTTGCACAAATCAGCCCATCTGGTGCACCGTACCACCCAAGAATGCCAGATCCTCGGCATCATGCGATACCAGAATCACCGGCATGGCCAAAGCCTGCACATGTGGTTTAAGTTCATTACGGACATGTTCGCGCAAGGCAGGATCGAGCGCCGAAAATGGTTCATCGAGTAGCAGCATATCAGGCTGGCTCATCAGCGCCCGGGCCAGGGCCGTGCGTTGCCGCTGGCCACCGGAAATCTGATGCGGATGGTGATCGGCTAACTGCGTTAGTCCGAAAGTAGATAGCCAGCGATCAAGTTCGGGTGATTGCCATTGCCTGCCGGGATTGCGCCAGCCGGATTGTGCTGCAAAGGCGATGTTCTGGCGTACCGTGAGATGCGGAAACAAGGCATAGTCCTGCTGTACATAACCAATGCGCCGCGCTCTGGCGGGGAGATTGATTCGCTGGCCTTGATCAAAAAGCGTCTGCCCGTTGATACGGACATGCCCAGCGTCAGGACGGAGCAAACCGGCAATGCAGCGCAACAAGACGGTCTTGCCACTGCCGGATGGCCCCATGATGGTGAGCCTGCCGGATTCGCTCTGCAGATGCTCGTTCAGGGTAAAGCTGCGCCCTGCGGCCTTGAGCGTGATGCGGATGGATACATCGATTGTCAGCCTGTCCGGACTCATCTCACAGCCTTTCCGGCATGCGCAAGCTTGCGGCTTAATACCAATGCAAGCAAACAGACCATCGAAATCAGGATGACCAGCAGATTAGCCAGCGCATCATTTCCCGCCTGCACCGCTTCATATACCGCCAGCGAGAGTGTCTGGGTTTCGCCGGGAATGCTGCCTGCAACCATGAGCGTGGCACCAAATTCGCCGAGTGCGCGTGCAAATGCCAGCGTCACGCCGGAGAGAATGCCTGGCCATGCCAGGTGCAGGGTGACGCGCCAGAAAATTGCTGCGCCGGTGAGTCCGAGGCTGCTGGCCGCGTCTTCCAGATGGGGGTCGACCGATTCGAATGCTGCACGTGCGGGCTTTAGCACTAGCGGTAAGACAACAATGGCCGCGGCCAGCACGGCGCCTTGCCAGCTGAACACCAGTCGTATGCCGAACCAGTGCTGTAAATGGGAGCCAAGTACGCCATGCGCACCCAACACCACCAGCAGGTAATACCCGAGTACCGTGGGAGGCAACACCATGGGCAGCGTGAGACAGGCATCCAGCCATTCACGCCCCGGAAAACGGGTGCTCGCCAGCACCCATGCCAGACCGGTACCGAACAGGCTGGCCATTAGTGTCGCCCAGCCAGCCACTTTCAGCGATAGTAACAATGGGGTCAGCGCAGATGCCTCAGTCACGCGCATGGACCTTAGGGCTGCGTAAATCCATAGCGGGCAAGAATGGCCTGCCCTTCGCCGGACAGGAGAAATTCTTCGAAACGGTGTGCATCGGTGGCATCGCAAGCTTGTCTAGTCAGAGCAACGGGATATCGAATCGGGCGCGTGGTGCCGACTTTAATGGCAACACGCACCTTGTCGGCGGCGGCCTTTGCATCCGTGAAATACACAAATCCGGCATCTGCCTCGCCGCGTGCCACGTAATCCAGCGACTGACGCACATTGAGCGTCATAACTGATTTAGCCTTGAGTGCGGGCCAGAGCTTGGCCTGAGTCAATGCATCGACTGCGTAATGCCCCACTGGCACACTGTCCGGATTACCAATGGCAATCCGAGTAATCGCAGTATCGGTCAATTGCGCCAGCTGGGTCAGCCCCTTTTTACTGTCTACAGGCTGTACCAGCACCAGCGTATTGCTTGCAAATGGCTTGATAGAGGCGGGACAAACGAGCGATTGTTTCCGCGCTTCATCCATTGTCTCGACATCGGCACTGGCAAACACATCGACCGGTGCGCCATGGCTGATTTGCTGCAGGAGCACGCCGGATGCCGCGACATTCAGCTTCACATGGATGGCTGGTTGGCGCTGTTCGAATGTCTGTGCGACATCCTTCATTGCTTCGGTTAGGCTGCTGGCGGCGGAAACAGTGATGTCGCCTGCGAATATAGCATTTGTCAGAAGCATCGTAACAATACAGCACAGGAAATCGCTTCGAGTGAGATTAGTCTTCCCGATCTTCAATTTAGACTTCCTACTCCATTTGAACTGCTATCTGGCAGCAATATACAATTTACTTGGTCACCGGATTGGAGGCTTTGCCAAGGTTCGCAGCGCAGCAAACAATTGGCTGCAGCGAGACTTGAAACCTCAGCAGAACCTTGTTGCTCCAATATCTGGACCACGATTTCACCTGATCGCACAAGCCATTTGGCCCTCAAATAGACTGGCCTTGCATCGCGATTTCTAAATGCAGCCTCCAGGCTTGCTGGTATGAGCATACTATCCGCCTGACGCAAACCTGATCTTTTCAGTAGCCACGGGCGCGCCAAGATCTGCAAAGTGACAACAGCGGCGACTGGATTTCCTGGTAAGGCAAAGAATGGTACGCCGGCTACATGACCATAAGCAAAGGGCTTGCCCGGCTTGATCGCTACGCGCCAGAACGCAATCTCGCCTTGCGCCTGCACTGCATCGCGCACATGATCCGCCTCGCCCACCGATGCCCCGCCGGAACTCAGGATAACGTCCACTATACTGGCTGCAGCCTGCAAACCAGTCCGTGTTCGCTCAGCATCGTCTGGAATACGACCCAGATCTATTGCTTCACATCCCAAATTGCGTAGCAACGCCAGCAATTGAGGACGGTTACAATCGTATATCTGCCCTGGCAATAGAGTATTACCCGGTTCAACCAGCTCGTTGCCAGTGGATAGCACGCCCACGCGCAATCGCCGGTAAACCGGTATCTGTATGTTGCCTTGGGCAGCCAGCAGGCCGATGTGCAGGGGCTGTATGCGCTCACCAGCGGATACAAGCTGCGCACCGGTAGACAGCTCAGATCCGTGCGCTCGTATATGCTGACCTGCGCGCCCCGCCTCACTAAAGCTCACTTCAAGCCCACTCTGCGTCGCATATTCCTGCATGACCACACGATCTGCACCGGCTGGGACCGGCGCCCCCGTAGTGATACGCATAGCCTGGCCAGGCAACAGGGCTGCTGGCTGACCATCTCCGGCCAGAACAGAACCCACAAATTGATAAGGTCCTAGGTCGCCATCGTGGACTGGTGCAAGTGCATAGCCATCCATTGCACTACGATCGAGATCTGGCATGTCAAACTGGGCGTATACCGGCTCAGCGGCAATGCGTCCGACCAGCCGGTCCAGCGATACCATTTCGACTGCCTGCTGCGGACATGTTATCGAATCCAGATGAGCCAGCACCTCTTCAATCGTCATAAAGAAATCATTTTCTTGCTTGCCCATTCTGCTTAGCCCGTATCCAGTTCAATCCACAACATGATAGCGGCGGCGTGTATTTTCATGGCGGTGCATATGAACTAGTCCTTATGCAGTAGGCGGATGGGCCATCCGGCGAATAGCCGTACTGGTCTCATGGGCATAGCCTCAGGGTGTCTAGTTTTATCTCAACCCGGGAGGTCGTTTATGAGTCACCCCGACTTCAATCGAAGATCGATATCCGTACTCGCATCGAGTACGCTGGCATTCACGATCTGTTTTGCAGTGTGGATGATGTTCGCAGTGATCGGGATTCCGATCAAGAAACAGCTTGGCCTGAATGAAACCGAGTTCGGCATACTGGCGGCCATGCCGGTCCTGTCCGGCTCGCTGATCCGTGTGCCGCTTGGCATTTGGACCGACCGCTTTGGCGGCCGCATCGTATTGTTTTCCCTGATGCTGTTGGCCGTGGTACCTGTTTGGTTGATCAGTTATGCCTCCGAATACTGGCAGTTCCTCTGCCTGGGCCTGCTGGCAGGCTTGTCTGGTGGCTCCTTCTCCGTAGGTACACCCTATGTGGCACGCTGGTTCAGCAAGCAGCATCAGGGTCTGGCCATGGGCATCTTTGGTGCAGGCAATAGCGGTTCGGCGCTGAATAAGTTCGTGGCCCCGGCGCTGATTCTGTCGGCTGGTAGCTGGACGGTAGTGCCAAAGGTGTATGCCATCGGCCTGTTGATCACCGCCATCCTGTTCTGGCTGTTTTCCGCGGCCAATCCTGCGCATCAGGTGAAGTCGAAGGCGTCTCTTGGCGAGCAATTGCGGTTGCTGAAAGATCCCAAGGTGCTGCGCTATTGCCAGTACTACTCCGTGGTGTTTGGCGGCTATGTGGGTCTGGCGCTGTGGATGACCAAGTACTACGTGCAGGAATACGGCTTCACCATGCAACTGGCTGCCTTGCTGGCCGCATCCTTCTCGCTGCCGGGTGGTGTATTGCGCGCACTGGGCGGCTGGATTTCAGACAAGTTCGGCGCCTACAAAACTACCAAATGGGTACTGTGGGTGTGCTGGGTGGCCTTCTTTATCCTCAGCTATCCGCAAACCGACATGATCATTCAGGGCGTAAACGGCCCGGTGAGCCTGCACATTGGCCTCGGCCCGGTTGCCTTTACGGTCATACTGTTTGTGGTGGGCGTGGCCATGGCGATCGGCAAGGCATCGGTCTTCAAGTTCATTTCCGATGACTACACCGACAATATCGGCGCAGTTTCCGGTGTGGTGGGCCTGGCAGGGGGGTTAGCAGGCTTTTTCCTGCCGATCATGTTTGGTGCGCTGGTCGATCTGACTGGTATCCGCAGCTCCTGCTTCATGCTGCTGTATGGCACCATATGGGTGGCACTGATCTGGATGCAGTTCAAGTTCCGTCCCGAAATCGTGGCCGACGAACAGCAAGCCATTGAAGACATTCGCCTGCTCACGCACTGGACGCCAGAAGATCAGGGGTTCTGGAGCAAGGTGGGAGAACGCGTGGCATGGCGCAATCTGGCGATCTCCATCCCGGCCCTGATGCTGTCATTCAGCGTTTGGATGCTGTGGAGCGTGGTGGTGGTGAATCTGGATAAAGCGGGCTTCCAGCTCTCCAAGGGCGAGATGTTCTGGTTAACTGCCCTGCCCGCACTGTCTGGCGCAACCTTGCGGATTTTCTATTCCTTCTTGATCCCGATTTTTGGCGGACGCCGCTGGACCACTCTCTCGACTGCATCGCTGCTGATTCCGGCCATTGGCATGGGCTTTGCCCTGCGTGATCCGAGTACCAGCTATCCCACACTGCTGGGTCTGGCTCTGCTGTGCGGTCTGGGGGGCGGCAACTTCAGCTCGTCGATGTCCAATATCAGCTTCTTCTTCCCTAAAGCCCAAAAAGGCATGGCCACGGGCCTGAATGCAGGTATCGGTAACCTGGGCGTATCGCTGGTGCAGTTTGTAGCGCCCCTGGTGATTTCATCCGCCGTATTCGGCACGATGGGCGGCGAAGGCCATACCTATGTAAAGGACGGCATCGAAAAGTCGATCTGGCTGCAGAATGCCGGTTTTGTCTGGGTGCCATTCATTATTGCAGCATCGATTGCGGCCTGGTTTGGCATGAATGATATTGCCGATGCCAAGGCTTCCTTCGCGGATCAGGCCATCATCTTCAAGCGCAAGCACAACTGGCTGATGTGCTGGCTGTATATCGGTACCTTTGGTTCCTTTATCGGCTTCTCCGCTGGTCTGGCGATGCTGACCAAGTCACAATTCCCCGGCATCAACCCCACTCAGTACGCCTTCCTTGGCCCACTGGTCGGTGCACTTGCACGACCGATTGGTGGCTGGATATCCGACAAGCTGGGCGGCGCCCGTGTCACGCTGCTGGTCTTCATCGCGATGATTGGCGCTGTGATGGGCGTCATCCACTACCTGCCGCATGGTGGCGTGGGTGGCGACTTCCAGCACTTCCTCGCCATGTTCATCGTGCTGTTTGCGCTGACAGGCATTGGCAATGGCTCGACCTTCCGCATGATTCCGGTGATTTTCCTGACCGAACGTCAGCGGGATGCAGCCGGTAAAGGCACTGCGGCTGAGAAGCAGGCCCTGACTGACGCCGGCAAGGAATCCGCCGCGGTTCTGGGCTTTTCGGGTGCGATTGGTGCCTATGGCGGCTTCTTTATCCCGATGAGCTTTGGCGCCTCACTTAGTGCCACTGGTGCGGTTGATGCGGCTCTGCAATGCTTCATCGCCTTCTATGTGAGCTGCCTGCTGATTACCTGGTGGTTCTATGCACGGCCGAAGGCAGAGATTCACTGCTAATGGGTTGAATCCTTCAAGGAAAAGCACTCGCGGAAGCGGGTGCTTATTTCATTGCCAACCCCTTGATTTACAACAAGGAATACTGGCCGCTACTCAGCGAAAATTTCCCCCATTCCGAGTGGCTCACCCATGCATCATGGCCAAAAAATTCCCGATTCATCCCACCCATCCCGAACGTATCTGCTGGGGCTGCGACAAGTATTGTTCAGCCGATGACCTGCGCTGCGGCAATGGCTCCGACCGGACGCAACATCCGATCGAGCTGTGGGGAGAAGGATGGGATACCTGGGGACAGGAAGATGCCGGCAGGACAGACGCCCAGACAGAGGCCGACAGAACGCACATCAGGCCCGTGTATTGATCAGCGTGCCCAGCATTTAGATGGCAACTTTGACGTCTTTGGCGGAGGCAGAGTAGCCATTGCGGTATTGCAGCTGATTCACCATTTCGGTATTCAGATCAGTCCCACTGCCCAGACTCAAGCCCCCAGCCCCGCTCTGCCCTTGTCTGACGCTAACGGTCGAGGTGTTTTCTCTGAACTGTGCTTCCTGCGGCTTGATCCCCTTGGTGAGCGCATTAGCGACATTGTGTGCCGATACATTCATCGCGTTCTGGTAGCTTTGCACGCCGGATAGGCCAGTGCTGAAGGCGAATGTACTCATGGCGGGGTGCCAAGATACGAATCACGTCTAATGTAATCCCGGAATGGCCATGTCCAGCATGGCCTTCCCCCATCCTCCTAAAGAACTACGCCGCCTGCATCATCTTTCCCCCTCCTTTGGTCAATGGTCGCCCGTTGTCGCCTCGCGCACACTGCGGATCAGACGGGGCGCGTTTGCGCCTGCCATGGAGATACAAGATGAGT
>JAHRBI010000008.1 GCA_019084025.1 Burkholderiaceae bacterium DAT-1
CCGCCTCTGGGGGGTCTCGCTCTTTAAACTGGATATTGCAGTCTGCGTGATGTGCGGGAAGCCTTGCTGCATCTGGGGTCTGGCCGTTTGCGTATGATATGACGCGGTGGACTCACCTGATGCCCCAGACAGTGGAGAAGGAAAGAAGGAAGGTCTTCCTAAAGATCCAGATAAGCTAAAAGAAAAGGGATATGATGAAACAAGTCACCCTGAAGCCGCAAAGAGGGGACATCGATCATTTAAACATCCTGAGACAGGTGATGAATTGCGTCATGACAAGGGTAAAGATGGTGCTCCTGGTCACGAAGGAAAGGATCATTACCATCGTTACAACCCCGATTCCACTGGCAAAGGTGATCAATACCTAGATAAGAACGGTAATCCAACACCACGTGGCAGTGATGCGTCACACCTTTACCCTGGTGATTAATATGGAAAAATTATATTTTCATGAGGCAACCATTGAAGCGGTTAGCCAAAATGGCGAAATTGTTCAATTCAGCATAGAAGGTGTGCATACTGATAACGGTGAGGTGTGTAATGTGCAGGTTACCTTCAATGGGGTTCACGAAATACTAAGGGATGGATGTGAAGTAGATAGTTTGTTTATGGAAATGGATGATGGTGAGGTTCTGAGTCTGGAATTGAATAGCGGCAGGGCAAATTTGGTGGTTGAATGGAATAATTTTGTCGACAGGCAATCGGACGTGAAGGCCTATCAATTCAATTACTCAACCGTGACTGCGAGCTCGCCACATTAGGGAAATGCGCCCACGTAACTTACCCTCGTAAGGCCGTAACTCGTAGTGATTGTACTCGTAGACTGGATTAGACGCATTGCCGCGTAATCCAGGTGCTGGGGGATTGACCATTCAGCCTGCCAATTGCATGCCCGAGCGACTGATTTGGGGCTGGCAGGATTAAATTCCCCATGGAGAACCACATGACCGGATACATCACTCTCCAAGACCTGAAGCGCACCGCCAAACACAGCCTGCGCCTCTACTTCGCCCCACTGACCGGTGCCATCCGTGGAATCGTGCGGGAATATCGCCTGATTGAACGCGAGGCGCGCAGGGGCGGTTGATTCAGGCGAGATCAGCGCCTGGTTTGGCGGTGATCTTGAAGGCTTTGGGGGCTGGGGTGGGCTGTTGCCTGTTTCCTGCCCTATATCTGCCTGTTTTCTGCATCATCTCTGCATCTTTCCTGCCTGTTTCGTGCACAAACCCTGCATAGAGCTGCATGGGTTTGCACTTTCTCTGCATCTGTGCCGCACTTTTACTGCATATTCCCTGCACATCTTCTGCATATTGGCTGCATCCCCGTTGGCTGCGCTGATTCCGGCATTGTGCATGGGAGTACGCCCCGGTTTTGGGGCCTTTAATGCCCCACAAACCGCTTTTTAGGGGCGGTGTGACCACCCCTAAACATCCTACACACCATACGCACCCCCTGGTGGGGGGGCAAGGCACAAGTATTAGATTTCAACAATAAGCGCGGGATTGAAATGCGCATTCTCAAATGCGCCCGTATTCAGACGATAGCCGCGTGGATTGCAAATGATGCGCGTGCCATTCATTGAATAGTCAAATGACTCATGCATATGGCCGTGAATCCAAAGCTGGGGCACGCCCATTAAATCGGATAGGTCACTTGCATACCCACTGGTGAGCATATCCGCTGAAAATCTGTCTGAGACACTGCCGCTTGATGGTGCATGGTGTGTCACGACCACAGTTCTTCCAGTGCTGCCATCAGAAAGGCTATCTTTAAGCCATTGGCGACTGGTGATATGCAGATTTAACGCATCTTCAGGCGAAAACTTCCGCTTCTTTATATCGCGCCGTGTACTGATTTGAAAATGATCAGAAATGGACTGCGCACATAATTCCATGGCTTCCTGTACTTTATCGGCACCAAAAAAAGCATAATCCGTCCATAGGGTGCACCCCAGAAACCGCACGCCATCGATGATGACCGATTCATTCTCCAGTAAATGCACATTCGCTGGACATAAACGTCGTAAATCTTGCCAGGTAGATTCTAGGCTGCTTCCGTAAAACTCATGGTTCCCGACAACGTATACAACCGGGATATTGGGTAGATTGCGCTTAATCCATTTTAAACCATTCACACCGGTTGCAATGTCGCCAGCCAAGATTGCTACGTCAGCATCTGTCTTGGGTGGTTGAAATGCTGCAAATTCAATGTGAAGGTCGCTATAGATTGCCAGTTTCATTGTGGATTATTTTAATTCTAATAATAATTGCTTATTTATAATATGGGCTGGTGGTGGATGGTAAATTTATAGGCATTGGGTTCAATTGTAACATAGTGCGTGCATTTCTATTAAACCCGCCTGTCGGATCGGTTATTTAAGCATCTCAAAATTACATTTGAAGTATTTAAAAGGGGCAAATTAGATTTGATTCATTCGTCGCAATTCCGCTATCAATTCATCAAATAGGCATTGCGAGTCTACCCATCGGACGCCATTGATGTGTGATGGATGGGCTGCCAGTCCACTGAGCATCCCTCTTGAGTCTGCCACCGATCCACTGCACGGGTACCGCAAGACCGCTGAAAATCTGCCGCAAATCCACTACAAATTTGCGGCAAAACTTCAATGAACTCTTAGGGCAGGATGCCAGATGTACGTACAACGACGTCCATCCAGGGTTCGCCCGCTAGGTTGCTTCGTACCCGTCGCGGTCGACTCAGGGCGTTGCCCCGAGCCCCTGCTCATCTGAAGATCAGCACATCAAAGTATAGGGAGTACCCTTTCCAAAAACTTGAATTCTTGAATTTTTCACCTATGATTCAATGATTATTTTGGTAATTAAAGGCGATTTCATGTTGTCATTTTCATTTCAAATTGAGAAAAAACATCGCGGCGACATGACAATTGCCAAGGGACACAATTTGCGAGAGCATCCGACGGCAAGTCAACTTCCCGATGCTGCTTGGTTTACACAAAGACCTAAATATACAATTATCACGTGGGATAATGATAGGGTGCGTTACGCAAACTCGCTGGCGAAAAGAAAAGATGCCGTCATTGGAATCGAACTGTTTTTCCAAGTGGGACGACAACAGGATTGGCGAAAAATGCCAACGAAAGACTTTCCGTGGGGAAAACCCAAAGATCCAAAGGATTGGCCAGCTGATTTGCATAAAATGGCAATCGATATTTCCGATTTTCTAAATGCGGTTTTTGGTGAACAAAATATCATATCGCTTGAGTTGCATTTGGACGAAAGTACGCCACATTATCATGCAGTTGTCATTCCTGTCAGTATAGAAAATAAGCTGCAATCAAAATGTTGGCTAAATGGCCCAGCAGCAATGGGTCGACTATATGCAAAAGCGCATCAGTTTGTATCAAAATCTGTGCCATGTACCTATACTCCTAGATCTAGACGCGGTGGTAAACCACACGACCCGGGGAAGGCCGCAGGGCAGGCGGAAATACCTGGTTTGCTGGATAAGCTCACTCAATACAAAGCGATGCTCATTGAAAATAAAGCGCTACGAAAACGGGTATCTGAATTAGAAAAAGTCGTATTTACCCATGAGAAAACGCGATATAGCGCAGCCAAGTTGCGTCAAGCTGAACGCATTCTTGAAAACGCCATCAATGATGCGGATAAAACCCATAAACAGAAAATACAAAATGAACAAGAGCGCGTTGAGCTTGCCAAACTGCGAGCTGCATTGAATCAAGAAAAATCGTATGAACAGACAGCAACTGGATTGCTCATTCAAAAAGAGAAGCTCGAAGCAAAACTTCAACATGCACATGAGTTGATTAAAAGTCTTGAACATGAGCTGAATCAACTCAGACGTTTACAGCCTCCCAGTCCAGATGATTTTGGGATTGAATAAGTTCAATTACCGCACATATTGAATGTGTACACTGCAATGCAGGTATGCTTTGTTGTCACGATTCCTTTTTACTGAGAACATGTTTTGCCGTGGTCTGCCAATGTTGTTCTGCATCGCCTGCGTGCAGATAGAGTGAGGTCGTGTTTAGGCTTTTATGTCGTGCATTGGCCTGGATAACACGTAAATCAATCCCTTCATCCGCTTGATGTGAAAATGCCGTATGGCGTAACCAATGCGTACTTGCTTTTTCCAAAATAATTGCGTGCTCTTCCTGATGATTTGCCTGAGCATATCGTGCAGCTTCAACGAATAAATCGCGTAGCCAGCGATAGAAAGAACCAGGTTCGAGCGGTTGATATGTCCGCGCCTGCAACAATAATGGCGTGGCTTCATTAGGTTTTGGCAGCGGGGATAAACGATTATGTATCCTGTACTGTTTAAGCTGTTCAACTGCCGCATCGGGAAGGGGCACTTGATCGAGCTGGTTTCCTTTTCCTAATACATGAATCCACCAGCCGTGCTTGTCTTTACGAATATCACCCATTTGCGCCATACAAAATTCGGTCAGGCGTAGTCCGGTCTGCTGTAAAAATGGCACCGCAAATGCGGCGCGTGCTTTACGATGTCGTTCGCGTGTAGTCCGATTGGGTAATCGATCAATAAAAGTCAGCAAGCACTCAAATGTTTCTCGCGGGAAAAATCGCGTCACATACTGTCGGCTTTCCAGTAATTGCTGCACCTCGCGTCGGTCGGCCCGGGCATTGCTTGCTGGATGGGCTTCAAGCCGGGATTTACGTAGTGCTAAGGGATTGCCGACCAGATAGCGTGCTTCGACCAACCAGCTGAACAGCGCATTTGCGGCAATCAAGGTTAGTCGACGCGAGTTGGCTGACAATGCACCTTCAAACGGGCGCCATTCGCTGGTCTCCCTACGCGTTGCCCGAGGAGCACACCATGATGCGGGGGGCGAAATCAAAAAAGCCTCGTATTCATCGAGATCATCACGATTCAGGCTAGATAAGGGTTTTCCCTTGGCGCACAGCGACCACAAAAAGATGCGCTCTGCTGCTTTGCGATATGCACGCCAGGTCGGTGATTGCGCCGGAAATTCGTTCAGCCATGTGTGAATTGCCGCTAAATCATTATTGGCAGCAATCTGGCATTGTCCGGTAAAACGATTGCTGCCATGGCAACCCGATAGGTACTCAGGCAATGTATCGAGTCGTTCGAGCGGTCGCAGCAAGCTGAAGTCTGGCATGATGGAGCGATATGATTTTGGGTGGAAAACTATACCATGATAATCATAGTTATCATGAGCTTTATGCAGACAGTACAAATCGATGTTGCATCCATCACATGACAACACCCCTGCTCCATCACAGGTCGTTCAACCCTATCTCACGCGGATGTCGGCTTGCCAGGGGCATCCGGTCGATATCTGTTGAGGGTACGTCTGTGGCATCGAATACCCTTTTCCATTTACTTACCACAGCAGCAATGTGAGCAATGATGGCGTGAGCTTGTGCTCGGCTAAGGCCGAATACCCCATGGTGGCTCAGGGCATTGGGCAAGGTGGCCAGACGGCTCTGTTGTCCGACGGATTAGTGCAGGTGTCGCTCTTGGGCATGAGTCGGCGCCGGCACCACATCATAAAGTAGGGAAAGGCGCAACTTACCCATTGCGGCAGTAGTTGCAGCTGAAACAGTGACGTCGCATATGACGCCATGGAGACGGAAGCATTCCCTGCCTCTATGCACTTATATGTGGCGGAGAAAATCACGGTGTCAATGGTCAACAAATTTGACCCACCAGTGGCCATTAATTTTGACCCACCCCCACCACTGAACTCGTACCCATTTTCTGCCGGAGTCGGTAACTGTCTCCGCCCAGCATGAATATCTGGGCATGATGTATCAGCCGGTCCACGATCGGAACGGCGACGTTTTCATCTACAAAGAAATCTCCCCAGCGAGTGAAGTCTTTGTTCGTGGTCAGAATGACTGACCGATATTCATACAGGGCATGAATCAACTGAAACAGGTTATGGTTGTTCTGCCGATTCATCGGCAGGTATCCCAGCTCGTCGATCACGACCAAATCGTACCGGCAAAGTTGGGCGATTCGTGCCTTGAGCCGACCTTTGATTTCCGCCATTTCCAGATCCTCGGTCAAGGCCAGTGCGGTACAGAACCAGACCTTGTACCCTTGCTCCAATGCCTTGAGCGCCAGTCCTGTTGCCAGATGCGTTTTACCTACGCCAGGTGGTCCAATGAAGATCAGGTTCTGTCGGGTATCAATGAATTGGAAGTCTAGTAACTGCGCCACTTGCCGCTTGGTAATGGTAGTCTGGTGACGGTAGTCGAATTCCTCCAGGTGCTTTTCCACCTGAATCCCCGCCATGCGTCGATTGAGGCTCCGGCGGTGATGCTCTCGCGCTTTCAGCTCATGATCCAGCAGCATTCCAGTCCATTGCAGGTGCGTCAGCTCCTGATCACCTGCTTGTGTCAGCAGTGTCGAGAGCACTTCCTGTCCATGTTTCAGATTCAGACTGCGCATCATGCGGCCAACATCATCAAACGTGTGCATGCTTGCCCCCTGCAACGCCAGCATAGCGACTCAGTACACCTGTCGACACGGGCACGCTCTGTTCCTTTCTACGACTCATCATGTCCGGCGCAACCGCCAGTAATTCGCGAAACCGGGTGGCCGTCAGCACTGGGCGGTCGCAGATCCAGTCCAGTTGTTCCGGTTCGATCGGTGTCTGATGCTGTCGCAGTATTTGCCGGATTCCGGCCAGTTGATCCTTGTAGATGGCCGGTGAGGTATGCCTGATTAGAGCGAGGAGGCGATGACTGTCTAACGGATGCATGTGATCACGGATGTCCGTCTCCAATTGGCGGATCGTGGTTTCCTTATTGCGATAGTGATCCGTATTGCGGCTCAACCCACCTTTACCTGACAGTCGTTCATGCCGAGCAATTTCCTGCCCGTCGGCACCCAGCACAATAATGTGCGTACCCACGTCCCGAACGGATACTGCTTGCCGCTGCCAGTGCATCGGGACCGAGTAGCGATTGCCCGCCCAAGAAATCAGCCCCGTTCGATCTACTTGCCGGGTCACGGTCTCGTGGCCATCCGGGTGGTCAGCAGGTGCAATATATCCCGCCAGCCTGTCGGATTCTTCACGATCAAAGCGATCGCGCGGTGATTCGCCCGTTATTCCATGCCTACGCTGATTGGCGACTTCATCCAGCCAGGTGGCCAGGTATCCGTGCAGATCTTCTGCCGAATGAAAGGTCTCACCGTAAAAGCCATCGTGCTTGACGTATTTGACCCCGGCTTCCACCTTCCCCTTGCTTTCAGGGTCATAGCCTTCACAGGCGCGGATGGTAAAACCGGCGCGGGTCGCATACTCGGCAAATCGGGAGTTGAGTGTCAGCTCGCGAAACTCTTCGCGAATGACGACCAGTTTGGTCTGGTCATACACGCATTCATGCGGGCAGCCGCCAAAGTAGCGAAATGCAGCATCATGCATGCGGATGAAAATGGATGTGTCTACCGGCTTGAGCGAGGCTGTCACATACATCAGCCGTGAATAGGACAGTACAAACACGACAAAGTAAACCTGCTGCAGCACTCCTCCGATCGATACATCACGCAACTCTCCCAGATCGACCTGACATTGATGCCCAGGCACCATGTCCACCACGGGTTGATAGTACCGGGGCTGCTTGACGCAAACCTGTTCCTTTAATGCGCTGACATACCGACGTAGCGTTCGTCGCGAACAGTCCAGCTCCGGAAACTGCTCTCGCAGCCGTCGTTCAATCTTGACTGCGCTCAGGCTGGGAAATCCCTGTAACAGGCTGATGACAAAGGGCTTGTAGTCATCCAGCAGCTTGTGCCGGGAAGTCTGACTCAGGTTGACGCTAATATCTTCGACCGAGAGATTGAGATACTTGCGAACGGTATTGCGAGACAACGCGAGTTCTTGGGCGATCCCTCGGATCGACAGTCCGCGCCCCTCGTCATACAACGCTTTGATCTTGTGAATCACAGACCACTCCTTCAACTGAATCTCCCCACATCGATGCTGCAGGGAATGTACTGGGGCAATTGCCCCCATCCAAGGAGTGGGTCAATTTTATTGGCCGCAGGTGGGTCAGTTTAGATGGCCATTAACACACGGCGTGTTCGGCCGCCTCCTCAATCGTTTATTCTCTGCTCTGACGGACCGTACGAATATGTAGTCCTACCTCGCCTAATGGTGTTTGCGCCAAAGGCAGGCGTGATGCAGCGTCTAATTGCTCGAATAGCTTATACAGGAGCTTTACTGGGAATGAGTAAGGCACAACTGATGTTTGGCCAGCACTGCATTCCTTCTGAAATTGCCTCAAGCATGGCAATATACGGCAATATTGCAAATATCAATGTCGGTAGACCACATGGTACATTACGGTGCATTTTCTCAATCGCACGTGCGCGCGTTGCCCAAAAGACGATACGGGGTTACCACTTGTAATATTCTAATAAAGTAATAGTTGTTATGAGGCAATTGCCACATTATTCGGTCATTGCCTTTTCAAAATATGACGGTTAGCGCTGGCCGCTGCTACCCTAATTTGATTTTCAATCAGTAGTTATTCACTTGAAAATGAGGAAAAAGACTCGTGGAATTTTTATTTATACTCGCAGTCATCGGCGCCATCGCATTTTACGCCCAGCGGGTTGCGGCCCGGAAGTTAGCAGCTTCGGCTGATGCCCGTGCTGACGCAGTTCAGAAGCAGTATGAAGAGCTTGTAACACGGACTGAGCAAACCATCCAGTTGCTCCAGGCTGAGGTTGAATCTCTAGCCAAATTCAAGGAGGTGCGTGACGCGTCAGCGACCGCGGAACAACTTAGAGGCGCGGCAACGGCGCTCAAGGTTGCGACGCAAAGAGAAGTAGAAGGAATCCTTGCTGCGGCTGAAAATCAGGCTAATGTAGTTCGCACCGAGGCAGCCAAGATGGCCGACGAAATTCGAAAGAATGCAAACCTTGAGGCAAAAGACAGGCGAGAACGCGCAGAGGAACTCCTGACGAAGGCCAATCAGCAGGCATCTCAAATTATCACCGAAGCCAATCAGCGCGCAGAAGAAATCGCCGGTGATGCCTACCGTGCATTAAAAGAGGTCGACCAGCTCAAAGAGACAGCAACGGCGATGCGCAACGTGATTGAGGGGTACGGTGATCGTTACTTAAAGCCGACCTACAGCCTACTAGATGAATTGGCAGAGACTTATGGCTTTGATGAAGCCGGCCAGCAGCTGAAGCAAGCTCGCGAGCGCAGCAAATTAATGGTTGAAACAGATCGGGCCGCAACCTGTGAATACGTCGAGAAAAATCGCCGGGAAACCGCAATTCGCTTCGTGATTGATGCATTCAATGGCAAAGTCGACTCGATTCTATCTCGTACCAAAGCAGATAATTTCGGCACATTGGAGCGTCAGATTCAAGATGCATGCGCCTTGGTCAACAATAATGGTACAGCGTTTCGTGATGCTCGGATTACCCAGGAATATTTGCAAGCACGTTTGGGCGAGCTTCGTTGGGCGACTGCGGTTCTGGCATTACGGGAGCGGGAAAAGGAAGAGCAACGCATCATTCGCGAACAGATCCGCGAAGAGGAACGGGCTCGCCGCGAAATCGAACGTGCGTTAAAAGACGCAGCAAAAGAAGAAGAAACCCTTCTTAAATCAATGGAGAAAGTTCAGGCTCAAGTGGCTAAGGCAAATGAAGAACAACGTGCGCAATTCGAAGCCAAGCTCGCTGAGCTGCAAGTGAAGTTGACCGAGGCAGAAGAACGCAATAAGCGGGCATTGTCGATGGCACAGCAAACACGGGCCGGGCATGTGTATGTGATTTCGAACATTGGTTCCTTTGGTGAAAATGTCTTCAAGGTCGGCATGACACGCCGCCTTGAACCCTTGGATCGTGTTCGTGAACTGGGCGACGCAAGCGTTCCTTTCAGTTTTGACGTGCATGCCATGATCTGGAGCGATGACGCGCCAGCGTTGGAGCGTGCGTTGCATAAGCAATTCGTGCAGTCGCAGATCAATAAAGTGAACCCTCGCAAAGAATTCTTCAGGCTGGGGTTAGCTGATTTACGACAAGCCATTGAGGATCGGGGTGTAGAAGCAAGCTGGACGATGAGCGCAGCGGCACAAGAATATCGAGAAAGCCTAGTGATCGAGCAGCGCTTGAAGGATAACCCATCCTTGGCCAGCGATTGGCTACGCCATCAAGAAGAACTCGAGTCAGAAGCGGGGCAAGCGGTGGAGTTAGAGGAGGCCTAAATTTGCATAACAGTGCAGAAACACTTGCACGCATACCAACATGGCGGACTTCAACGGGGCTTCAGAAGGGCATGCCGATAGCATAGCGAACTCGGCTGAATTTTTCACAACACGATTTGGTTAATACGATGACTCACAAAGACTCGTCCCCCACCCAAGACATAAGGCTGCTTCTAGGATTCTCACCCGAGAAGATGCGGCAACGTGCGCGCGAAGCCAGTCGTCGTCGTTTGGAAAAGTCGATGAAGCTGACTCACAATTCGAACACCGGATCCACAGATTAGCTGGGTTTGCCACCAGTTCCCCTCCTGATAGCAACTTTTGGCTAGGCAGCGATGTCCCTCCAGGTGATTGTAGTTCGGCCTGAGCGGCATTCGGTATGAGGTATTGAATCGAGCCTTAGCCGCCATACAGATCCCTTAGTGGTTAATGATGTTGAGGGTGACCGTCATAAACTGGGCGTTATGTGAATCCGGGTAATGGACACCCTATCAACGGGAATCAATATGAGTATTGCAGGCATACGCTCTAACAGAGGCGATGGCTACCAGACCTTGGTAGCATTTGATTGGGCATTGACTGTTTTATCTGACGAAAACTATCAATGGCTTGAAATTGATTCGATAACTTATCTAGTCGACGATGTGGTCGTCGGTAAAGCGGATGGCAGATTGATCGCTTGTCAGTGCAAAAAAAATCAAATCGATTTCGAAGCATGGTCCTTAGCAGACCTCTCCGACGAATTGGATAAAGCCGCCAAGCTACTCAAACAGTATACAAATACAGAAGTTCGTTTCTATTCACGCAACAACTTTGGGGAGCTTGGAAAGCTAAAGGAACACAGTACGACTCAGCATGATGCCGGCACCTATCAAACCAGTTTGGGTATCACAAATCAGAAAACCGATTTAGCCCTGTCAAAATTGCTATCCAATGCCTCCCCAGGTCTCTCCACCTACGAATTCCTCCGCCGTACTGAGTTTGAAACCAGCAGCGCCTTGGATCGCATGGAAAGTCAGCTCCGAGAACGTTTGCGTAGTATGGCCAGCAATCCAGATTCGGCATTCAACGCGCTCTGGGTTCGTCTAGATCAATTGGGGGGGCGCATGAGCAGCGATGGCTCATCCGTAAACGCTCCACATCGATTCACCAAAAAAGATCTCGAAGCCATTCTCCTCAAGGCAGGAGCACTGCTGGTTCCTTCCGTAAATATTGCCGAGGTGCGCGCATCATTTTCCAATACCTCTGCCATCGGCAGATCGTGGCGGCGTGATGTGGCAGGTCAGCGTTTAACCAACCCGGTGGTGAAGGAACTGCTGGCTGCCATCAATGCCGGGAAACGTGCCATCTTGCTCACAGGTTTGCCTGGTTCTGGAAAAACCTGTGTGATGCTTGATGTACTGGAGAACCTAGAGCGACAAGCACAAACCCGCTCAGATATCGTGCCGCTTTTCATCCAGTCGCGTGAATTTGCTGATCTGGTGACTTCACAGGATCGACAAGCTTTTGGCCTGTCTGAGCATTGGGTCAATCAAGTTGCTCGTATGGCCGAAAGTGCGCAGGTGCTTGTCGTAATCGATTCTCTGGATGTGCTGTCTATCGCCCGTGATAATCGGGTACTGAGCTATTTTCTGGCTCAAATAGACCGACTCCTATTGATTCCAAACGTGAGCGTAATCACCGCTTGCCGTGACTTTGACCGAAAGTACGACCACCGAATTGCGGAAAGGAAATGGGATTGCGAACTCAAGTGTCTCCCCTTGGACTGGGATGATGACATTGCGCCTTTATTTGAAAGGCTGGGGATTGCATCCGCCAATATTGATCCTGTTACACGAGAACTGATTCGAAATCCTCGGGAACTGGGATTGTTTGTCGAGTTAGCGCAACGAGAGGGTGGTTTCAGCGTCGTAACCAGCCAAGCTCTGGCACAGCGTTATCTCGATGTGATTGTACGGGCCAACGCCTCGCTGGGTGATTCTGCAATACAAGCAATTGAAGCCATCGCCGCAGAAATGCTCAAATCCCGTAGCCTGGCCGTACCACATCAACGCTTTTCGTCCTCACAAGAGATTCTGCGGGCACTGTGCAGCCTGAACGTTTTGCAAGAAACTCAGGATGCCAAGCTGACCTTCGGTCATCAGACACTGCTTGACGTTTTAGTCATCAGTAGAGCCTTGCGTAGCGGCGTTACGCTGAATCAATTCATACAGAGCCTTCCCCCAGTTCCGTTTGTCCGCCCCAGCATACGTAACTTTGTCGCACAGTTGGCTTTGGGTGAGCGATGTGAGTTCAGAAAGCAAACGCGGGCGGTGTTGACTAGTAACGTAGCCTTCCACATCCGGCGCTTGGTTGCCGAGTCGTTTTCCGAACAGATACCTGTGGACGATGACTGGCCCTTGATGCGCGAATTACGAAAAAATCACCGCGATGTATTTCAGGTGATCTATGCCTCAGCCAAGGCGATAGAGTGGCATCGATTTTGGCTCAAGTATCTAGTGCCTGTATTGAAAACCGAGCGTGACGCCGAAGGCTATGCTGGACATGCCTATCGGATCGCGCAGTGGAAGAATGAGGACACTCAGGGGATCTTGTCATTCTGGCAGGAGGCGCTATCTCTGGAGTGGATTGATGGCAACCGAGTCGCCGGGCAGCTTCCGCTTTATATATCTGAAATCACATTGGGAAACTTGGCTCTAGTTGTGCCACTGCTCCAGCGGTTGCTCAATATGCCGAATCCCGATCACAGCTTCCTGGGACGTACCATCGCTCGCTGCATAGAAGCGGGGGTCGTAGGAGACGACCTACTTTGGTGCTTTATGGTAGGTGGGGTTAGCGAAAACGATCTTTTGGAATACCGGTTCGATAATAAATTGCACTGCCATGCGCATGAATTTGGCGAGCGTAATGACGACTTTATCCGTCAACGTATGGTGCAGTCCATTGATTTACTCGATCTGGCCGTAGCGGCGATTGAGCAGTGGAGCAATGCACGTATATCACTTCATGGAGAAACACGAGTAGGTTATAGCTATGGATTCCTTGGCGAAACCTCGTACGAAAATGCCCACAGTCTAAGAGACATGCACCATGTGGATAATATGGATACACTGCTTGATGCTGTTGAGGCATCTATTCTTTACCACGCCAAAACGCATTCAGAGTGGTGGCAGAACAACCGCGAACGCCTATGTTTCAATCACGAAGGCGCCTTGCTCTACTTCGCTGTATTAGCTTGTACAGAATCGCCTGAATTAAATATTGATTTGATAGGCCGCATGTTGCGCGACGAAAATATGCTTGAGTTCGAACTGGATTACGAACTGGGCACATTGATTAAATCAGCATTCATCTATCTAGACGATAATGACCAAGATGCCGTTATGGCAATTATTTTGGCCATTTGGGATGAATATACCTCTGAAGATTCAGAGCGTTTTTGGGTATTGAAGAAACGCGCCGAATTAATCAGTGCGATCCCTTGCTTCCTGCGTTCGCCTGAAGCGCAAGCGGTAGTTGATGAATACGTAAAGAAGGCCGGGGTATTTGTTCGTCAGCCAGATATTCGCTCTCGTGGCGGCGTAGTTAGCGCGCCGTTCTCGTTTGAGATATTTCTCGGTACCTGTGACGATGGAGTGTTGCGCTTACTTGCACATTACAACGGTTATTCAGATTGGCGTGGTGCTGACTTTCTGGTCGGTGGCGAGCGTGAGGTTGGCTGGCAACTTCGAGAAGCTTCCTCTCGTTATCCCAGTCGATTCTTGGGGTTTTTATCAGCCTATTGGGCGGATATTTCCGAAAGGTTTCGCGATGAAATTATGGATGGTGTCGCTACATATTTGGCATATCGCTTTGGCAACTTGCAGACGAACGAAACATGGCACCCAATCGAAGAGCCAGATGCCCATGTTTTGGCTAGTCATATTCTCGATGAACTAGAAAGGCATCCGCAGCATTGGCAACTCCGACGCCCTGCAGCCAAGGCATTGGAAGCCTGTGCCAACGTTGTACAAAATTTGGAAGATGCTGAACGATTGGTATTTTGGGCCATAGGCTTTGAGCGACTGGATGAAGATGATCCGATCAAGGGTGATAATGTTGATTTGATCGCTTTGGGGATCAACATGGTCAAAGGAGACGTTACCGAAGCCTTGATGATTCTGGCAACGAATTCTCGAAAATTCGGAGGCGTATTACCCGAACTGTTACAACCCACGTTACGCCGTTTTGCAGGAGACAAAAATCCTGCAATTCGCGCCTTGATTCTTCGCCGCCTGCCTTATTTACAAAGCAAGAATTTAGAGCTGGGTTGGGATTTATTTCATCTTGCAATGCATGACGCAAAAGGGCTCTGGCAAATTGCCGAACCCTGTCTCTATTACGCTTATCTCAATCACTTTGAGGTAGTGAAGCCTTTGCTGGCGCGTCTTCGCCTTGAGGGTAGGGGCAATGATCTGGAAACATGGGGGCGCATCTCAGCGTTGGCTAGCATGACCAGCCACGTCGACTTTGCTGAATTCCTTGGGGTTTTGAAGGCTCTTGATAACACAGCGGCTTGGCTTGGTGCTGCAACGGTCTGGACAAATACTGAAAATATCCAACAGCACCTTGAGCAATGTCTTCTCGGGCTGGATGCCGGCTTGAATGCAGGTGGCGCACATGCCTTGGCTATCGCCAGACAAATTGGCCGCATTTTCAGTGACAAGGGAGCTACGATTTCTGTGCCGATAGAACTCATTCGTCGCTGTTTTTCTGTATTGGAAAACGACAGCGAGAGCGAAAACAAACACCATCGGCTTTTTGGTTTCCATGAATGGCTGAATGTAGTTGCTCTGAATGATCCAGAGCAAGCACTGGATGCAGCTAAAATCTATCTGGCTTACGTTAGCCGTTGCAAACCATATCTCTATGACTATAAGGATAGCCTCACCCAATTAATGACGCGGCTTTTCGGTGAGGCAGAAGAGCGAGAAGAGTCCGACGGAGGTGTAATGCTAAGAAACGTGGTAGAAATACAAGACACGCTACTTTCGCTTGGAGTCAATGGAGTAACAGATTGGCTAAAGGCTGCCGAACGCCCCTGAATTGCCCAGAAAGCAGTAGCTACTACGCTGCTTGCCTGCGCTATTTTACCGAGCAAGTATGTCTATGGTTGTCAGGACAGCGCATCATTATTAGCCCTGGTTTCAGCATTTGTTGAAACTATTGGATTGGGTGAAATCGCACTGGCACGCTTTCACTGTATGTGATATTTTCAGCAAATGCTGAAAGATAAAAATTCACTGAAAAAGTCAGAAGCGCATGCCAGTGAGGCTCTGCGAGGGATCCTTGAGAGGATCCCGATCCTCCAGGTGGAGAGCATCACTACGGAAGCGACCTTCGGTGATTGGCAACCGGACTTGGTCGCTCGTCTCCTTGTGGGCCGTCAGCCGCACCAGCTTGCTTGCGCGTACATCCAGAATGGACAGCCTCGATACGCCCGATTGGCAATGCTGGAACTATCGAATTACGTCATGCACCACGACCATCAGGCCACGCCCGTCCTGATCGCCCCCTATATTTCCACAGCCGTCGGACAAATGTGCGAAGAGAATGGCGTCAGCTATCTAGACCTAGAGGGAAACGCAAGGATTACATTTGGTGGCGTATTCATCGAGCGTATGGTCGCAAGCAAGCCAGTGGCGCAACAGCGTGAGCTCAAGTCACTGTTTAAGCCGAAATCTGCTCAAGTATTGCGCGCTCTGCTGCGTGAGCCCAACCGTGCGTGGCGGGTCAACGAATTGTCGGAGCTCACAGGTGTTAGCCTCGGACACGTCAGTAATGTACGAACTGGCTTGATCAATCGAGAATGGGCGAGCGTCTCGAACAATGGCCTGATTCTCTCTGAGCCAGATGCGCTGCTGGACGCATGGCGGGAAAACTATACTGCGCCATCTGGGGAGAGGCTGCGCTTTTACACTCCACTGCATGGCAGTTCGCTCGAAGATGCAGCGCGAAGCGTACTGTTCGCCGGCAATGGTAACGGAGGTGCTGTTTTCGCATCATTTTCAGCGGCGCAGTGGCTTGCTCCATACGCGCGCACCGGGACTCACTACTTTTTTTGCGATGATCAAGGCCTGCACAAACTTCAGCCAGTACTGAAACTCACTCCCGTCGCAAAAGGCGAGAACGTGGTCATCACTGTGCTGAAGGATGTGGGATGGTTTGCCGACAGCGTCGAACCGGTACAGGGTGCAGTCTGTACGAGTCCGGTTCAAACTTATCTTGATCTCTCTATTGCGGGTGAGCGCGGCGCCGAGGCTGCGGAGTATCTTCGACAGGCACGACTCAAATGGCCCAGATGACCCCCATGAAAGAGCCGCAATCCGCTGCTGAGTACGACGACCGTACGACCATGGCCGTAAAGGCCGTGCTGATCGAGATCGGCCAGATCCTTGGCAGCTTCAAAGGCAAGTTTGCGATCATTGGCGGCGCCGTCCCTTGGCTACTGCTAGACAGTGACGACATGCCCCACGTCGGGACACTCGACGTGGACATTGGACTGGACGCAGAAGCACTAGGTGATGGTGAATATGCAACCTTGATCAGTGCGCTGCAACAGCATGGCTATGCTCAGCGCGATGGTCTACGGCGCTTCCAATTGGTGCGCAAGGTTCCTGCACTCGACAGTGGCGCGGCAATCGACATTGTGGTCGATTTCCTGATGCCGCGCGACGCTGAAATCGTCAAGAATAATCCCCCCTTGATTAGTGACTTCGCCGTGCAGCGGGCCGATGGCGCAGACTTGGCGATGCGATTCTATCAACTGGTCGCCGTAGCGGGACCGATGCCGGATGGAGGGACGAATCGCGTGGAGATTGCAGTGTGTTCAATACCCGCTTTACTGGCGATGAAGGGTCATGCGCTGGCCGGGCGCTACAAACAAAAGGATGCCTACGACATATACTATTGCGTACGAAATTACCCTGAAGGGATCGATGTGCTGGCACAGGAGTGTCGACCGTTGCTCGAGCATACCAGTGGCAAGCGAGGCTTTCAGCAAATAGCCGTAAAGTTCGACACCATTGATGGGTTTGGCCCAACCTGTGTGCGACGCTTTGTAGAAGACACGCAGGTGCTGGGCGATCGCACGCCGGAGCAGTGGCAGCAAGATGCATTCGGCCAAATCGATGCGCTTCTGCGTGCTATGGGGATGCGAGACTGAATCTGTCTGGCCTGAGATCAGACCGGTGGGAAGGTAGTTGGTAAGCATGGCAACGACGACACCATATCTCATCAAAATGCATGCCAGTCATTTATCATCGGGCGGATTGACCCGAACACTGCGCAAGAAGATTTCCCTGAGCTGCTCAAGCCCAAGCCCGGTGCGTGTGCTCACATGTGCAAGCGTCTCCTGCCAGCGCTGCCACTCGCCAGTTGGATCACCGCTCAGCGCGGGAAAGGTAAGCGCCCCAGACCTCGAACTGGGTACGACGGATCCATCATGGTCCGCTTCATCAAAAAGCGGAGCCTGCAGCACTTCGTCGCGGCATACCTGTTCCATCATCTCCTGGCCAAACTCCATGAGATAGTCCGTCACCTCCCCGCGCGGGGCTTTGCCATGCCACCACAGTGTCCATTCGCGCTCACTGACCGCATGAATGCCCCCCATTCGCGCCCGGGGAATCACCTCCGCCGAGGGCGGCAGCCAGGGATGATCCGCCAGCGGTCTCGACAGCAATATCACCAGCGGCACCGGTTCACCGACACGTCTGGCGAGAATCACTGCGCCATGCGCCAGTAGGCGCCCCTCAGTGGGGAACACATCCACCGACGAAAACGCACCGGCGTTGTCCAGCACCGTCAGCATTCGATGAAGTGGCGTCCAGTCGGCCTCAATACACACCCGCCACACGCGATCGCGCCGCAAACTCCCCATACGCCAGCCCAGCGCGGCACATACCGACAATTGCTTGTCTGCTGCCAGAGCGGAATCCTGACCGGCGAGCCATTTCGCCAAATTGGAGCGGTTCACTTCTGCCATGCGCGCCACCTCCGCCGGACGGACCCGGGTCAGCTCAAGCAGCGTCTGTGCAATGGTTCGATAACGGCTCATCCCTCTACCTTTTCTCTACAGAGCGGCCATCCTATCGCAGGATAGCGTGAAATCACTTGCCAATACGGCATTTACACATAATACTCACATTACCACAATTACTACGTTGATGAAGTGAGCGGGTTCACATGCGTCCTTGCCCCCACCATTACATGATGCGCCAGCGGTACACCCGCGACAGCTCATGCAATATCAGGGTGACTACGCGCATGAACCCCCTCGTGTTGATCGGCCCGACTGGGCCACTGTCCCCAGGGGGCATTCATGCATGATATTCAAGCAGTGGTGTTTGACGCATTTGGCACACTGATTCAGTACACCGGCCCGTGGAACCATCCTTACCGCCATGTGCTCGCGCATATTGATGCATCCACCCGCCTGCCCTTTATGACGCGCAATGTCCCGATTGACATCTTTGCCGATGAACTGGGTCTGAGCCACGTCGTGCCGGACATGCGCCGCGAACTCGACGCGCTGCTGGCGAGCCTTCGCCTCTTTCCCGAGGTAAGCACCGTGCTCAATGCCGTGCGGGCATCCGGTCGACCCATCGCGGTATGCAGCAATCTGGCGTATGACTTTGGCGGTGCGCTTTATCGTCTGTTACCTGACATGGACGCCTATTTACTCAGTTATGCGCTCGGCGTGGCCAAGCCCGATCCGGCCATGTATGCCGCCGTGTGCACGGCGCTGGCCTGCCCGCCCGAACACCTGCTCTTTATTGGCGACAGTCAGCGCTGCGATGTGGACGGCCCGCGGGCCTCTGGCCTGCAGGCCCGCAGACTCAATCGCAGGCAGGGGATGACCTTGTTCGATACACTGGAAGGCGTGATCTGACCATGATTCTTTTTCTGGATTTCGATGGGGTCTTGCATCCGGAATGCAGCGAATCCGTACAGGCTGGCATTCAGGAATTTTGTCATTTGCCGCGATTTGAAGGCGTGATGCGTGATTACCCGCACGTCGACATCGTCATCAGTTCAATGTGGCGTGAGCTGCAGCCCCTGGATGCGTTGAAGGCGTACTTTTCCCCCGATTTTGCCCATCGCCTCATCGATGTGACCCCGACGGTGCCGAGGGAAGCAGGGAAATATTTACCCGCCCAGCGAGAACAGGAAATACTGGCGTGGCTCAATGCCAATGGCCGGATCCATGCACCATGGATCGCCCTTGACGATGCTGAGTGGCAATTCCGTGATCACCGCGACCATCTGGTTGCCTGCCAGTCGTCCATTGGATTGGATGCCACCGTGGAGGTCGCCTTGCGCGCGGCCCTCAACCGGTTTACGCAAGGACCCGCACGATGATGGTTTTTCTGGATACCGAATTCACAGGCCTGGATGCACCTGATCCACTGCTGATCAGCGTCGCCTTGGTTCGTGAAGATGGCGAGTATTTATACGCAGAGGTGCCGCCCGGACAATACGCCTACCGTGCCAGTCATTGGGTACGGGAGAATGTCATGGTGCACCTCTGGGGCGGATCCTATTGCCAGGACCTCGACACACTGGCGTTGAATGTACAGACCTGGCTCAAGGCTATCCCCGAACAGGTGGTCATCCTGAGCGATGCGCCATATTACGATATGGAACGGATGTTGAAGCCCTTACTGCACACGTGGCCTGCCAACCTGCACCCACAGGCGATGCTGTTTGACCGTCATGCCCTGGGCGACGGGTTGAGAGACCTACTGGCCAGTGAACGTCGCCGGTATTACACCCATGCCACCCCTGAACACCATGCACTCCATGATGCGATGGCACTGCGCCAAGCCTGGTTGAAAGCGCAGACACTGGATGGATTCGCAGAGTATCTGGCGCGCCTCCATCGTGCAGTCTCGGGGCCGCGACCGTGCTGATCTTCCTCGACACCGAATACACCGACCCCATCGACAGCGGCCTCATCAGCATTGCGCTGATCACGGAGGATGGGAGCCATCATTTTTATGCTGAACTGAGCGATTTCAAGCGCGACATGTGCAGTGCATTTGTACACGCCGCGGTCCTGCCGCTGCTGGATGCGCCACCGGATCAGATCATGGATCGTGGCGCGTTGAACAGATGCCTGCACACTTGGTTCGCCCGGTTGCCCGAACCGGGGGTGATCGCGTATGACGACCGTACCGATGTTGACTTGCTGCTGGATGCGTTGGGCGATACCACACCGGCGAACCTGGCGGGATATCACAACCTGCGCCCAGCAATGGCGTCGCCGATGTTTAATGAGGCCGTGTGCCAGTATCACGCCCAGCCAAATCAACCGTGGCCTCATGCTTGGCACGATGCAAATGCATTACGGGCAGGCTGGATGGCCTGGCAACCTTCACCGAAGGACCCATCATGATGCTGATCATTGATCTGGAGGCGACCTGCGACGAAGGCGATGCCCTGCCAGCAGAGGAGATGGAAATCATCGAAATTGGCGCGGTATGGGCGGATGCCACCGGTCAGGTACTGGCGGAATACCAGTCTTTCGTCCGGCCGGTGCTTCACCCAACGCTCACCCCTTTCTGCACACAGCTGACCGGCATTCAGCAGCACGATGTCGATCAGGCGGCGACCTTCCCCGCTGTCGCCACTCAGCTGCAGGCATTCGCCATGCAATATGAACCGAGCCTGCGATCCTGGGGGAGTTGGGGACAGTACGACTGTCGACAACTTGCACGCGAGTGTGCACGTCACGGCGTGCCTCATCCGTTGAGTGATTTTGAACACGTCAATCTGAAGCGGCTCTTTGCCAGGCAGCGGCGGATCAAGGAAGTTGGCATGGCCAGAGCACTAGCCATGACGGGTCTGCCCCTGCAGGGGACGCACCATCGCGGGCTGGATGATGCGCGCAATATCGCCCGGTTGCTCGCGCATATGCATCCGCTACGATGAGGATGCATAGGATGTTTGCCTGTAAACACACTTGCCCGATGCATCGTAGGAATAGCCGTACAGCTTGCTACTCTCGGCATCCTGTATGTCAGTAACCGCATCCGGATGCTATGTATCACCATAGATGTAGCTACCCACATCGGATTTTGATGTGATGCGCCCGTTGCCACTGGCACTCTGATCACTACAGATCGCGTCGTAACAGATGGTTTGAACCGTCGTCCCCATCGTCACTTTGTACAGGCGGTTCAGCTTGTCGTAGCCATACAGCATGGATGCGGCTACGCCACCTGAGTCAGTCTTACTGGTCAGTCGGCCTACATCGTCGTAATCATAAGTCTGGCTTACGCCTTTAATATTGGCCGAGGATGGCATCGACGCTGATCAGGCGGTCGCTCTGGGCGCCGTTGCCGTAGGATTATTTGCCTTTCCGCCTGTAATCGTCATCCAAATTGAATGACGATTAATGGTATGACGCAATGACTCTTGGAAATTCGAACCCTATAAGACTTGGCAGAATCCAGTATTATTCTTCGTTATCACTCTTTTCCACCTTGCTCTTAAGCATTTCTTTGCCGTCTTCCCTTATTTTAGAAAAGGCGGAAACGATTCCAAAAAAAAATAGAATCATAAATAATCCCCAGAAGACTCGGTGAACCTTGCCAAAAAAAACAGTATAAATGATCATCCCTGAAGCAAGCAGGGATATCACTGCCATTATTTTATCGAAATGTTTTTCCATTAAAATACCCTATTCTAATTTGTACATGAAAATGTTGTTTGAATGCACGCTTTTACGCCACCACCTACAGCCAATCCGTACTGATGCGCAAGGCTAGCTTGCAATCCACCATCAGTTGCAACAGACCCATCAAGCTCTGCGCCCGCAATAGGTACAGCAACACCGGCAAGGCCGACATTCACAGAAGTCCCTTTTGATGCCGCACCCGTTCCTGCCTGGACAGTTGGTCCAGCAGATGCACCGATGCCGAGACCAACTATTGCACACATGGAATAGGCAGAACAGGCGTTTCCATTGCTATCGATGACAGTAACAAAATCACCCGCAATGCCTCCTGGCCCGAGCATGACCTGACCAGTCACGCCAGAAGATATATTGCCACCCTCTTCAATCTTTGAAATGACCCCAGTGGATCGGAGCGCTTTACGATTTGCACTTGCTTGTTGGGGCGTTGACATCCAACCAAAAAGCTTATCCCAGAAAGCTTTCAATGATTTCTTTGCACTCAAACCTTCCTTCATATCCCTCATATGCCCCTCAGCATTATACGCCCGATCAAACGCCGCTACGATCGCGCCATTGGCGAACTTGCCACCAGCAATCACTGACGCCGTGCCACCTAGTACCGCCGCAGCTGATACACGGGCGCTACGCGCCAGAAAGCTTGTGTCGCCTTGCATAATGCCATCGATCTTCGGCCCCAGAGCAGACGACAATCCACCAGCAAACGCCCCGCTCAAGAAGCTTTCACCTGCCAACTCTGACTGAATGCCGCCCACCCCAGCATGCAAAGCCACATTGGCATACGAACCGGAGATGGTTCCATCCCCAATTAACTGATTCACATAGGCAAATGTACCCGCCTGAATCCCGCCCTGAACCGCATCCCCACCACTCGCACCATGGGCGCGTGCGTTGTCATAGTTTAATCTGGCAGCACAGACAGGTGCAGCACCACCACATGCCATAGAAGCAAGGGTGACCAATATCTGACCTGTCGATTCAGACACATGCGACAAAATGTCACGCGCCAGATACGATCCGGTGATCGTCCCAAAGAACCGATTCAGCGAACTATTGTTATACGAGAACCCCGTCGGATCAGTGTAAATCAGCGGATTGTTCGCCACATAGCTATAGCCGTTAAAGCTCTGCCAGTTGCCCGTATCGGAAATCACCGGATCCGCGCCCATAAAGCGCGCCAGCATCGGGTCGTATACCCGGCCATTCATGTTGATCAGGCCTAGGCTTTCGATTTCCTCGTGGCCGGTGTAGCCACGACGGGTCACCGTCGCGCCTTCTTCCACGATCCGCTTGCCCCAGGCATCGTAACGATAGCGTGCCAGAATGCTGCCCTTGACATCGCTCACCGCCACCACCGAGCCCAGCATATCGGTATGCATCCAGCGGGTGGTGTCTTGCGTACCACTGACTTCGATCACCGCCACACTATGGCCCGCAGCCGAGACATATACCTTGTCGGTGGTTTTGCTGCCGTCAATTTCCCGCTGCCAGCCATGCCCCAGATCCAGACGCGGATTAATCGTCAGCGTGACTTTGTTGTTATCGGTTTCCTTCACGCGCCCGTAATCCACGTCGTAGAGGAAATCGACCGAATGACCATTGCCGGTCATGTTCTTCGGCTGGTTAAAGCTGTACCAAGCATAGGTATTGCCGCCCTTACCCGTCAGCATATTGCCCGATGCATCGTAGGAATAGCCGTACAACTTGCCACCCTTGGCATCCTGAATTTCGGTGACCGCATCTGGATGCGATGTATCCCCATAGATGTAGTTACCCACATCGGATTTTGACGTGATGCGCCCGTTGCCACTGCCACTCTGATCACTACAGGTCGCGTCGTAACAGATGGTTTGAACCGCCGTCCCCATCGTCACTTTGTACAGGCGGTTCAGTTTGTCGTAGCCATACAGCATAGATGCGGCTACGCCACCAGAATCTGTCTTGCTGGTCAGTCGGCCTACATCGTCGTAATCATAGGTCTGGCTTACGCCTTTGATATTGGCCGAGGTAATGGCATCGACGCTGATCAGGCGGTCGCTCTGGGCATCGTAGCCATTGGTGATAGACATGCCGTTGCCGTAGGCTTCCTTGGTCCATCGACCGGCCGCATCAGTTTCCTTGCCTTCCCAGATATAGCCATCCTTGCGCCAGATACCCTTCAGTTGCCCGCGATCGTTATACACATGACGCAGACGGATATTACCCGGATAGGTCACCGCGAAAGCGCGATTGGCGCCATCGTATTCGGACGATACGGTGTAGGCATTGCTTGCATCCAGACGGGTTGTACCGGAGCTTACACGCCCAATCGCATCGTAAATCACCTCGCGTTGATAGCCATTGTCCGCAGCGGTGTAGCACAGTGCGCCGATCCAGCCGGTTTTGCTGCAATCCGGTGCATTGAGCTTGGCCAGTGTCTGGATAGTACTTGCTGCAGGCTTGTCGTACATCATAACGTGGTGCTTTTGACGCTACTACGGCAAAGTACAACAGCAGCCCGGCACACCCCAATAATCGTTCGACGCCAATTCGACAATCCGACCGAAAATTTCCCGAATCGTATGATCGGGAGGATGGATGCCGATATGATGGGAGTGCAGCGCGCTACACGGACGACCCATCAACTTTCTATTCGACATGAAATTCCGTGAGTCTCAAAATATTCAACGACTTTTATTTTTACTTCATTTTTCAGTTCATAATCCTTATTGGCTCCATTGCCTTCTGTCATACCTCTAATTATCCTTCCTCTCGAAAAAAAACCTGGCTCATAGTCAACCCAAACCAGCATCTCCCCTTTCGGCCCTGAATATCGAACCGTTTCTCTATCAACCCATTCGACAAAGCCACCCGAAAATGCCCATTTCTTAGGAACTGAATTAAAGAAGCAACTCATGGTACTGTCTTTATCAAAATATTACGCCAGTTAAGAATTGGCTGTTCAATGGTCCTCCAAATATTTCCAGACTGAACACCGACTTTTAAGGCAACTCCCTTCGCATTAGCTGCATATGTCGCAGAAGCCGCCTTCCACATCCAGTAAGGTACTTTACTTCCAAATTGATTCATAAGGGAACCAATTGGAGTAGACTCCAATGATCTGCCCAAACTCATTGCTCTTTCCAAATTCCCACTTCCAGACCAAAAAACCGAATTTGCGCCGCCATTTAAGCCTGCAGACCAATTGGTACCGACACCCCAAACATATCCAGTCGCCTTCGCACCTTTGTAAACTCCGGAACTAGAATCGACCCCACCAATATCGAAATACTTACGTGCGTCAGCAGTTGAGAACGTTCCAAAAGTTAAAACACTAGAAACACCATCACCAAACCCCCCTGCGGCATCTACCACCCCCTGTGGAAGTGGCACCGCCATTGCAAACTTTTCCAAAGTTGATGGGCCTTCTAAATGCCCCTCAGCATTATACGCCCGATCAAACGCCGCCACGATCGCTCCATTGGCAAACTTGCCGCCAGCAATCACTGACGCCGTGCCACCCAGTACCGCAGCGGCAGACACTCGAGCGCTACTTGCCAGAAATCCAGTGTCACCTCGCATAATGCCATCAATCTTCGGCGCCAACGCAGACGACAATCCACCAGCAAACGCACCACTAAAAAAGCTGTCACCCGCCAAATCCGACTGAACCCCGCCCACTAGCGCATGCAAGGCTATATTTTCAAACGATCCCGCGACCGTACTTCCTCCAATAGCCTGATTCACATAGGCAAATGTACCCGCCTGAATCCCGCCCTGAACCGCATCCCCACCACTCGCACCATGGGCGCGTGCATTGTCATAACTGAATCTAGCAGCGCAGACAGGTGCAGCACCACCACATGCCATAGAAGCAAGGGTGACCAATATCTGACCTGTCGATTCAGAAACATGCGACAAAATGTCACGCGCCAGATACGACCCGGTGATCGTCCCAAAGAACCGATTCAACCCACTATTGTTATACGAGAACCCCGTCGGATCGGTGTAAATCAGCGGATTGTTCGCCACATAGCTATAGCCGTTATAACTCTGCCAGTTGCCCGCATCCGAAATCACCGGATCCGCGCCCATAAAGCGCGCCAGCATCGGATCGTACACCCGGCCATTCATATTGATCAGGCCAAGACTTTCGATTTCCTCGTGGCCAGTGTAGCCACGACGGGTGACGGTCGCGCCTTCTTCCACGATCCGCTTGCCCCAGGCATCGTAACGATAGCGCGCCAGAATGCTGCCCTTGGCATCGCTCACCGCCACCACTGAGCCCAGCATATCGGTATGCATCCAGCGGGTCGTGTCCTGCGTACCACTGACTTCGATCACCGCCACACTATGGCCCGCAGCCGAGACATATACCTTGTCGGTGGTTTTGCTGCCGTCAATTTCGCGTTGCCAGCCATGCCCCAGATCCAGACGCGGATTAATGGTCAGCGTGACCTTGCTGTTATCGGTTTCCTTCACGCGTCCGTAATCCACGTCGTAGAGGAAATCGACCGAATGACCGTTGCCGGTCATGTTCTTCGGCTGATTGAAGCTGTACCAAGAATAGGTATTGCCGCCCTTGCCTGTGAGCATATTGCCCGATGCATCGTAGGAATAGCCGTACAACTTGCTACCCTTGGCATCCTGTATTTCAGTAACCGCATCCGGATGCGATGTATCCCCATAGATGTAGCTACCCACATCGGATTTAGACAGAATCCGGCCATTGCCACTGCCACTCTGATCACTACAGGTCGCGTCGTAACAGATGGTCTGGACCGTCGTCCCCATCGTCACTTTGTTAAGGCGGTTCAGCTTGTCGTAGCCATACAGCATGGAAGCGGCTACGCCACCAGAATCTGTCTTGCTGGTCAGTCGGCCCACATCGTCGTAATCATAGGTCTGGCTTACGCCTTTGATATTGGCCGAGGTAAGGGCATCGACGCTGATCAGGCGGTCACTCTGGGCGTCGTAGCCATTGGTGATCGACATGCCGTTGCCGTAGGCTTCCTTGGTCCATCGACCGGCCGCATCAGTTTCCTTGCCTTCCCAGATATAGCCATCCTTGCGCCAGATACCCTTCAGTTGCCCGCGATCGTTATACACATGACGCAGACGGATATTACCCGGATAGGTCACCGCGAAAGCGCGATTGGCGCCATCGTATTCGGACGATACGGTGTAGGCATTGCTTGCATCCAGACGAGTTGTACCGGAGCTCACACGCCCAATCGCATCGTATACCACCTCGCGTTGATAGCCATTGTCCGCAGCGGTGTAGCAGAGTGCGCCAATCCAGCCGGATTGACTGCAATCTGGTGCTGCCAGTTTGGCCAAGGTCTTTGTTGTTGTCGCAGCAGGTTTGTCGTACACCCAGCTTGCGGTCATATCGACATCGACACGCTTGATCATCCGGCCCAAGAGATCGTACTCGTAGGTCGTATCCTGCTTGCGTGCATTGGTCTTTTTAACTACCTGCCCCAGCGCGTTATATACGCTAGTTCCTACTCCCAGATTTGGATCAGTATGCTTCGTCACACGACCCAGCAAGTCCACCTCATTGATATTGGCACTACTGGTCAACACATTGCCTTGTGCATCTGCGGCACCCATCTTGACCAGATTGCCTTGAACATCGTATTCGTAGCCCAATACGTTGTTGCCGTTATCAACGACCTTCACCAACTTCCCAATCAGATTCTTGGTTTCCTTGCGAACCTGTTTCAGCGCATTGGTTGTTGTCGTGCTAAAGCCATCGTAAGCGATGCCATCACACACTTCGCCCGAATGTTCCAAACGGCATGCCTTGTATGCACGTCCCATATAGTCGTAATAGGTCGTTAGTGCATATTTGACGCTCGCATCCCCACGACGATATGGACGTGTGCGGCGATACTCCTGTCCGGCGCTTGTATAGTCGACGTCTACAAATACAGATTTGCCGTTCAAGTCTCGAGTATGCGTCCGCAGCAAGCGGCCAGCCGCATCGTAATAGCTGTAAACCGGATAGCCCCCCGTTGACACAGCAACCGCAAAAGTCTTTGCACGGCTGGGGCATACATGACCGCTATCTTCACCGGTCATGGCAATGCCACCCGTCCCCGGCGTATCGCCAAAGGTTGTACATGCGAGCGAGCGCTTTTCGGTTTTGGTCTGATTGCTGGTGCCGTAGGCCTGATACTCGGTGATCACCTGACCAAATGCATCATATTCCCACTTTGTTTTAAGCCCGTTCGGCCCGGTCAGCGTCGACGGCAACCCCAGATCCGTGTACGTCTTTGTTTCCGTATGCTTGAGTGCATTTTCGGTTGTTTCAACAAACCGTCCGGTTTTTTCATACGTCACTTTGCTGCTGAAACTCGTAAACGGATTCGCTGCCTTGCTATCCCCGCTCACTGTACTGGACTGACGATTCCCCCATTGGTCATATGCATATTTGGTGGTTTTCATGTAGTCCGGTTGATTAGGCTCAACCGTCTCTGACTCCAAAAGACCATCTGCAGCACGATAGGAGAATGATGATTCACGAATCACACTCTTTCCGCCCGACTCGTGTGTCACCTTCGTGTTCGTTAAACGAGCCAAGTACCAGCTCGACTCGTTGTCGTAGTAAGTGTTCACCGTAGTGGTTTTGTAAGTCTTGCTCAATCCAGAAACAGGATCATTTCCTGTTGTTTGAACCGTAATCGTGGTCGGATTACCGCAATTCTTGTTTGGGCCGCATGATGATGCCCCCTTTTCCACCGCGCCGTATTCGGTCTTGGTTTCCACAGTACTCAGCAGAGTTGAGGACGTCGAATCCGGGTCATAATTTTTGGCAATACTGCTCGAGACATAAGGGAAAAAGGTTCGCTTGCTGCCAGCGGCGACCGGCAGATCCTTGGCTTCGCTACCATTGAGCAGATCGAATACATTAGTCGTTTCACTAACTTTGACATCAACGCCATTTTTGCGAACGTAACCGATTTGCGAATCGAGCATGCCTGCATATGGCCAATCTGTACGGAACTGCATGGTACTGCTACGTGTGATATCCCCTGTAATGGCAGTCACCGTGCGGCTAGTATAGGTCGGCGGCGCGCCACCCTCCATATTGGTTACCAATCCGGCGTAGGTATATTGCTGCGTGGTCACACCGCCTGCTGACAAGCCATTCTCGATCTCCAGCGCACTCACGACAGGAACGGGCGAATCGACTTCACGTTTTGGATACACCGGCCGTGTTGACGGGCGTGTATATACCGTTGAATCAGTTCCAGATTTATACGTAAATTTGGCCGACAGCAGGCTATTATCAACGGCCTTTATGCGATCACGATAGGGAGCCGCACCTAGACGTAACTCCCACGTAAGAGGGTCATAATTACCGTAGCATTTCTTAGTGTTGTCCGCACAGCGATAACGGATGAAGTCTGTGGAACCATCACCGTTGTAGTCGCCCATGCGAACATCATTATCACTTTCCCACAGACCTCCATTGACAACCTTGCAGTTCCAGTCGCTACCTGTGCCAGAACAAACAGCCCACTTGCCTTCATCAATGTACATTGCAAAGTCAGCCAAGCCGTCGCCATTGAAATCCGCAATTTTTCCTTTAAATAGATTGTCAAAATTGAGGTTAACCGGAATTTTGATATCTTGCCCAAGCAGCTTTCCATCCCGCCAATAGCTGGTTTCGCCTTTCAATTTAAACTCAGCACATTTAAATGCCCGCTTTCCGCTTCTAATGTCGCCAGTATTTAGGCAGTAAGCAGCCTGAACAGGCCTCGTATTCCCATCTTCATTAATCGCAATTTTTCTATAATTTGTGCCAAAAATCAAAATATCAGGAAGGCCATCTCCATTCACATCAGCCACATGTGGAATAAAAGCACCAGGTGAAGCGTAATCTTCAATATTGAGATCTAAGTTGGAAAGATCAACATCCGAATCAATAAATCCTTTATCGGAGGCAAGTAAAAGACGTTTTACGAACCCTGTCGTGATGGGTGTACCATTTTCGTCGATTGATACTTGTGGCTCGATATACAACATATCTGATCGACCATCACCATTAAATTCAGCAATCGTATACTTACCTGTTGAACTAGGATTTTCAGGTGAATTAAATATCACCGCATGATCTTTCGACGAAAGAACAGAAGCTCCATTTGTACTGGAACTATTGGGCGTGGTCAGTTTTGTGGCGATCCCATTTGCTATCATTGCTCCAAATACCGATGCGGCCAATTTGGGTGGCAATGCTGTATCCCATTTATCGCACGCTAATTTTTCAGTTCCCTCTTTGCGAATGCCTGTATATGCACAAACATATTTTCCATGAATATAATCGAGACGCCCGTCTCCATTGAAATCCCCAGGCACAAACGGGGATTGATGATCAACCTCAGGTTCGGCATCCAGCGTTTTGCAATCAAACTCTCCATCCCCTTTTGAGAGACAAACCGCCAGAGTTTCTTTAGACGAAGCATAATCCGTCATCCGGTGGGCAATATCGGTCATCCCATCGCCATTGAAATCTCCGACAATATCCGGTTCGCCCCATGTCGCAGTGATGGTTTTACACGAAAAGTTATCCTCGCCTTTCAAACAAATAACCTGGCCACCTTCTTTTTGATCATTCTTATACGAAAGCAAGTCTGTTTTACCATCTCCGTTGAAGTCCCCTTCAAAAAAATGCTTTTTATTTGAAAGGTCTCCCCCCGTAAACACCCTTCCATTAAATGCAGACGGCATACTAAAGAAGTCACCAGCTCCACCACTTGCAGAATCCCAAGAGAAGGTCAGCGGCTTGGTACACTCGGCACCTGATTCACCCACACATCGCTGGATCGATTGCAGCAAGCTCCGATTGTTTACTTGACTAGTGCCATAGGCTGTATCGTATTGGTATTGTTTTTTACTATCGATCCAGACTTCGATGTTTTTAAGCAATTTCGATGCAGTGATCTTTGAACCCACCGCATATGCCACACTTGCATCATTACGGGTGCTGTACACAAACTTCACTTCATTTACAGCTGTTGTAACCGGCGTAGTCGTAGCATTTTCCGCATATTTAATGCTGGCGATGTTCATTTCGCCGCTGGCAAAATCATTGGTATACGCGAACTTGATCGTATTCCCGACTACATCAGCAATCGAGCTCTGAGCCCAGACCAGAACTTCGGCTTTATCTGAAGCCTTGGCATTACCCAGCAAACGGGACTCAGTAGTTCCACCATATGTAAACACCAAACCGCTCTTGGTCCATACCTTGAAATACTGCGGACCCGTTCCTGATGTGCCATAGGAGACAATTTTGCTAAAAGACTCAGAGTAAGTGCGATACTCAGTGCCCTCTGCCCCGTAGGTATCCCCCTTCACCATGACCAGACGCTGACCATCCAGGCAGAACCGATCCTCTGCTGTATGTGTTACAGCACGGCGCACACCATCAATATTGATTTGACGTGGACAACGGGTAATCGAGGATAGACCACTAATACCCCAACCAATCCCGAGTGGGCCATAACCGCCCTGGCTATCATAGGTCAATCCCAGCGTTGGTTTAACGCCACCCGAGCCAATGGGTAATCCAATATCAACACCAAATGTCGCCGCTCCTCGCGAAGACACATCGGCCGTCAGCGGTAAAACACGCAAAGGGCTACCTGTCTCAAGCACAATCTGTTTACTTGGATCAGAAATAACAGGTTGCGCAGGTTCTGTTCCACCACTGCTTGATGATGAAGTAACCACCACATTCATCACCGGTGAAGTAGTCAGCACTTTATCCGCGCCGTCCAACGCCATCGCAGTAACTTGATAGGTGCCCGCCGCCAGATTGCTCACACCAAAGGTATAGCTGCCGTTTGAACCTGTCGACTTGCCACTGGCTTTAATGTCCTTACCCTGCGCTAATTCAACTTTTACACTGCCAATGCTGCCAATGGACGTACCCGTGGCATTGATTTGCAAATTAAAGGTTGCTGGTGCTGTGAGAGTGGATGTCAGCGGAACGACATTCAAATTAATGCCTCCGCCTGAAATGACATAGAACGAAATGGGTGCGGATACGATGGTCGTGACAGTACCATCCGCAAGTCGGATATCCGCCATGGTCTTGGCCGAGTATGTTCCTTCAGAAAGAACCATCTGTGTGCTATAGAACCCTGCCCCCAGGCTACTATCTGCCTGAGCGGTGATCGCCGCTTGCGTCCCCACTTGCATGCGCACCGCCGTCACGGTGGCACCTGCCGGTACCCCGCCCACTTGCGTGCTCATGAACACATTGCCGCCGCCATAGGTCTGCCCATTTTTCGGGGTGCTGAAACCAATGGTGGCCCCTGCCGTCAGCTGGCAGTTACCGGTACACGGCAGGTTCGGGCTGGCACCCGTGGCAGTGGCAACCGGCACCGCTTGCACATACACCGTCGCTGCGTTGTAGCCCGTCAGGCTCGTCAATTCGTGCTTGAAGTAATGGCCCAGCGCATCGCCACAGGCTGTAACGATATTGGCGGTCGTGGTGCTGGTGGAGACATCGTTGCTTAAGGCGCTGGCCGTTCCTGCACCCGTCGCGGTCGCGTTGGCATCCGGCTGCGCGCCGACAAACACTTTGTAGCCAATCGCCTTGTTTTGCCCGGCCTGACACACCCAGCCTTCGACAAAGGTCTTGCCGTCGGCACTGATGTAGACACCCGACACTTCACCCTTGATGCCGGGCGCGCCGGCGATTGTGGTCAGGGTTTCCGTTTTGGTGGCCGTGCCGCCCACACCCTTGGCGGTCCACGTACAGCTGGAGGGATAACCGACCCACTCTGCTTTCGCAGTATCGGTGACGGATCCACTGGTGGCCAGTTGCAAACCGCTCACCTGATAGCCCGTGCCTGTTGTCGTACAGTCGAGCGTCACCGAATCTGCGTCGGTCGTCGACCACGCGCTGGTGTAGCTGTAGTTGGACAGCATGGTGCTCGGGATTCGGGTGACTTGTATGGTCGGCTTTTGCGCGACCTTTACCTTGATGTCCGGACTGATCGCCACGCCATTGAAATCATCCCACACCTTGATGCTCAGGGTGTGATCGCCGCCTGTTAATACCGGCGACACGATGCTGAATGCGTAGACCTGATTTTGCACGCCGCTACCACTTTGCGGGTATTCCTTGCCATCCACGAACAGGCTGAGCTTGCTAATGCGACCCAGAGACTCGCTGGCAGTGCCCTTGATGGTAACCGTACCCGATTGTGTCAGCACGGTATTGTTGGCCGGTTCGCTCACCGAGACCTGTGGCTGCGCGGAAATCGTGACCTTCACATCAGGAGAGCGTGCTTGCTGTCCAGCCTCATCCTTGATCGCTACAAAGAACGTATAGTTACCCGGAACAAATGTGCTGGTACTCACACTTAGCAAGGGGTTGCCGGCAAAGTCATACGAGGATGGATTGCCGAGGAATTGGTCTTGTCCGCTGGGGCCACTTGCAAAGAAGCGAATATCACCCGACCCGGATTGTCTGACCGATGCTGACAAATTGATGGTGTCGGGACGCGTATACGCTGCGTTCGCCGTTGGCTTACTCAGACTAATCGAGGGTACAACAGCAATATAACTAGACACTTGTCTGCGAAGGCTGCGACCCACGTTCCCGAGGCTATCTGTCGCCCAAACCTCTACAAAGTGCGATCCCACTGGCATCGACCAAGAGGCATTCAAGGTTGCATTACTGGTGGTGTAACTGATGACATCATCGACCACCAGTTCCAGTTTCGCGATCGTGGCACCACTTTGAGACGCTGATGCACTCAGAGCAAAGCTCACCGCACTGGTTCCGGCCACGACATAACGTGTCGAATTGGGAATATCCAGCGTCACCACTGGCTTACCCGCCACCGTCACCGTGGATTTCCCGCTCGAGCCCATCAGGTTCTGGCTATCCCATGCCTGCACTTCCAGGGTGTGGTTGCCTACGGCTAAATCCGTCACCGAGAACGAATACGGCGAGGGCTGCCCCATGCTGCCAGCTATATCCTGAGTGGCATAAACAGTCCCATCGACCAGCAATGACGTCTTGACGATGCGAACAACGCTAGGCGTCGCCTTCCCGGAGACTGTGATATTTCTGGCGATCGTCGCGTTGTTTGACGGACTATCCAGGCTGACTGAAGGTGCACTTGGTGCCCTGGTGACCGTTACCGGAATTTTGGTTGAAACGGCGGTTCCGCCAAAGCTGTCCGTTGTCGTCAACCAGATTTGATGCTGGCCTTCGGACAAGGCAACCGTTGTCGAGACTGCGGCGCTGGGTGTACTGTTCACCACGCTACCATCCACAACCACTTGGATCTGGGTAATGGAGGAGCCGCAACCCGGGGCCGATGCATTGCCCGTTACTGACAATGAGACAGTCGCGTTGCCATTGGCGACCTGTAGCGTTTTATTCGCATCAGGCACTGAGATCGATACGCCAGGCAAGCCAGGAGCAACCGTCGAAAATGACTCATTTGAATAGATCGTGCCGCCCGGTCCTGAAACTGTCCAGGTACACGAAGATGGATAGCCCACCCACGCCGCACTGGCGGTATCAGTCACTTTGCCCGACGTAGGCAAACTGAGGTTGCTGACGGAATACCCGCCCCCTGAAGCAGTACAACTCAAGCTCACTGACGAGGCATTGGTACTCGACCAAGTGCTGGTGTATTGCCCACACGCTGTCAACGTTGTAGGGGTTCGATTCGCAGAGAACGTCGGCAACGGCAGTGGCGTCAACGTGATGGTTGTTAAGCTTGAGGCACTTTGACCAAAGTCATCGGTCACCACAACATTAATGCGATATGTCCCAGCAGCCAGTCCGCCAACGCTCACACTGTATGGTGCGCTGCTTGACTGTCCTAACACCGCACCGGTATCCGCATTGAAATATTTAACCGTCAGCGGGCGATTGTTCGGGTTACTCACGTTGGCCGACAGCTGCAGCGTCGACCCCATCTGCGACGTTGCAGATGTCTGGGATACGCCGGGGACTTGTGGGTAGGTCACCAGGTTTTCAACAAACTGGGTCGATCCGCCCGGTCCCGTTGCGGTGTACACGCATCGGGACGGATAGCCAATCCATTCATCGGGCGTCGATGGCGCGTCCCACTTACCATCCCCAGGTGGCAAGGAACCTGTTCCACTGTACCCGGTACCTGAAGCGGTACAATTAAAGGTGATGGAAGTGGCGTTCGTACTATGCCATTCTGATGACCATGACCGTCCCGCCACCAAAGGCGCGGGATAGCGACTTGCTGTAAAAGTTGGTGGCGGTGAAACCGGCGAAGAGACCGTAATCGTCGTCACGGCAGATCCTGCCCGCGCGCCATTCATGGTGACGACTTCGGCATGTACGTTATAAGTACCTTGGCCCAGATTACTGAGCGTGCTTTGCCAAGGCGCACCGCCGAGAATCTGGTGGACATTCCCATTAACAACAATGGCAACGCTATCAACCGGATCAAAGCCGTCGTTATCGTAAGCCGGTGTCGGGTTGGCCGTCAGCGTGATCGTCGCCGGCGCCGTGGCCGTTGTCGCCGATGCGCGCAAAGACACCGTTGGATTAGTGAGCTTACTGCCGCCAATTGCCTGCACATCCGCCACTGGCATCAGCGCAGGGGCGACCACAGCCAGCACCCCACCCATCAATACCGCACGGACAGCGCCTACAAACGACGCCCCACTCTTCCACCCCAACAGCTTGCGCAACATTGGCTTACCTGAATCTGAATGTATTTATTGGATACTCGTCCGACCACGCGTCCACAGGACCCACTACCGGACTTTTACAAGGGGCGCGATTATAGAGATCTCTTGAAACAAATGGAAATACAAATATATATAACGTGATTTCCATTTAAATGAATTATTCAAGTAACACATTTTGTGTCGCTAATACTTGTATTGGTTTTCCCATCGCTCCAATATTATCAAGATCAGTTTTTTCGACACGAAGGCTTGGTTCGGTACCTGACCATCCATCAAAATTCTTTGCCATTTCAATCATCTGTCTGTAAAATCCTTCACGGGAGGAAGTGCTGACGTCGCAATTCATAACACTTAAAGATGTTCTTAAATAAATCAAATGCATTAAAGTTAATTGCCTCATTGCTTTTAATATCAAGTGCAGTTCTAATCAATTTTTTCCCATCCTCGCATTTATCCAGCGAGCATCTTGCTACGCCTGTTCGCGCAGCAGTGAAGCCATCCATGCCCACCGGGCAACCGGATGCTAAGCATCTGAAACTGAACGCGATTATTCGCCAAGCGGATGCCGATCTCGCTGTTGTGATTCATCAAGCACTCGACAGTAGTCAATTATCAGCTGATGAAATCAACTATGAACAAGCGGAGGTTACTTCGCTGGGGTTGCACAAAAGCGCAGCCTCCTTTTCGGTGACCTCACGCTATCAAACAGTGCGTACGTTTCTGACTTCTATACTCTCCAATCATCCGAATACGGCGCTGGATACCTTACAGTGCACCCGGCCCGACATCGCTGAGCCTGAGGTGGAGTGCGCCATCCGGTTGGTGGCTTGGCGTGCGCCAGCACGGTCGGGCACATGAAGGCCTCGGTTCGACAAGGAATAATCGGCATCATCCTAGTCGCCACATTGATTGCCGCATGGTTTGCCCCTTCTGAAGAGCACGATGCCGTCAAAGTTTCGGCAACCCGGCCCCGCCGGGTCGTCTCCACAGGGCCGGTGGCCCCTCGTCCCGCGGTGGTATCTGCGTTGATGAGTCAATCGGGTTCCACTACCCATACTCGAGCAGTCCTTGCCGATCTGGAGTCGGACCCCTTTGCCCCCCGCGATTGGGACAGCGCCCCCCCCACTCCCACGCCTGCACCCGTAGCACCGGTGTTGGTCACGACCGTGGCACCGCCGCCCCCGCCCGTTGAACCCCCTATCCCGTTCCAATACATGGGGCGCATGCGCGATGAACACGGGGCGACCGTCGTCTACTTTGCCCGCGGTCAGGACACGCTGATCAGCCGCGCCGGCGACATGATCGATGGCCATTACAAGCTGATCTCGGTCGATGACAGCACGCTGGTGATTGAATACCTCCCCATGAATAACCGCCACGAAATCAGTCTGGACAAACCGCAATGACGTTTCCGCCCACGCATCTCGCCCACACTGCCCTGACCCGCCTTGCCTGTGCTGTGGCGCTGGCGGGTTTGTCTGCCTGCGCTGAGCTGTCGCACATGCAGGGGTGGACCCGCATTCAGGCAGGAGACTATGCCCGCGGTCTGCAGGATCTACAAAGCGCCGCCGAACGCGCCAAGACCAACCTGGCCTTCCGCCGCGACTGGCTGGTGAAACGGGAGGAAGTCACCAATCTACTGATGACCAGGGCAAAACAGGCCATCGACAGCAATCATGTCGACAAGGCGCGCGAGATTTACCTCACCATCCTCGCATATGATCCGGACAATGTCCGTGCCAAAGCAGCGCTCGATGGGTTGCAGTCATTGGACGAAGCCAATCGCACCGCCGATGCCGCCAATCAAGCCTTGCTTGATAAGGAATTCAAACGGGCACGCGACCTGGCCAATCAGGTCCTCAGCATCATGCCCAATCAGGCCACCGCCAAACAAGTGATTCGGGCACTCGATGAGCAGGCGGCGCGTGACCTGTTGGCTACCCCGACCCTGTCAAACCTGTATCAGAAGCCCATCTCGCTGGAATTCCGTGAAGCCAGCCTGAAGATGATTTTTGATGTGCTCTCTAAGAGTACCGGCATTAATTTTGTGCTCGATCGTGAGGTCAAAACCGATCAGCGGACGTCGATCTTCCTGAAGCAGGCCTCACTCGAAGACGCCATCGACATGCTGGCGGCCACCAATCAGCTGGACAAGAAGATCCTCAACCCCACCAGCGTCCTGATCTATCCCAATACCCCCAGCAAAACCAAGGAATATCAGGATCTGGTGGTACGAGCCTTTTATCTGAACAGCGCCAACGCCAAGGCGACGGCCGAGCTGATCAAGGCGATCCTGAAGCTGAAGGATCTATATGTCGACGACAAGCTCAATATGCTGGTGGTGCGTGATACAGCCGATGCCATTGCGCTCACCGAACGGCTGGTGACCATCTACGATATTCCCGATCCGGAAGTGATGCTGGAAGTCGAAGTACTGGAGATCGACCGTAATCTGGCGCTGAATCTCGGCATCCAGATCACCGATCAACTGACGGTGACGCCGTTGAATGCCACCACCACCACGACCGGCACCACCACCACCTCGTCAATGACCTTGCAGAACCTGCTGCATCTGAACAAGAACAATTTTGGCGTCACCACCCCGTCTGTGACCATCAGTGCCGACCAACAAGATGGTGATTCCGATTTGCTGGCCAATCCACGCATCCGCGTGCGTAACCATGACAAGGCGCGCATCCTGATCGGCGACAAGATTCCGGTGATCTCGACGACGACCTCCAATACCGGCTTTGTCGCAGAAAACATTCAGTATGAAGAGGTGGGGATGAAGCTCAATGTTGAGCCCACCATCTTCCCCAAGGACGAGGTGGCCATCAAGGTGAACCTGGAAGTCAGCTCGCTCGGGCAGCAGGTGCAAACCAAGACGGGTACCGTGGCCTACCAGATCGGCACCCGTACCGCGGAAACCACGCTGCGCCTCAAAGATGGTGAAACCCAAATACTGGCTGGTCTGATCAACCATCAGGAACGCGCCAGCGCCAAGGGGCTGGCCGGTCTCAGTGGTCTGCCCATCATCGGCAGCCTGTTTGGCAACCGCACCAGCAGTCGCAACAAGTCGGAAATCGTGCTGTCGATCACCCCACACCTCATTCGCGGCATACCGCGCCAGGGGCCAGGGGCCGAGATGTTCTGGTCGGGAACCGATGCGGTGCTGCGTAATAAGCCGCTGCAGCTGCGCATCCAGCCGGAAGGAGCGGCCGCCCCGGTTCCGGGTACCCAGCCCAATGCGACCGCCACCCCACCGGCCAGCGTCCCCGGTGAGATGGCACCCCAGATCGTTGACAGTCCTTTGCGTCTGAATTGGCAAGGCCCCGCTACCTTGAAAGTCGGCGAGCAAGCCGAATATCAATTGCAGCTGAATAGCACCGCCGGCCTACGCGGTTTGCCGTCGCAACTGGCCTTCGACCCGCAAAAAGTGGAGATCGTGTCGATCCGTGAGGGGGGCTTCTTCAGTCGTGACGGCAACCAAGCCAATTTCAGCTATACCATTGACCCGGCCAGCGGCCGCATTGCCATCGCGGCAGGTGGCAATCAAGAAGCCACGCCTGGACAAGGTGCCCTGCTCGTGGTCAAGGTCAAGGCAGTGGTTCCCGGCGCATCCAGCCTGAGTCTCGAATCGGTGACCCCGGTCGGCAGCAGCCAGTCCATCCAGCGTCCCGCCTTGCCAGTGAAAGTCAGCATGACATGTACGCCATCCTGATGCACTCGCGCAGGTATCTGGCTTCGCGCCATGCCGGCTTTACCTATATCGAGCTGGTGATCTCGCTTGCCATTTTGTCGATCCTGGCCCTCGGCGCCCTGCCGCTGGCAGAAGTCGCGGTGAAGCGCGACAAGGAAGTGCAGTTGCGCCGCGCCCTGCGCGAGATTCGTACGGCCATTGATGCCTACAAGGCAGCGGTAGATCAAGGCTTGATCGCCAAAGACCGTCAATCCACCGGCTATCCCGCAACACTGGATACGCTTGCGGGCGGCATCACCAATGTTAAACAGCCCGGTAGCAAACTGTACTTTTTGCGGCGGATTCCCCGCGATCCGTTTGCCAATGAGGCATTGCCTGCCAATCAGAGCTGGGGCCTGCGCAGTTATGCCTCTGATCCGGAGACGCCCCTGGCAGGGGATGACGTCTTCGATGTGTATTCGCAGTCGCCGCTCACCGGACTCAACGGCATTCCCTATAGGAACTGGTGACATGCGCAACCGTATACCCGGCTTTACCATGATCGAGTTGCTGGTGGCACTGGCGATTATCGCGACCTTGCTGACACTGGCTGCGCCCCGCTATCTGGGGGGCATCACCAAGGCGCAAGATGATGTGCTGCGCGAGAACCTCTACAGCCTGCGTCAAGCCATTGATCATTACTACGCGGATCGCGGCAAGTACCCGAAGGAATTGGCGGATCTGGTCACCGACAAATATCTCCGCAAGATTCCGGTCGATCCGGTCACCAGCAGTAATGTGAGCTGGGTGGTCATTCCACCGGACAATCCTGCGCTAGGGGGCGTGTTTGATATCAAAAGTTCCGCGCCGGGGAAAGGGCTGGATGGCACCTATTATCAAACCTGGTGAGGCCGGGTTTACCTATATCGCGGCGTTGTGCATCCTGGTCATCCTGTCGGTGCTAAGCCTGCGTGTGGCCGAGGAATGGACCATGAGCGAGCGCAGACAGCGCGAGGACGAGTTGCTGTACATCGGCCATCAGTTCCGTCAGGCCATTGCACTGTATTATGCCGAGTCACCGGGCAGCCAGAAGCGCTATCCGCATGAATTGAGCGACCTGCTACTTGATCGTAATTTGACCCGTACGGCGCGCCCCTTACGGAAGATATTTATCGATCCGATGACCCGCACGTCCGAGTGGGGGCTGGTGATGGATCCCAAGGACGGTGTCGGCATCATCGGCGTCTATTCGCGATCTACCGGACAACCGATTAAGCAGGATAACTTCGCACCCAGTGATGCCGCATTCAAGGGTGCAAAACAGTATCAAGACTGGAAATTTGTGTTTACGCCTGACGCGTAGACACCGGCAATCAACTTCATCATTCGGGAAGACATATGAAACGGACGCATCAAGGGGGCTTTACGCTTTTGGAACTGCTGGTGGTACTGCTGATTATCGGCTTGCTGGCAGGCTACGTCGGCCCCAAGTATTTCTCGCAAATCGGGCGCTCTAACCGCACCGTGGCCGCAGCACAGATCGAGGCGTTTTCCAAAGCCATTGATCAATTCCGGGTCGACACCGGCCAGTTCCCCACCACCGCCCAGGGCTTGAATGCCCTGGTGGCACAACCCACCGATGTCACCCGCTGGGCGGGTCCTTACCTCAAAAAGGGCATCCCGCTGGATCCGTGGGGTCATGCCTATGTGTACACCGCTCCAGGGGGAGGTACCCCCGCTCGCGATTACGACATTGTGTCGCTCGGCCGGGATGGTGCGGCCGGTGGCAGCGATGACGACGCAGATATCCTGAGTTACTAAGGTCAGCGGCGATTGCCATGCGTTACCAGGCCAAAGTCGTCCGTGCGTCCGGGCAAATTGACATCCGGGAACTGGAAGCCGATTCCCGCGACGCTGCTGAAGCGCGCCTCAAAACCGAAGGCCTGCACGTCTTGAGCGTGCAGGCGCAAGGCAATGGCCTGCGTCTGCCCTTTCAAGGCAGCAGTTTTCAGCTGGATGTGTTCAATCAACAGCTGTATTCGCTGCTAGAGGCCGGGCAATCCATTGTCGATTGCATCGATATCCTGCAGCACAACGACAGTAGCGGCACCACCCATCACGTATACGCACAACTCCTGCAATCTTTGCGTCAAGGCAAGCAGCTGTCGCAGGCGATGGCGCAACTGCCGACGGTTTTTCCGCCGCTGTATGTTGCGCTGGTCAAGGCCAGTGAGACCACCGGCAGTGTCCCCATTGCTGTTCAGCGGTTCATGCGGTACCGCCAGCAGGTGGCACTGATTCGCGGCAAGTTGGTCTCGGCGTCAATTTACCCGGCCATTCTGGTCAGTGTCGGCTTTCTGGTGATTGGGTTTCTGATGCTGTATGTGGTGCCGCGCTTTAGCCTGGCGTTTGATGATGTGCAGAACAAAGCGCAGGTGGCCGGCTTTGTCTTTGCCTGGGGCAATGTGGTGCGCGAACACACCGTTCTGGCGTGGGGAGCCTTTTTTGCCTTGATTGCGGCCATGGCGTCAGCAGTCATCCATCCAGCGGCCCGCCACAAGGCGCTGACGACACTGATTGCCATCCCGGCCATTGGCCGACGCATCCGCATCTTCCAGCTAGCGCGGCTCTACCGCACGCTCGGTCTGCTACAACGCAGCGGGTTGCCACTGACCCAGTCCATGCACATGGCTCGCGCCTCCATGCCCGCCTATTTTCAGCCCCCCATCGATGCCGCGCGCATGCTGGTCGAAGCGGGTCATCCGCTCTCGCGTGCCTTGTCTCAGCAGCAACTGGGGACCGAGGTGGCGGCACGGTTGCTGGTAGCCGGCGAATCCTCAGGTAATCTTGATGAGATGCTGGAGCGTGTCGCCGACTTTCATGATCAGGAAGTGGCCGGCTGGGTCGATATGATTGGCCGCATCATAGAACCCGCCTTGATGGTGGGCATTGGCCTCATCATTGGCGTCGTGGTACTGCTGCTTTACATGCCCATTTTTGAACTGGCGAATTCCGTACAATGACCTCCCCCACCGCCCTGATGACCCATTTGCAGCAGGCACTGAGCAGCGACACGGTCGGCCACGACTGGCTGACACGCATGAGTGACGCCCTGCAGCTTGATCGCGCCCAGGCGCTGGACGCCGTCGCCGACTATCTGGGCCTGCCCACCCTCACGCAGGAGGCCATCCTGCGGCATCTGCCCGGATACGATGTGGTGCCCTATGAAGCCATGCTGGCGCGACGGGTGCTACTGTTTCGTGAAGCCGACGGTGACTGGCTGGCCGGCATCGATGCGCCCATTGCCCAGGCACCGCGTAGCTGGATCAGCCACCTCGACGTGCCCGTCCAGCGCACCGTACTGGTTGATCCGTGGGTCCTGGATGCCGTGCTGCATCACTATGCCGGCAACTTCAATGCGGTGGCTGCTGCGGTCAGTCACAGTGATACCGAAGAGGTGTCCAAAGCACTCAGCGACGAACTGACGCTGATTTCCATCGCCAACGAACCGAGTCCAGCGGTCAAGTTTGTGAGTTCAACCCTGTTTGACGGTCTGCGCTTTGAGGCCAGCGATATCCATCTGGAAACCATTCCATCCGGTCTCGTGGTCAAATTCCGCGTGGATGGGGTGCTGATCAATGTGGCCACCCTGCCCAACCCGACGCTGGCCGAACAGGTTATTTCACGCGTCAAGGTGCTGTCGGATCTCGATATCGCCGAAAAACGCATACCGCAAGATGGGCGCTTCCGTATTGCCATGCATGGCCGCGAGATTGATATCCGTGTGTCCATCATGCCCAGTATTCATGGGGAAGACGCCGTCCTGCGGATTCTCGACAAACAGGCGCTGATTGACCAACTACAACGGCTGACCCTGGATACGCTGGGCTTTGATGAGGCCACCATGGCTTTGATGCGCCGTCTGGCGGCAGAGCCTTACGGTATGCTGCTAGTCACCGGCCCCACCGGCAGCGGCAAGACCACGACGCTGTATGCGGCGCTCAGTGAAATCAACACTGGGCACGACAAATTGATCACCATTGAAGATCCAGTGGAATATCAGCTGCCCGGGGTGTTGCAGATTCCGGTGAACGAAAAAAAGGGCCTGACCTTTGCGGTGGGTCTACGCTCCATCTTGCGTCATGATCCAGACAAGATTCTCGTCGGTGAAATCCGCGACCCAGAAACCGCCCAGATCGCCGTGCAGTCGGCGCTGACCGGCCACCTGGTGTTCACCTCAGTGCATGCCAACAATACGTTTGACGTGATCGGGCGCTTCATCCATATGGGCGTCGATCCGTATAGCTTCGTATCGTCGCTCACCGGGGTGGTGGCACAGCGTCTGGTGCGGCAAAACTGCAGTCACTGCGCCGAACCGGTCACCCCCGATGCCGCCTTGCTGGCCTTCTCGGGGATCAGTGATCCTGAGTCCTATCGCTTTATGGCCGGCAAGGGCTGTGCGCATTGCCGGGGCACCGGCTTCAAAGGCCGACGCGCCATCGCCGAGGTACTGAAATTATCGGATGACATCCGCGAACTGATCATCCAGCGCGCCTCCATTCGCCGCCTCAAGGAGCAAGCGCGACTCGAAGGGACCCGCTTCCTGCGCGATGTCGCACTGGAGCTGGTCAAGGCCGGTCATACCACTCTACAGGAAGTCAACCGTGTTACCTTCGTGGCGTAAGCTCGGACCGCAGTTGCGGATCAATGTGGCGCATCAGTGCATTGTTCAGGTTAAATGGGCCGGGATGCAGTCGCACACCTGGCATTCGCCTGATGTTCGCCTAGAGGATGCGGAACAGGTTCCCTTCGCCTTAGACGTGGCGTTGGGCATGGTGAGCCCAGCGGTGCTAAATGGGATCCGCATGGCCGGTACGGTGGCGGTACAGCTCCCAGATTCGCTGGCACGATTGACAACCGTCCCATGGAGCCCTGACATTCGACAGGGCGACGAACTATTGCAATATGCGCGCGTTCAATTCGAGCTGCAAGGACTCGCCCTCAAAGAAGGCTGGACGCTGCAGTGTGATTGGCATGCGCGAGGCGCATCAGCGCTTGCCTATGCGCTGCCAGATCAGCTGATTGAGCGCATTCAGGCTCATCTGGCCACACATGGGCTTGTACTCGATCACCTGATGCCTGCCTCCGCCCATTGTCATTACCGGCCACTGCTTCGCCAAAAGCATGTGCATGTGCATCTGCTGCGACAGGGCCACCGAATCAGTGCCCTTGCCTATCATCATGCACGCCTGCTCGATTGGCTACAGGAGGCGGATTCAGAGCAACCTGTCGCGTTGAAGCGATTGCTGCAACGGCTTACGTTTGTGTTGCCGCCCGACCAGATCACCCATGTGGAGTGTGTTGGCTGTAGCGAACGTGACCTCCGTCAAGCCGGCTTGAGTGAGGCCATCATGGTTAGAGAAACTTCGTGGGAACGAGCATGAAGCCCGCCCGCTACCTTACCCGCCCCCCCCGGCCACACCATACACTGGTCAATATGGCTCTGCTTGCAGGGCTTCTCTCAACCGTAACGGCGTTCGCGATCAATCGTCCGGATCGGCTCTGGCTGCAGGCAGCGCAAGCCCGTGCCCATATCCCTAGCAGATCCCCTGTCCAGGTTGTTGATCCACAGTCAGACAAGCATCGTGCAGCACAGGAAAAAGCAGCCAATGACATCCTTGCTCAGCTTGATCGCACGTGGGCCACGCCCCTACTGATTGTGGAACAATCAACGCACAAAGACATTGCACTGCTAGAGTTTCATCCAGACTACACGCGTCAACAGATGATTCTGAAAGGCGAAGCACGGCAATTCAAGGATATTGCTGCGTATGTAGATCGCATGCGCCATCACCCGCTTGTGCGCAACGCGGAGCTACAGCATGAGGTCCAGCTGAGTCGGGAACATGTGGAAACGGTAGAATTTGAATTGGTAGTACATTGGTAGATTCGGCGCGATAGCATCACTCGCTTAGGAATTTCCCTAACACCTATTCCGTCAATTTCAACATCGCCGGTTTAACAAGATTCGTCTGGGAAAGCTCTTTAGTCGCTTGTGTCCAACCGTTGGACATTTCAATTAGCCGCTTTTTAACGTATCAAAACGGGTATATTCTCCTCTGAATAACAACTTCACGGTATCGGTTGGACCATTGCGCTGCTTGCTTATGATGAGTTCGGTTACCCCAGGATCCATCGTATCGGGATGATAATAGTCATCTCGGTAAAGAAACCCGATTACATCACTATCTTGCTCCAGAGAACCACTTTCTCGCAGATCCGACATCATCGGACGTTTATTCACTCTGGACTCAACTCCACGAGACAGCTGCGACAACGCGATTACAGGCACGTTTAGCTCTCGAGCTAGATTTTTCAGCGCACGCGAGATTTCACCTAGTTCCACTGCACGATTGGATTCACGTCCAGTGGTTGCTCCCGCCATCATCTGGATATAGTCAATAATAATGAGACCCAGAGGCTCACGAATCTTGCGCTGGTAACGCCGCGCACGAGATCGGACATCAAACGCTGTCAATGCCTGTGAATCATCAATGTGAATACGCGCTTCAGAAAGCTTGCTTGATCCATAGGTCAGTTTTGCCCAGTCATCTGCTTCAATATCACCATTGCGCAGTTTTGATGCATGAATACGGCCGATAGAACTTAGCATACGCTTAGCAAGTTGCTGATCCGACATCTCCATACTAAATATCATGACTGGGAGCTTAAGGGTCAAAGCAACATGTTCTGCAATATTGATCGCCAACGCAGTTTTCCCCATGGATGGCCGCGCAGCTAAGATAATCAAATCTCCGCGCTGCAATCCTGAAGTCAACTGATCAAAATCATTCAGCCCAGTGGCGATACCGGAAAGGCCGCCTTCCCCCCGCAGAGAATACAAGCGATCAAGATCTAGTACGACATCATGCATGATCTGCGGCATATCCCGCCCAGTATCGGCTTTTTGCTGAGCAGCTTGACTCAAGCTGCTGAGGCGAGCCTCTGCCAAATCCAGAATATCCCGCGCTTCGCGCCCCGCAGGATTAAACGCCGCCTCAGCGAGCTCGTTGGTGACAGTAATCACACGGCGCAAGATTGCCTTGTCGCGAACAATCTCTGCGTAGCGCCGGATATTTGCCGCACTGGGCGTGTTCTGGATTATATTGGCGATGACTTTTAGTCCGCCAACATACTCGAGGCGTCCTGATCGATCCAGAGATTCAGCCACGGTAATGGCATCAGCCGGTCGTGAATCAGCAATGAGCCCTACGGTATGTTCAAATATTTCGCGGTGATCTCCACGATAAAAGTCGTCGACTGAGACGATATCTGCGATTGAATCAAACGCCGCATTGTCTAATAGCAGTCCACCGATCAGTGAGGACTCTGCCTCCGCTGCATTTGGCGGAATGCGTATAATCTGGTCTTCAGTCACGCTTTAGTTTCCAGCCGCGTCATCAGGAATGCATCTAACTGCGCACGCATCATCGGATTGCTATCCACATCTATTTCCTTACCAGCAAAGCGACGTCTGAAGCTAGAGAAAAATGGAGAGGCTCTAAAGGCTTCGAGTAACTCTGACTGAGATTTTCTGCTCTGAGCTTCCCAGAACGTACGCACCTCCGAAGATGAGGCATCCACCACCGACAAGGTATCCTCCTCAACAATCACAGCTTTTCTCGGCTTTCGTGTTTTGGTCGTTGACGACGCAGGTTGCTCCGGCAAAGATTGTCGTACCAGATTCATGTCTTCATCCAGTACCTTACGGAAGTACTTACCAGGGTATTCGATCTTCTTCTTCAACATGCGCTGCCGCATGAAATCCACTTTGGATTGAATGTATTCATTGTCAAACTGCCCTGAGATAGCAGCAATTTCCGTATTGCTTAAACCAAACTCTTCCTTGAGCACATTGAAAAGCATTTCGTCCAACGGCTTGGCCAGCACATACTTGCCTTCCTTGTTGTCTTCGATCACAAATCGCAACGCGCCAATCCGCTTTGAGCCAGTCACCGAGCGCGTCTCCAGTGCAATCTTGATATCTGAGAACTCGTTGATCTGAGTAATCGCCGGTGTAATCACCTTACGACGAAGTTCTTTGAATTCGTCATAGGAAGCTAAGTCCAGCGTATTAGTCAGGCGCCGGAACTCTTCGACAGACCACCAAGGCGTATGCCCAATATATTTTACAGCTGCACAACGCTCATACAGATTGTGTGCATACTCACTGGAAAACGCATTTGTCATGCGAAGGGACAGGTACGTAAAACTGGTCGGCTGCTGCAAGGTCGGTCGCAGCTTTTTCGGGATAGAAAAGTGTATCTTTCCATTGGTAAAGTACACTTCGTTGATATATGGAATCGATGCCCATTTCTCATGATTGGTATCCAAATCAGCATTGTCGATCTGAATATCAATTAAAGTTTTCTGAACCTCGCGTAGGCAATCTTTTAGATACTTGTGGTTGTTGCTATCGTAGTTCGCTAACCACTTGAAATAGTCTAGCGGTGCCGAATGGATTTCTGTCTCCATCGCATCACGATGGGCAATGAAGAACAACGCATTTACAAGGCGGCGACCAAGGAGGGACAGCTTGTTCCCACCAACATGGATCGTCGCATTGGATCTGTTTAATCCAATATCTCGTTCAATGTCGGTAATGGGTGTTGCGCTACGATCCGCTTCTTGGAAAAGTTCAAACGCAAGTTGCTTTACAACCATCTCTGATGTGCTCATGGTGTACGCCTGTGTCTACATCTTTCCACCATACTAGGGGTGTTTCGGATGGTCAACATCATAAACGTACACCTTCTGCAAGAAAGTCCTTTCTAACCAACCCTCTACCCAATCGTCGCCCCCAAAAATGAACATCCGAAGCTGCCTCCGATCTAAACGTCGGGTTTCTACAAGTGAGCAAAGGTGTACAGATTTGTTGACAAAAAAATTTTAATTTGTTCCAAAAAATAGCTTAAAATCATATACTTAGACGAAATCACCCACGAGTGATCGATCTGAGCAGAAATGTGTGCAGGAGAAAAATTGTTTTCTTCTGCTCAAAGTGTACTTTTTTGGGGCGAGAATAACGGCTCCAGGCAGAAAAATCGTCAATTTCCCCCGCTCAGCCCTGAACGCTTCATCTTGGTGATCAAAAAAGCAGAAATTGGTATTTTTGCAACGCAGAGGTAGGCTTACTAGCCGTTCATCACGAACGAAAATGCCATGCTAACGCTTTGATGTACTTGAAAAGTGTACAGATATGATAGGGAAAATGAGCGACTCACCATAGCAGGATGAAGAGCAGGAAGACCGGACGCAAAGTGTACGTTTTTGATAAGTCGAGGCGCTCAAATTCACATTGCCGGCAAACCAAAGTACTTACCCTGACAGAAAGGTGTACGAATCTGATGGGGCTAATAAGAAACGCAAGCAACGAGAAACAGAGCCAATACCAAAAACGTACACCATCGCCGGCGATGACGAATTTTCATTGGAATTTTCGAAAGAAGTGCCGGCAATCACATGTACTTTGCCGGCAAATCTGGAGAAAAGTAGGGCTGAGTACAAAGGTGGATATCATTGATAGCCACCTTTGATCAGAAACGGACACTTTTAAGAACAGCAGTACACCATAGGAACAACAAAAAAGTACACTTTGCAGGTAAAAATCGACCACAGAAGTACACCTTTAAACGCCACAGTACACTTTAGGTCAGAAAAACGCTTTATTATCATATAGATACAAGACCATAAAGCTTGCTAGTTTTTATAAAAAGCTAGCTTGTTGTATGTTCCAGAAGAAGAGCCGTGACAAAATCTGACAATTGCTTCTGTTTGAGCACGTCGACATGTTCCAGTGGTAGGGTCAATTGAAGCTGTTTACCTTTAACAACCATGCTTCCAACCTTTTTGTTCCCAATCATAAAGGTGGATAGGGGTAATGCAGTCGTTACAGGTTTAACAAGCTTTGGTTGTTCGAGAACATGAGCTGCTAGTGAACTAGGCTCAAGCAACTTCTCGGAAACTAATCGAAGTCCCTCAAGCAAATTTGCCTCTGCTAGTACCTTATCATCCGATTTACTAATCGCCTTTTTTACGTCTTCGGCAAAACGTCGCGACAACAGATTGGGCTGTGCCTCTAGCAGAGCAAGTGCAGATTCTGGTAGATCAAAGAAAGCAAGATACCGATACAAATCACTACGCTCCATCCCAAGACGTGCAGCAAGTGAAGTTTTACTCTCATCAAAATGAGCAATCATAGATCTGATTTGCAGTGCCTTTTCAAAATCAGTCAGATCGTCGCGAGCAATGTTTTCGGTCATTGCATTGATGAGCATGTCGTCATCACTGCAAGCACCCACAATGGCATCAATGTACGCGCCACCGTTTAACTTTACAGCCCGCCAGCGTCGCTCACCTGCAACAATTTCATATTTGCCATGTTCTACCATGCGCAAGCTGATTGGATGTATCAGTCCCTGATGTTTGATGGATTCGGCCAAAGCATTTAGCTTAGCTTCATCAAACAATCGTCGAGGTTGATAGGGATTTGGAGCAATGGAATCAACGGCAATACGCTCATGTCGCTTGCCTTCATCAAACTCAACTGTTTGTACTGCATCATGATGTTTCTTTAACTGTGCATTCGCACGTTCTGCCAGCAGATCACTCAACTTTTTAGACATTACTTGACTCCTCTAACTCCGCTTCATGCCTCATGACAGGCATATTCAACTTTTCACATATCTCTGCTGCTAGTGCGGTAAATGCACGTGCAACCTTTGCGCTTCGGTCAACTTGATGAACTGAGCTTTTAACCATTGCAGCTTGATTGACCTTGGTGCTACTAGGAATCTTTGTATTCAAAATGACGCCAAATTCCTGACGTGCAGCGTTCTCAATAATTTTGCTAACCGAGGTTCTATCGTCATGTTTGGTGAGAAGAGCGCCCAGGACAACAAGCTTGGGGTTGATCCTTTTTACTTTCTCCAGATGTTTAACTAAATCGCTTACACCGTACATACCGTATTGAGATCCCGACTCGATCGGAATGATGATATGAGTTGCTGCAGCCAGTGCATTGCTGGTTAAGAGCTTCAAGCTCGGTGGGGTATCGATAATAATGAAGTCGAAGACACCAAGCGTTGGCGCAAGCTTTTCTTTCAGTTCCTCATTTGGTCTCGGTGACTGATCTCTGAGCTTTTCCTCGACTTCATTCAGTGAAAGATGACCGCAAATTAGAGATACATTGGGAATTTCGGTTTCCTCAATCACTGCACGGGGCAGCAAATCAAGGTCACCTAAAAGTAGTTGCGAAGCATTAACCAACACTTCACTAGGGTGGAGCTTTCCAACATGTAGGCTTGCATTGCTCTGAGGATCAAGATCAACAAGCAATACAGAATATCCCTGCCGACCGAGCTCTGCTGCTAATTGAACTGCAGTAGTTGTCTTGCCACAGCCACCCTTATGGTTGGTAATGGCGATGACTTTCGTTGCTATCCCACTCATTTGTGTGCCCGATAGTTTAATAAAGTGTGTTCATTGTACCGGCTGGTTGCGGTCGATGGGAACAAGATGTCACATGATTTGTAAAAATGTAGAAGCCCATATGGACTGACTGTCCAACCGTTGGACACATTTCATCCATCGTGTTGTGCTGCATTCGTAATGGGCGACAGTGATACTTATGAATGATTACCTGACATAAATACGGGGGAGTTCAAACTTGATGCCTCCGATCTTCGAATCAGGCTACTCAATCAAAGCAGACAAGTGTTCGACTTCACCGAATCGTTCTACGACCTTAGTGACTTCGTTTTCCAGCAGCGCATTGGTCAGCATCCATTTGAGCTGGGAATTCTCTGCTTCAAGGTCTTTCAGACGTTTTTCCGAACTTGCTTCGACTCAGATCACAGCTTGCCTCGGAAAAGCCGTGCATCTGGCACAGTTCCTCAATGGGCAAACCAGCCTCCTCTTCATGTAGAAATCTGATGATCTGCTCTTCAGTAAACTCTTTCTTCATGTTCTATCCCCTTCCCTGGATGTGATTGGACTCCAAATCGGCGGGCTACTCAAATCCGAGGGACGTCGGAGGATACTGAAACAATTTGCAGTCCTGCCTTCAATTTCGAATGCATCTTAAAATGCGGAGGCTTAATTTTAAAATTAATAAGTAACGCTATATAAATTTGTATTTCCATTTGTTTCAAGATATCTCTATACTCGCGTCCCTTGTAAACGTCCGGCCGTCCGCTTTGTCGATGCACGGCCGGACGCGTATTCAATCAAGATATTTAGATTCAGGTATGCCAATGCTGCGCAAGCTGTTGGGGTTGAGAGGGAAGGGCACATCCGCGCTCGTGATGCTGGGTGTGTGGATGGTGATCATGCAGCCAGCGATGGCGGTGGTGATCCGCAATAAGGCACCCGCTATCTCTCTGGGCGCCGACCCAGTCAGCGCGACCGCACCTGCCACCATTCAACTGACGGCTTACCCCGATGGTGGAACGGACGGGGATGGGCACACCATGGATCCCAGCCGCGTCGATTTCTATCTCGATGGCACACTGCAATCGACGACAGTCAGTCCACCGTGGAAGGCCACCATTCAAGGACTCGGAGCCGGACAGCATACGGTCTCCGCACGGGTGACCAATGAATTGGGTCGAACCGCCGGCTCGACGAATGTATCCGTCATGGTGTCGCCCCCGCTGGTGGTGGTGAAGCCGTCAGTGTCGCTGAATGCCCCCTCGAACGGCGCCACTTTTACGCCTGGCCAGACCATTAGTTTGTCGATGTCAGCGACCGCCGGAACCTATCCGATGAGCCGGCAGATTTTCTGGATCCGTTACCCGGGGACCAGTACCCCCGCCAGTGGCGCCCCGAGTGGGGTGGTAGCGAGTGCGGCGGGTGGCAACACCTACACGGCATCGATTAATGCGTCTACCTTAGGCGAAGGATCCTATGAGGTCTATGCCGAAGCCGATGATGCAACAGGGTATAGCGTATCGGGTCTGGCAAACTTCACCATCAGGCTACCCGCCCCCCCGACATTTTCCGCCACGCGCAATCCAACAACGCTGGTGGCATGCGGGCAATATACCAGCACCTGGTCGAGTACCAATGCCACATCCGTGAGTTTGAGCTGTACTGCCTCCGCAGGGGGGTACACCGTCAGTAACCTCAGCTTGCCCACATCGGGGCAAGTGACCGATACCGCCAGTGCGGCGTGGGTGGGGCATCCATCATCGTGTACCTGGACGGCAACCGGGCCGGGGGGCACGATCAATTCAAATGATTCATTTTCAACTGTGGCACCGGGCCTGCCCGGGGTGTCGATCAGCGCACCCACTGATGGGTTTGAACTGCAAGCGAGCACAGGAAATCCCACACCCTCGGTAACAGTGTCAGGTACTGCATCGGCACCAGGCTGCGGTGCCACCATTACCCAGATGCAAGTGGTGGTCGATGGCTCTGTGGTGTACAGCACTGCCGGTGCGACGGTCTCGACACCGATCGCATTGTCCGAAGGCCAGCATCAAATCTGGTTGACGACGACAGACAGTTTTGGCGGCACGACGGTCTCGCGCAAAGTACTGGGGAATGTCGTCAAGGCTCCGACGGCTCCTGTGGTCAGCCTGGATAATCCATCAAACAACGCGACGATCGCCCGCACTCTCACCGTCTCCGGGAAGGCGACGCCGAGCAGTGGCCGGATTGTTAAGGCGGCCTTAGTGGTGGATGGAACCGCTTATGCCACTCAGGATCTATCCGGCAGCATGGGTCAGCCCTCGCCGTATTCGTTCTCGGTGACGGATTTAGCCGTAGGCAACCACACCCTGGAAGTGCAGGCGTGGGATAGCCAGAACCTGATGGGCTCGAGCGGGAAATCCACGGTGACGGTGGCAGGTAAGCCAGTGGTGACACTGGACATTGCCAATAGCATGCAATACCTGCCGCAAGGCTCAACCCAGCAAGCCACCTTTGCCATCAAAGCATCGGCGACGCAAACAGGGGCAAGCATCAGCAAGTTGGATCTGGTAGTAGACAATGTTATCAGCTACACCGCCAATGCCGCGAGCCTAACCAGTGCCTGGGCCCTGCCGTTGGGGACGCACAAGGTAGAAGTATGGGCCACCGATAGTTTGGGGAATGTTGGGTACAGTCGGCAAATTGGGGTAAATAGCGTTATTGCCCCGTTGCCGACGGTTTCGCTGACTGATCCATCAGATAATTTAACCGTGAGGAAGCCGGATACGCTTGGGATGCGCGCCGTCACCAATGCGTATGGGGGGGCAGAGTTCAAGTATTATTTAGATGGTCCGGGCGGAACTGGCCAATATTTGGGTGTGCAAGACCGCTTTGATTTTGCCGGAGCCGGTATTCGTAGCCAGGCAACAGAAACATTTATCCCTGGCCAGTACGCCGCCTATGTCATCGTCAAGGATGGGGCAGGGCAGCAAGTACAATCCGCCAAGGTGAAGATCAATATCTCGGCGACGCCCGTCGTATCGATTTCGGAACCCGCGAACAACACCGTCCTGGCCCAAGGTGGCACGGTCACGGTGAAGGGATCGGCCAGCGAAGCGTACGGCCGTATCAGCAAATTCAGTCTGATTGTCGATGGGAAGGAATATCCGCAGACCGGCAGTGGGCTGCAGAATCAAGCATATGCCATTAATGTACCCTCGCCGACCTTGTCGGGGGGCGAGCATCTGCTCAGTGTGAAGGTCTGGGATGACTTTGATGGCGTGGCGATTAGCCCGGACATCAAGGTGAAGGTCGCGCAAAAGCCGACCCTTCAAGTTAACCGAACCCCGAGCACCATGCTGTCCAATTACAGCTATACCAGCACGTGGTCGACGACCGATGCAGATTCGGTCACGCTGACCTGTACCGCATCGGCGGGTGGGTATGCGGTGACGAATTTAAGTCTGGCCCCCAATGGATCGGTGACCGACACCGCCAAAGCGGAGTGGGTCGGAAAACCGTCAAGTTGTACCTGGACGGCGACCGGGGCAGGGGGGAGTGCACAGTATACCGAGACGCTGACCACCATCGCCGGCGCCCCGGGCATTAACGGGGAAGTGTCGGGTGTCTATATCAGTGCCGACGGCAAGACCTTTGTCGAAGGCTGGGTCTGTCAAAAGGGGCAGAACCAGGCGATTGGCTACAAGGTGTTTGTCGGCGCGCAGCCGGATGCCAACGCAACAGCGCTAGGGGCGGGGAAGGCCAGCGCCTTAAGCAATGATGTGTCCACCAGCACCACCACCGCCAATCTCGCCACTGCCTGTGGCGATGGGCTGGGCCATTACTTCAAGCACGAATTGACCAGTCTCACCGGCTACAACGCGGCGACGGTGTATGTGCAGGCAGTGCCGGTCACCTCTGGGGCGAGCCCGAATCTGCCGTGTACCGGCAGCTGCCAGCTGACGGCAGGGGCCACCATTGGCTTCAGCACCCCGAAAAACGGGCAGACCTACGGCGGTGGCAATGTGTTCATGAGCACGCAAGTGGGCGGGGTACCGGCAGGTGCCACCGTGACGGCGGTGCGCATGCAAGTGGGGACGCAAGCGGCGATCACCGCCCAGGCAGATAGCAGCCTGGGGGCAGGGTTCTATAGCACCACGACGACCTTGGCGAAAGGCACCTATGTCATCAAAACGATGGCGGATCTGCGTCTGGCCAATGGCACGGTGACCACACTGACCTCGGCGCCGATCACGATTAATGTGATCGAAGCAGGGGCAATCAATCTGGCGGTGAGCGCACCGGCCACGATTCCGTCCGCTCCGGCAAGTTTCAATGTGTCGATCAATGCCACCGGTGCGTCCATGGGCAGCATTGCCAGTGTGAAGGTGACGGTGGGGCAGGGGAGCACGACCGTTGTGAGCGGCAGCGCGACGGGATCGAACGGGAATTACACCTATGCGGTGAGCAATCTGGCGGCGGGGACGTATCAAATCACGGCGACCGCGCAGGATAGTAGCGGCGGCATATTGATGACGTCTCCAGTGCAGACGGTGGTGGTGCCGGCGGGGTCGGGAGGCGGCACGGGGGGGGCCAGTGATGCTACGCCGAAGGCGGTGACGATTACACCGCCGGGGCTGAACAATGCCGATGCGGGCACCTTGCCGGGGGAATTAACTATCCAAAACGGCGCGGCTATATATTCACTTCCAATCGCGGTTCCGCCCGCAACTGCTGGCATGCAGCCAGCGCTGAACTTAAGTTATAACAGTCATGCGCCAAATGGCTACCTCGGCTTAGGATGGACGCTTGGCGGCTTGTCAACGATTCATCGCTGTGCAAAAACAATTGCGCAAGATGGTCAAACGTGGCGGATTAACTTTGATAAAGCGGATCGCCTATGTATTGACGGGAAAAGGCTGGTTCGCGTTAACGACCCACAGCCAAACTCTGGCAATAGCGCCGATGTTGATGAAGCTTATTGGAAGACCGGCGGAGAGTTTAGAACCGAAATAGATGATTTCTCTAGGATAACCATGCTGACTAATAGTCAGTCTGAGCCATATTTTAAGGTTGAAACCCGTGATGGTAGAACGCACTATTATGGTTCTGATCCAAGTAGCTTTATTAACTTTACTAATAATAATGCCAACGGATTAAGATTTAAGGCTTTGCTGTGGGCGCTTGGCAAGGTAGAAGATCGCTTTGGTAATTACATGACCTTCACCTACACCAATGATTCTACAACAGGTGAATACCTGCCTAGCTCAATTAAATATGGTGGAAATTCTGTTGCGGGTCAAACACCTGACTTGATGATTCAGTTTAAATATGAGAGCCGAGACGACATTTCTCTTCAGTATATCGGAGGGGCTAGAAATGACGTGCGCAGCCGTTTAACTAATATTCAGGTATTAAGTGATGTTAAAAGTGATGGGACTGGTGGTGGGATGGTTCAGGATTACGCTATCCATTACACTTATAGCCCTACAAGCGGACGTAGTTTGATTGACTATGTGCAATTGTCTGCACTCAATCAGGCTACCCAAAAAATGGATATGCTCCCCAAAACCACGTTTGACTGGGGAAATACCACTGACATTTCGTGGAAATACAAACGGGCAATGATTGTTCCGTTAGAAGAAACCCGAAATTACAGGGGAAATTTGGATGGTTCGGGTCGCCCAACTCTAATTGCAGCTAAAACAACTATTCGATGTGGTTTTAGCGCGGATGTTGAATGCCCCAAACAGCCGCCAATCTCTGATGAGAAGAAAGAGTGGACTGGTAAGAACGTACTTACAGGTGAAATTAGCCTTGTTCTGCCAGATGGCCGAAAGTTTGATAAACAACTCACTATGTCCCGAGTGTGGACTGGGTCGACGGCTTTATCCACTGGGATTAAATCCGGTGTAAGTACACTGTTTATTGGCGACTTAGATGGAGATGGTATTGACGATATTGCTATGGTCAGTAGCTATGCCATTGGCAATAAAGTATTTGCAGTCTGTTTCAGCCGACCAAAGGTAAATGGTGAACCTGACTTCGACTGCTCCGGTGGCGGACCCGTTGCGAATATGACCGCGGACTCTTGGGAAGATAGCCTGCCGACATTGGTTGACATGGACAATGATCGGAAGATGGAGTTTCTGTATGGATTAAGTGATAAATACAAATCCAAGTCATGTTCATACAATAACGCGAGCAAGCTGTTTGATTGTAAGGATGTATTGGGTAAATTTATTGGAGGTCCAGTTCAATCTAATCCGTTTACTCAAATGCTTTTTAACCCGGTTCCCATTCATTCCAGCCGGTATGACATGACAGATTTTTATTCTGTCTGGAGCAATAGGAGCAAAATGACATCCGGTACAACCCAGGGAGTAACGGTTTGTACAAATAAAGGCACCATTGATTGTCAGACTATTTTCTTTGCATCGGTTACGCAACCAAGTAATCCAGCCTTTGCACTGCCCGCCATTTCATCGGGAGCAACTGTGGGTAGCCTGACGGGAAGTGGGCTCACCGATTTCGTCTTTTATACGTGGCCGTATACTTGGGATTTCGGAGGTGGGAATAGCGTGTCTACGCCTCCTGATTATCCACCTGGTACCATTATGCCCGCAGGCGGCAAAGGGGCGTCCAGATTTATCTGCTTGAGTACAGAAGTAGGTGTGGATTGCTGGGGGGAGCCACTTACTGTTGACGCTGCGTCTTCCGAAGCTATCGGCGGCTCGATTGGGGATCCAATTGGCGATGGACTAAACCGTTTCTGGGGAAGTAAAGGTTTATGTGTACTGAACGATCGTACTTTGAAGTGTAAGGGAACTTCAAATACGTTAGAAAGCGTAATTGGAAAAGGTGTTAAGTATCGCCTGCCGAGAGGGCTGGAAGATTTGCAGGTATTGGATAGTGCCGGCATTCAAGAGCAAGTGATCATTCGTGAAGATGCATATCAAGCAGCATACAACGCGAGCCTCAAAACAGTAAGTGCTGAGGTTTATTCGCTAGCAGGGCCAGCGAATCTGGACAAAGTCATCACCATCACCAATGGTGTGGGCGCTCAAGAAAAGCTTGAGTACGCACGTTCAAATGATTCATCTGTGTATAGTCAATTTCCGATTGAGGGAGGACTCGCAAAGCGCCCGACCTATCCGCTGACTTCTGTTCCACCTGGCGTTCTGGTTTCCTCTTACAAAAAAGCAAACGGTTCAGGCGGCTGGGTTACGACATCGTATAGCTATGCTGGATATTATGTGGATGCTTCCGGTCGTGGCGCAGCAGGGTTTGCAAGTATTATTACAACTCAGGATCAACTGGGTACACAAACTCTGACATCGTTCCGTCAAGACTGGCCCTTTGTAGGCATGCCGCGTACCGCTAAGGTCGTGGCCACCAAAAACAGCAATGTCGTATTGAGTGACACGACATATAACTACGCGACACTGACCCAAACCTTCACCAGCGGCGGTCAGAGCGTATTCCCGTATTTAGCTTCCTCGACCTCCGAGAAGAAGGACCTCGACGGCACAGCAATCAGCAAGACGGAGACCAGCAATACCTATGACGACTGGGGTAATTTGACTTCGTCCTCTGTCAAGGAAACGAAGACCGCTGACACGGCGAGCTACTTTACCACCGAGACCACTTCGACGTTTGATAACAGCAATAATGGTGGCAATGGGTACAACACCAAGGATGCAAGCTGTGTGACAGGGGGAAGCGGCTGGATTGTAGGGCGTGTGTGCGCCACCAAGATTACCCGAAGCAGCCCAAGGCGAGATGGCACCCGCCTTTCGCTCAGTCGAAACACGTCCTTCAAATACGGCAGCAAGGGCGAACTGACCAGCCAGACGATTGAACCAGGAACCGATCTGGAGGTGGTAACGAGCTACGACCGCAGCGGCAATAGCTTTGGTTTAGTGAATACCACCACGCAGAGTTGGGCGTATGACAAGAACGATGGTCAGACGGTATTCAACAGTCAGAACGGCAAGGAAGTCCGCAGCATGTCTACCGGATATGACGCTAAGGGCCGCTTTGCGACCTCAGTGACCAATGCGGTGGGGATGGTTGAAACCCGCAGCTTTGATGCTGCTACTGGGGCGATGCTGTGTTCGACCGACGCCAATGGCTTGGTGACCCGCGCGACTGTCAACGGTTTTGGCCGAGTCCTGACCCAAACTGCGCCAGGCAAGAGCACAACATGTAGTGATAGCTCGACCGGTAATCAGACACGCAGTTATGTGAAGCAATGTAACGGCGATTGTCCGGCGAATGCCAAGGTGATCCAGATCACTATGCACTACAATGGTAACAGCCAGATCACCGTGCCCACGCTCGCGTATCTCGATGCGGCAGGCCACACCCTGCGTACAGTGACCTATGGCTTTGATGGCAGCCTGATCGCGCGCGACCAGGTCTACGACGACTTGGGTCGACTCAAGGAGACCTATCAAGCTGCGACGATCAGCGCGATCACCGATGCCATGCCCGTGGGCAAGCTAGCCAGCCGTCAGACGTATGACAATCTGAATCGCGTCACCACCGTCACGACACTCGACACCTCGGGCAACGAAGTGAGTGCCACCACCGAGTATGCGGGTCTCGTGCGGAAGCTGACCAATGCCAAAGGACAAAAGCGCAGCGAAACCCGCGATGCGTGGAACCGCCTGATGCAGGTGGATACCGTCCGGATGGCCAACGACCTGGCAAACGCCAATACGGATACCACAACAAAATTTGACTACGACCCCTTTGGCAATCTGATTCAAACCATCGATCCCATTGGCGCGACCATTTCCGTCGAATACGACAATTTGGGCCGCAAAACCAAGCTGGTGGATCCCGACCTCGGCACCATCCAATACTGGGTAGACCCGGTGGGCCGGACCTGGAAACAACAAAGCCCGAATCAGAAAGCGGCCGGCACCGCGACGACCATGCAGTTTGACTTGCTTGACCGCATGACCAAACGCGTAGAAGACAAGTTGACCAGCACCTTCGTGTATGACACGACCAATGCCACGGGCGGGGTATTGAGTGGCAGCCAGCTTGCAACCTGTAAGGCTGCGGCCAGTTGCGGCAAACAAGTCGAACGCTATACCGGTACAGCTACGACCAAGGACGTGGACGTCACTCAGACGTACACCACACTGGGCCTGCCGTTGCAAACCACAACCACACTGGATGTGGCCAGCAAACTCGTCTTCACCGCCAAGACTGACTACGACGACTGGAATCGCCCGATCACGCAAACCTACCAGCGTGGTACGGACAGCAGCAAAGTATTCGGGCAACGGTATAACGACAAGGGTTACCTGAGCCAGATGCTGCGCGGCAACACCGTTCTGTGGGAATCCAAGGTACAAGATGCGGCCAATCGGGTGATTCAGGCGGCACTGGGCAATGGCGTCGTCGACACGCGCTGTTATAACGCCCACACCGGCTGGCTGAATGGCGCAAGCATTACCTCATTGGCCAATGCACCTGCGTCCAGCAACCCCTGTGGCACCGTTCCCGCCAAGATTCTGCTCGGCGAGGATTACACCTACGATGTACTGGGGAACGTCAATAACCGGACCGAGCAATGGAATACCGGTATCACAGGTAGTGTGCCGACGCAGTACTATAGCGAAAGCTTTAGCTACGACGGCCTGAACCGCATCATTCAAAGCTCGGTGACCGGTACGCAGACCAGCAACGTGCCACAGGTGTTTAGCTATACGCTCGATGGCAGTATCGCCAGCAAATCCGGCATGGGCAGCTACACCTATGTACCGAACACGCACAAGCTGAAGAACATCAGCGGCGTCAGCGGCGACTTTAGTTTTGATGACAATGGGAACCAGTTAACTGGCAATGGTCGTACGACCACCTGGACCAGCTTCGACATGCCGGACACCATTAGCCGCAACAACAGCACCAGCCAGTTCACCTATGGACCGGATCACGAACGCAGAAGCCAGACCACCGGCAGCAGCATCACCTTCTATGGCGGTGCACAGGAAGTGATCACCGACAAGAACCGCACGGTGCAGACCATCAAGACCTACTGGCCGATGGGCCTGGGCGTGGAGATCGACAAAGCGGGGCAGGCCACCGAACTGAACTATACTCACGCCGACCGCTTGGGCAGTCTGGTGGCAATCACTGATGCCGCAGGCAACCTGAAAGAGGGCATGGCCTTTGATGCCTGGGGCAGCCGACGCTTGCTGGCGGGCACACCTGTCACTGCGACCAGCACGCAAGTAAAGGAAACCACCGATAACAAGGGCTATACCGGCCAAGAAATGCTCGACGATCTCGAACTCGTACATCTGAATGGACGGGTGTATGATCCTCTGGTCGGCAAGTTCTTAAGCGGCGACCCGCTGATCGCGGACCCGGTGAACGGGCAGAACTACAACCGCTTCAGCTATGTGCTGAACAATCCGACGAATTTGACGGATCCGTCAGGCTTTGAAGTGGTTGATGACGTTCGTAAACTGGCTCCATTAAGGGAGCCACAACTGCAAAGGGTGAGTCCAATTGAAGTTACTGCGTGCTTGGCATGCGCAACAACGCAGTCACACGTATTGTCTACATATGATCGTATGTGGGGTATGCAGCGAGCTTCGGCATACTCTTGGCAAATGGCGGCCAAGCAGGTGGGTGGTCAAGCTCTGCGCTATATTGCATCGACAACGGTAAGAGTTGCTGTAGCAAGCTTTTCCTTATTGCTTGTGTCAAGTAATTTTAATCAGGATGGATGCCACGGTGGGGATTTATGTGCTATCGATCCAGTGACCGGTGAGTTAACACATGAAGCATATTTAAAACAAACTGAAGATCGGAAAAAGGAAAAGCTTGCCCGAGAGGAGGCATTAGGGAAGGGTGGAGATGCCCCAAGCAGTGGAGCTGACGAGGGAAAGAAAGCTTCCGACGACGGAGTTAAAGGGCTGACAAATGGGCTGGAGCATGAAACTGATAAGCGTGGCCGCCCGGTAAAGGGTCATTACGTCAAGCCGGGTGGAGATGCGCAAAAAGACCTGGACTCTTTACCTGGCACTGACGCAGGCAAGGGGCAGAAGACTCTGCCCGATGGTAGTAGCGCTGGTGTACACACATCTAGGACTACTGGCGCTCAAACGTTGCACATTAATCGACCGGAAGGCAGTCAAGATATCAAGATTAGATATCCGGAGGCTGAGTGATGATAAGCGTTCGCGAAATGGAACTTTGGACCAGTCCTGGAAAACTATATGCGGACTCATTCCCGGCGGAGGTCGGGAAGTCCTTCTCAACAGAATTGCCTCTCGCAAGTAATATATTTATCGCATTGAATTCTGTTCCTGACGAGATAGATTCCGAAAACCTTTTAATTGCCTTTGAGGAAGGTGAGTTAGCCGTAGGGGATTTTAAGAGGTTTTGTATGCTCGCAGGTTTTGAGTGCGATGAGTACAATCACCTGTCGGCTTGCCGATTCTTGGAATTCTCCTATGGGCGTAAGGTTGCTTGGATTCATTTGCCCGAGTCTACAGACTCCGAATCAGAATTGAAGCTCATTGCGGCATGGACAAGGGAAAAGGGGCTTGCATTGGTTGATCCTGACGAGCTTTATTGTATATGCGTTTAGTGTAAATATTCAGCCCGCCCATTGCTTGGCCGGGCGTGTGATTTGGGGCTGGCCGGGTTAAATTCCCCATGGAGAACCACATGACCGGATACATCACCCTCCAAGATCTGAAGCGCACCGCCAAACACAGCCTGCGCCTCTACTTCGCCCCGCTGACCGGTGCCATCCGTGGAATCGTGCGGGAATATCGCCTGATTGAACGCGAGGCGCGCAGGGGCGGTTGATTCAGGCGAGATCAACGCTTGTTTGGCGGTGATCTTGAAGGCTTTGGGGCTGGGGCGGGCGGTTGCCTGTTTCCTGCCCCATTTCTGCCTTTTTGTTGCCTGATTTCTGCATCATCTTTGCATCTTTCCTGCCTGTTTCGTGCACAAACCCTGCATAAAGTTGCATGGGTTTGCACTTTCTCTGCATCTTTGCTGCACTTTTACTGCATATTCCCTGCACATCTTCTGCATATTGGCTGCATATTGGCTGCATATTGGCTGCATCCCCTGTTGGCTGTGCTGCTTCCGGCATGGTGCATGGGTGTACGCCCCGGTTTTGGGGCCTTTAACGCCCCACAAACCGCTTTTTAGGGGCGGTGTGACCACCCCTAAAAATCCTACACGCCATACGCACCCCCTGGTGGGGGTACAGTAAGCTGCTGATCTGCAATGGAAAAGTGGCAAAAATGTGCTGTATTACCTTGTAGTACGCTATGCGCTTAACTATATGATCGAATTGGATATTTGTGTATTACCCCGTAATACAAATTCGCGAAATTCCATCAGACATTCCTGAAAACATCCAATCGGCATAATCAGCCTGTTTGACCCTTGTTCTGACCGAGCGCGACCGGGTACGGCGCGGGGTGGCATGGGCGGCTGATTCCGGCATGGTTAACACGCGCCCGGCAGGGCTGCCGCCCGGACGGGATGGGTGGTGGTGGTAGGATGAAGGATGCCGGTCTGCAGGGAGCAGTGGCCGGATCAGGGATGCATCACGAAACGGGAGGCAGCATGCAAAAGATGAAGCTCAGGCCATTAGCCGCTGAAGACGAACCGCCATTTGAAGTGGGGGCGCATGTGGATCGGATGGAACGCTGTTTACGGGCGGCGGGCTACGATGTGCCTAGGCCAGTGATTGCCGATGCCTGGCGGCAATACTCGGGGCGCTGGTGTGCCAGCTGGTTTGAACCGCCGGAGTCGGATAGCGAATTGCTTGGGCAATTGTTGGGGGAGTTGGTGGCAGTGGATGGGCCGGAAGAGTTTATCGGATAAAAAATTGCGGTTTGTATTGCACCCTATGTCTGAGCGCAGGAAACGTGTTGCTGTAGAGGTTGTTAACAAAACGGCCACGATAAATCGACATGTCTGATTCTGTGCATGGCCAGATGTTGGGCGAGGCCGGTTGTTTATCGGATAAATAATTGCGGCCGATATTGCACCACATGTCTGAGCGCAGGAAACGTGTTGCTGAAGAGATTGTCGACAAAATGGTTACGATAAATCGACGTGACTGATTCTGTGCATGGCCCGATGTGGGTAAGACAGGAAGTTTATCGGATAAAAATTGCGGTTTGTATTGCACCATATTCATGAGTGCAGGAAACGTGTTGCTGTAGATGGTGTATGACAATTTGCAAAGACACACCCACGCATGGTTTGACGTTTATCGGATAAACAATTGTGAATGGGTTTGTGTATATAGCAGCAAAAACGCCCCCTTTACCCCGAGCAGTGGCTGGGGTTGGGGGCGCTGCTTATTGGTGCAAATCAGGCTTGATTGCTGTTTTTGCTTTGTTGCCAGCGCTTTGCATCATGCATATGCAGCACGCCGGATATAACGGTTTCTAACGCTTCCCGTTCCTTCTCATCTAGCTGCGATATCGCTTCAAATTGCAGTTTCAGCCGATCATTTGGCCCGCGCTCGTCGGGTTCGAAAAGCAGCATATCAGCGCTGACGTTGAGTGCCAGCGCAATGCGCCGGAATACGTCGATGGTGGGTTGTGATGAGCCTGATTCATAGCGCTTGAGTTGCGATATGTGCATGCCAATCTTGTCCGCCATCTGCTGCTGGGTAAAGCCGCGCTCTTTGCGAATGGACGCTAGACGTTCAGGGAAGCTCATGGGAAGTACAAACAAGGTTGTTGTTGCCATGAGTGTAAGCCCTTCGTTTTTAGTGCTTGACCAATGGTAGCATAAAAGGAACAATAAAAGGATATCCAAAAGGTACTTGACAGGTTTTTAGGGGGGACAGGGTTTATGGCACGCATCCCAGAGGCAGACATCGAACGGTTGAAGGCCGAAGTGTCATTGCTGCGCCTGATCGAGGCGGACGGCATCGAGCTGAAGAAGCAGGGCAAGGACTACGCCTGCGGCTGTCCGTTTCATGACGACAGCACCCCCAGCCTGATCGTGACGCCTGCCAAGAACCTGTATCACTGCTTTGGCTGCGGCGCTGCGGGTGGGCCGATTGACTGGCTGATGCAGCGGCACAAACTGAGCTTCAGGGCCGCCATCGAGCGCTTGCGCAGTGAGCTGGGTCTGGTGGACACCCCGCCACCGGCTGAACCGATGACATCGGGCAAGATCAAAGCCACCCCCCTTCCTTTAGCCGCCGATGCCGACCAGCAAACCGCCTTACGCATGGTGATCGACTACTACCACGCCACCTTGAAGCAAAGCCCGGAAGCCTTGGCCTACCTGCAACAGCGTGGCTTGAACCATCCAGAACTGATCGAGCGTTTCCAGCTGGGCTTTGCCAATCGCACCCTGGGTTACCGCCTGCCGAAGACCCAATGGAAAGAAGGCAAGCAGATGCGTGGCCAGCTGCAGGCGATCGGCATCCTGCGCGAGAGCGGGCACGAACACCTGTCCGGCTCGCTGGTGGTGCCGGTGATCGATCCGCAGGGCGTGATTTATGAAGTGTACGGGCGCAAGATTCTCGACAACCTGCGCGCCGGCACGGCCTATCACCTGTATCTGCCTGGGCCGCATGCGGGCGTCTGGAACGAGGCAGGCATTGCCGGCAGCAATGGTGAAGTGATCCTGTGCGAAGCCTTGATTGATGCCATGACCTTCTGGGTGCATGGCTTCCGTAACGTGACGGCCAGCTATGGCGTGAACGGGTTTACTGATGATCATCTGGCTGCCTTCAAGCGCCATGGGGTGCGGCGGGTGCTGATTGCCTATGATCGGGATGAAGCGGGAGAACGCGGCGCAAAAGTGCTGACTGAAACACTCACAACTGAGGGCATGGCCTGCTACCGCATCCAGTTCCCCAAGGGCATGGACGCCAACGAATACGCCCTCAAAATGAGCCCGCCGGCCAAAGCCTTGGCGTTGCTGGTGCGCAAGGCAGAATGGCTGGGAGAAGGTAAAGCCCCCGCCATTACGAGCGCCCATGTGGAAACACCTTCTCCTTTAGCTGCTGAAGTGGTGTCCGAACCAGTGCCTGCGGCTGAAGAGGCACTGCCTGAACCCACGCTGGTCAGCCCCTTGCCACCGGCACCGCAAACCGACACCCCGACCGAAATCAACGACACCGATCTGATCCTGCAATACGGGGAACGCCGCTACCGCATCCGGGGCTGGAAAAAGCCGCTGAACCCGGAAGCCCTGAAGGTCAATGTACTGGTCAGCAAAGGCGACGCCTTCCACATCGATACCTTCGACCTGTATCAAGCCAAGGCACGGGCTGCCTTCATCAAGCTGGCCGGGTTGGAGCTGGGCGAATCGGACGACGTGCTGAAATATGATCTCGGGCGGGTGCTGTTGAAGCTGGAAGAGTTGCAAACCGCTAACCTGCAAGCCGCATTGAAGCAGGAAGACGACGGCCCGCAGCTCTCGGAACGTGAACAGGCCGAGGCGCTGGAATTGCTGAAAGCGCCGGATCTGCTGGATCGGATTCTGGCCGACTTCGATGCCTGCGGCGTGGTGGGCGAGGAAACCAACAAACTGGTGGGCTATCTGGCGGCGGTGTCGCGGCAGCTGGACAAGCCGCTGGCGGTGCTCATTCAAAGCTCAAGCGCAGCGGGTAAATCCAGCCTGATGGATGCCGTGCTGAACCTGATGCCGGACGAAGCCCAAGTGCGCTATTCGGCTATGACGGGCCAGAGCGTGTTTTACCTCGGCGAAACCAATCTGAAGCACAAGATTCTCGCCATTGCCGAAGAGGAAGGCGCGGCGCAAGCCAGTTATGCCCTCAAATTGCTGCAAAGTGACGGCCAAGTCACCATGGCCAGCACCGGCAAAGACCCGGTGACCGGCTTGCTCACCACCCACGAATACCGCGTTGAAGGCCCGGTCATGCTGTTCTTGACCACCACGGCCATTGATATCGATGAAGAGCTGCTGAATCGCTGCGTGGTGCTGACCGTGAACGAATCGCGCGAGCAAACCCGCGCCATTCATGCGCTACAGCGCAAACGCCAGACGCTGGAAGGCTTGCTGGCCGACGAAGACCGCGACGCCATCTTGAGCCTGCACCGCAACGCGCAGCGCCTGATTCAGCCCTTGAAAGTGGTGAACCCCTACGCCGATCAGCTCACCTTCCTCGATGACAAAACCCGCACCCGGCGCGATCACATGAAATACCTGACGCTGATCCGCGCCATTGCCTTGCTGCATCAGTATCAGCGCGAAGTGAAGACCGTGCAGCACCGTGGCAAAACGGTGCAATACATTGAGGTCACGCCGCAAGACATCGCCATTGCCAACCGGCTGGCCCATGACGTGCTGGGCCGCACCTTGGACGAACTGCCACCACAGACGCGCAAGCTGCTCAACCTGGTGCATGGCTGGGTCAAAAGCGAGTGCGCAAGCCAGAGCCTGAAGCAGGCGGACTTCCGCCTGACACGGCGACAGGTGCGTGATGTAACAGGCTGGGGCGATACCCAGCTCAAAGTCCATCTGGCGCGACTCGTGGAACTGGAATACCTGCTGGCCCACCGCGTGAGTCGGGGGCAGGGGCTGGAATACGAGCTGATCTATGAAGGTGAAGGCGATGCCGGACAGCGTTTCCTGATGGGTCTGGCGGATCTGATGCAAGCGGGCACCTTGCAGTGTGATGCACGGCGGTCGGGGGTAAAGGGTGAGCGGTCGGCCCCCGGTCGGGGCGAGGTCGGTGGGGTGTCGGCGGCTGGTCGGGTGCCACACATCACCCGCAACCCCAACAGTGGCGCGACATGGACAGACATCGACGAAGACGAAGCGGAAAACGCCTATCTCCCTGTTGCTCACAGTGCATCGTATCGTAGTGAAAGCCTTCCCGCCTCATACGATCCTGCACGCGCTTCAGCGCGTAGCAGGTCGGAGTCCCCTTGTGGGATAGCCGCTCAAGCGCAGGGAGATTAACCTTGGGGCGCAAAGGCGAGCGCACGGCTTTGCCGCCGATTGGCGATGTACGGGACAGCAACAGCCTGTACAACCACCTGCAACGCTATTGCCAGTGGTTGCGAGAAAAGAACTACTCGGCGGCCACCATTGAAAGCCGGGAGCTGTATACGCGCTACTTCATCAGCTGGTGCGATGAGCGCGGATTGAAACGCCCGCACGACATCACCAAGCCCATCCTGGAGCGCTACCAGCGTTATCTGTTCCTGTATCGCAAAGACAACGGCGAACCCTTGAGCGCCCGCAGCCAGCACACTCGAATCATCCCCTTGCGTGCCTGGTTCAAATGGCTGGCCCGGCAAAACCACATCCTCTACAACCCGGCCAGTGACCTCGATTTGCCGAAACTGGAGCGGCGCTTACCCAAACACATCCTCAGCATCCGCGAAGTGGAAACCGTGCTGGCGGTGCCGGATCTCGACACCGACGCCGGCATCCGTGATCGCGCCATTCTGGAAACCTTCTACAGCACTGGCATGCGACGCATGGAATTGATTGGCCTGAACGTCTTTGACATTGATCATGATCGGGGCACGGTGATGATTCGCCAAGGCAAGGGCAAGAAAGACCGCATGATTCCGATTGGTGAACGGGCCTTGCAGTGGATACGCAAATACAGCGACGACGTGCGCCCCGAGCTGGCGACTGGCGCCGACCACGGCACGCTGTTCCTGACCCGCGAAGGCGACGCCTTCACCCCGAACCGCTTAACGCAGATGGTGCGCGATTACGTGAACGCGGCGCAGATCGGCAAGGCCGGGGCGTGCCACCTGTTCCGCCACACCATGGCCACGCTGATGCTGGAGGGTGGCGCAGACATCCGTTACATACAAGCGATGCTGGGGCATGCCGACATCAGTACCACGCAGATATACACGCAAGTGAGCATCCGCACCCTGAAAGGCATCCACACCGCGATTCATCCGGGGCGGGTGATTGGCGGGGAGGGGCAAGATGCAGACACCGCCACCAGCGCGGATCACTCGGCATTGCTGGCGATGCTGGATGCGGAAGCACACGAAGAGGATGAGTGACGCGGAGTGGATAGCTTGACGGAAATACGGAGATGCGGATTTACGGAAGTGCGAGGTATAATCGAAGCATGCAGCATGCACACAAGGATACCCGGATGGCCTCGCTTAACTCACTGGACCCGGCAGAGCTGATGCCCTTGCCTGAAGTACCGGAGAGCTATGGTCCTCGCAATGAAGAGGATCGGGAGGTGTAC
>JAHRBI010000009.1 GCA_019084025.1 Burkholderiaceae bacterium DAT-1
ACCGTGAAACGAAGCTGCGCCGATGATAGTGCGGGTTCCCGTGTGAACGTAGGTCACCGCCAGGCTCCCCAACATCAATAGATGTATGCAAACCCCGATCAGGAGACTGGTCGGGGTTTTTGCGTTTCGGCGTCTGAAAGTTGGAGTCACTCCAATTGTCGCTATCAGCGTAGAATCATTCGGCACAGGTACAGTTTCCCAGACAATATCGCTGTAGCGGTATACTTCAGTCATTCATTTCATTATCCGGTTTTCGAATCCATGACTGTTCAACTGCTCTCCCAGCAAATGCTCGAGGCATTAACTCACGAAGCTAATGCCATTCCTCGTTTGCGTAAGAATCTCAATTTTCACGAATCAGATGAATCTGTCTGCCACAGGCTACTGAATGCAATCGAGCCGAATAGCTACGTCATTCCGCATCGTCATCTCGAGGCGAGTAAGGCTGAAACAATGATTGTGGTGAAAGGTGCATTAGGCATCTTGATCTTTGATGATGCCGGTACGGTAGTGGAGCAGCATCGCTTAGCGCCTGGGGGCGACATTTTTGGAATTGATCTGCCGCCAGGTACATGGCACAGCGTGGTCTCGCTTCAAGTGGGCACGGTTTTTTTCGAAGCCAAGGCGGGGCCATATACTGCACCCACAGCCGCTGAGCGCGCGTCTTGGGCTCCTATGGAGGGAGATGAAGCCGCAGATGCCTATTTGAAATGGATGCGAGCACACTTTCATGTTTGAAGCAGCTGAGCAGGGTCATGCGATCGATAGAGCGGTCTGGAAGGCGTCTGTACCAGCGCTTCGTGAGGCCTTGCTCGAGCTGCAGATCCAGCTGAGAGAGTTGGCGGAATTCCCTGTAGTTGTACTCGTAAATGGACTGGATGGCGCGGGAAAGGGGGAGACCGTCAATCTGTTAAATGCATGGATGGACCCTCGCCTGATCGACACCACAGCGTTTGGTGACGCTACTTCGGATGACCTCAATCGACCTTATATGTGGCGATTCTGGCAGGCATTACCTGGCAAAGGTCGAATTGGAATCCTGTTTGGCTCTTGGTATTCGGATCCAATTGATCAGCATGTAGCGGGCCAGATAGGGCGTGCCGAACTTGATCAACGGATCGCGGAAATCAATCGATTCGAGCGAATGTTAGTTCGCGAGGGCGCGCTACTCATCAAATTATGGTTCCATTTGTCCAAGCGCGAGCAAAAGAAACGTCTGGAATCACTTGAGTCTGATGAGCTTACTCGGTGGAGAGTAACGACTGCGGACTGGGAAAATCTCGAGCAGCATGCGCATATCCGTAAAGCTGCGGAGCATGTATTGCTCAAAACGAGCTCTGCCAGTGCGCCATGGACTGTCATTGACGGCTCGGATGCAAATTTTCGGTATCTGACGGCAGCTGAAACCCTGAAGCGCGGACTTGAGCGCAGACTAAAGGGGGTGATAGCGCCTCCTGTCGAGGCTGCTCCTTTTGCTGCACCACTGGATGGTCAGTATTTGCTGGATAAACTAGATCTGAACCAGCAAATGTCGCGCGAATCGTACACGCTGGAACTGGAGAAATGGCAGGGACGATTGGCCTTGGCGTGTCGCCATCCTGACTTTCAGCGCCATAGCGTAGTGGTGGTGTTTGAGGGGCATGATGCTGCGGGCAAGGGAGGGTCAATTCGCCGAGTTGCATCAGCATTGGATGCCAGAACCTATCGCATCATTCCAATTGCCGCACCTTCCGAAGAGGAGCGTGCTCAGCCATATCTTTGGCGATTCTGGAGGCATGTTCCAGCCAAGGGTAGATTTGCGATGTTTGATCGCAGCTGGTATGGCCGTGTGCTCGTAGAACGTGTTGAGGGCTACGCGTCTGAATCTGACTGGATGCGCGCATATGAAGAAATCAATGATTTTGAACGCCAACTAAAGGAGTCAGGTGTCATTCTTGTGAAGTTTTGGCTGGCCATCGATAAAAAGGAACAGCTTGCGCGCTTTGAGTCGCGACAAAATACGGAATTCAAACGATTTAAGATCACTGACGAGGATTGGCGAAATCGTGAAAAATGGGATGAATATGCGCGCGCCATCCACGATATGGTAGATCGAACGGGTAGCTCTGATCGTCCGTGGACGCTGGTTGAAGCAAATAATAAGTATTTTGCCCGTATCAAAGTGCTTAAAACGCTATGCCATGCGATTGAGGCAAGGTTGAAACATGCATGATTCACGCCATATGTATGACTTGCCAATCTATGGTGACGGGCTATGCTTAATCTGAACGGGTGCAGCTAGTCACCTGATATTTATATACCAAGAGGGAAGTACACCACATGAGTCAGCCGCTCAATGCTGCCGCTTTGGCACAATTGTTTACCGACGCACGCACCCACAATGGCTTTTCCAGTCAGCCGGTGAGCGATGAAACCATCCACGCGCTCTATGACTTGCTAAAGTGGGGGCCGACTACCGCAAATGCATGCCCTGGGCGATTTGTGTTTGTTCGTTCTCCCGAAGCGAAGGAAAAACTTCGTCCTTGCCTGTCAGAGGGAAATCTGGAAAAAACAATGGCCGCGCCTGTGACTGTCATTGTGGCGCATGACCTCGAGTTTTACGAAAAGCTGCCCAAGCTGTTTCCGCATGCCGATGCCCGTAGCTGGTTTGTTGGGAATGATGCTGCAATTCAGGGGGCGGCTTTCCGTAGCGGTACGCTGCAGGGCGCCTATCTGATCCTGGCGGCTCGCGCCTTGGGTCTGGACTGTGGCCCGATGTCAGGTTTTGATAATGCAAAGGTGGATGCTGCCTTTTTTGCGGGCACCCAGTATAAGAGCAATTTCCTGATCAATCTTGGTTATGGCGATACAAGCAAATTGTATCCACGTAATCCTCGTCTCGATTTTGCGGAAGCCTGCCAAATCGCCTGATTGATTGCGATCCGGTGTTGCGGTCCTGGGAGTGACCATGCTGCTCGGAAATATGGTGAAAGAGCCCAAGGCTGCGACTTGGGACGTCTGGAAAGAGCTGGAGGAGATGCGGGTCCGACATAAGGAGTTGGCCTCGATCTTCGCTTTGATCGGGATTTCTCCCGAGTTAAGCACGCTTGCCAATAATCTCCGGTTGGATTTACAGCGGAAGCCCCCTTCAGCCCCCCTGTCGACAGGTGACCGCGACAAGGATTCGCAACTGGTTGAGGAATTTAAGCGCAATTTCGTGGCCCACTATGAAGAGATTTTCTTCAAGGTGGAGAGCGTATTGCGTATGCCTTGGCCGCCTGAAGTAAAGTTTGCGGTGCCTACCATTCTTGAAGAAGTGGAAGCGCAACGACGTTTTATGGCCAAGAATCCCGGCGCTGCCCCCATCCTGGAGCGCCTGGATTTATTGGTGTCCCAGTACTTTGATCTGAATACTCAGGATGAGCGGCTGGATCGTTCTGCGATTGAGGCGCGTAAAGGCGAAATCATCAATATTTTGGGCTTTCCGCTCAAGGTTCGTCGCCAATTGGCGCATCCCGAATGGGAGTTACTCCCGCCTCTGGCAAGCGATGCATACCAGCAAATGCTGGTAGAAAAAATGCAGCAATACCGCGATAACGACTGGCTGCAAACCAAACTATACGATAAATGGTTTATTGCTCTGGAGTTCGATGCGATTTGGGCGCGGTTGAAGCGAGACGCCAATGATAGAGATCGCATTATTAGCCAGCTTAAGTTGAATTGGCCCAAGCTGGGTAATTGGGCACCAGACTTTCCGAATGCAGATCTCGTTTGGTATTTGCTGTTGGTGTTGCTGTGCGTTGTTGCCTTGTATATGGAGTACTGGTGGGCTGCTGGTGCCTTACTCATCTGGCTTCAGCTATCGGTGCTCATCGAAAAACATCATGTACAACTGGTGAATAAGCGGCGGCAGGCATTGCTTTTAGAGTGTGGTCGGTTCAAGCGTATTCGAGATCAGATTTCTTCCGGTCGCTTCGATGCAAGTCAGGTGCTGCGCCAGCTTAAACAGTTCAGCTTCCGCCATTATGTGTCCGATCAAGGAATGGCGCTGCTGCAAGTGTTGTCGATGCACGGCCGATAAAGCCTTCTGGCCAAATCTGGATCGACTTTCTCCCGGATAGGATGTACGCGCATGCCCATTTGCCATGGGTGGATATATCGTGTGTGCCCCCCGATGCTGCGCACTGCATGTAAAATGCGGGACAGCCCTCATTTTCGCCGCCAGCCTGTATGCTGGCGCATCAAAGGTTTCCTATGACTGAATACGACCAACCTGCCTTTATTGACAAGGTATGTACCCATGAAGCACTTGTGCAGCGGCTGCAGTCATTGCCACGTCCGTTGGTGTTTACCAATGGATGCTTCGATATCCTGCACCGTGGGCATGTGACCTATTTAGCTCAGGCTCGGGCATTGGGGGCATCCATGATTGTTGCGGTGAATACCGATGACTCGGTTAAGCGGCAAGGAAAAGGGGATGACCGCCCGATTAATCCCGAAGCAAATCGCATGGCAGTGCTGGCTGCGCTCGAGGCGGTCGACCTGGTCACCTGCTTTGATACGGATACCCCGTATGACCTGATTCAACTGGTTCAGCCTGATATTTTGGTCAAGGGCGGGGACTGGACCCCCGATCGCATCGTAGGGGCGACCGAGGTGCTCGCACGGGGTGGTCAGGTACATTCGATACCATTTTTGTTTGATACCTCTACAACCGCGACACTCAAGAAAATTCGTGGTGCCTGATGATGCAGCAATCTGTACGCGAGTCGCCCCTGTTTGAATTTGCTTCCGAGCTGTGGGACAAGGGCGTGTCGGAATCACTCCTGATACAGTTTTTGGTGGCGATTACCTGCCTGGTTGCGTCATATCTGGCTGCGCGTCGACTACGTCCGGCGCTGAAGTCTGAAGATGCTAAATGGCGCATGGGGTCGGAGGGCTTGGCACGGGTACTCTTTCCTCTCTTATCCTGGCTATTAATTAGTGTGGCGCATCCCGTATTGCCAGATGCGCGCCGCAACGACTTCTTGGCTGTGATCGGCGAATTGTCCGGTGCCTGGGCAGTAGTCAGGATGGCGGTTTATCTGGTTCAGGAAGTGTTTCTTCAATCAGCGCAGGTCAAAAAAATTGAGCGATGGATTGCGGGCGTACTCTGGCTGGGCGTGGCATTGCATATCCTGGGCTGGATGTCGCGCTTGCGGGGTGCGTTAGACGAGATTCAGTTTGACTTCGGCAAAACGGAAATATCCCTGCTGAAACTGGTCGATGGCGCGATTTCGGTCGGGCTGACCATGTTGATTGCGATGTGGCTTGGACGGATCTTTGAGCGGCGCATGATGCAGGCTCAAAGCTTCGACATGAGCCTGCGAGTGGTGGCAACGAAGGTTGTACGTACTGTACTGGCGGTTTTTGCGATTTTGATTGCGCTGCCTCTGGTTGGGATTGATCTCACGGTACTGTCTGTTTTTGGTGGGGCACTGGGTGTCGGTCTGGGTTTCGGCTTGCAGAAAATCGCCAGCAACTATGTGTCCGGATTTATCATTTTGCTGGATCGTTCGATCCGAATAGGTGATTTGGTGACCATTGATGGTCGGAATGGCGCAATTACCGGCATTACCGCGCGCTATGTTGTCCTTCGCATGGGGGATGGAACCGAGGCAATTATTCCGAATGAGGCGCTGGTCACCTCGACTGTGCTGAACCATTCCTACACAGACAGGCAGACACGGGTGCCTGTGCAAGTGACGGTGGCACATGGCACAGACATTGATCTGACGATCGGGTTAATTAAGTCAGCATGTGCGGCCGTGCCACGTGTGCTGGCCGATCCGCAACCTCATGTGTTTGTGAAGGCAATTACTGACACCGGAATCGAACTGGAAATCGGTGTTTGGGTAGGCGACCCCGAAGCCGGTCTTGCCAGCTTGCGTTCCGAAGTCAATCTTACGTTGTTGCGCACATTTAAAGGGCATGGCATTGAGCTGCCAACCACGCACTATCGGGTAACATTATCGGATACAAAGGTATTCGCACCGGCTGACGGTTCTGTAGGCGGGAACGGATGATCCATCGTACAATGATTCGATAACAATATTTGAATGAAGCTGTAATTACCCAGAAGGATTAGACACATGTCGTGGCTCGAAAGCCTGCTTCCATTTCTGCAAGGTGTGGTGCATTTACCCTGGTGGGGATACATTGTTGCCATTCTGGTATTCACCCACATCACGATTGCGTCGGTGACGATTTACCTGCATCGTCATCAGGCTCATCGCTCACTTGATCTGCATCCGATTCCCAGTCACTTCTTCCGTTTCTGGCTGTGGATGACAACCGGTATGGTCACCAAGCACTGGGCGGCGATTCACCGCAAGCACCATGCGCGCTGCGAAACTGAGGAAGATCCGCATAGTCCGCAGGTACTGGGCATCAAGAAAGTGCTGCTGGAAGGATCCGAGCTGTATCGTGCCGAGGCCAAGGTTCAGGAAACCATGGACAAGTATGGACATGGTACGCCGGATGACTGGATGGAACGCAATGTGTATACCAAGCACAGCGCGGCGGGTCTTATCTCACTGATTTTCATCTATTTCATCTTGTTCGGCGTGAACGGGATCTGGATGTGGGCAGTACAGATGGTCTGGATTCCCATTATGGCGGCGGGGATTATCAATGGGATTGGCCACTACTGGGGCTACCGCAACTTCGAGTGTGAAGATGCGTCCACCAATATCTTTCCGTGGGGCATTCTGATTGGTGGCGAAGAGCTGCACAACAATCACCATACATTTGGCACATCCGCCAAACTTTCATACAAGTGGTTCGAGTTCGACATCGGCTGGATGTATATCCGCATTCTGGAAATGATGGGTCTGGCTAAGGTTCGTCGCGTGGCGCCCGCCTTCAAGACGACTGCGCCCAAGGCTCAGATCGACTTCGAGACCCTGCAGGCCATCATTGCCAATCGCTACTCCATCGCTGCGAGCTATGCCCGCACGGTAAGGGACACGGTCGCGGCAGAAATCGAGCGCATGTCTGTATCCGGTAAAGCGGATCGTATGGCCTCGATGAAGCGCTGGCTCAAGCAGGATCGCAAGGATACGCCGGTGCAGGAACGCCAGTCGCTGGATGCCCTGATTGCAGAGTCCAAGGTGCTGGAAACCGTGTATCAGATGCGTCAGGAGCTGACCACCCTGTGGGAGCGTTCGGCATCATCCAAGGAACAGCTCCTGAAGTCATTGCAGGATTGGTGTACGCGTGCCGAAGCGAGCGGCATTGAGGCACTGCGAGAGTTTTCGCTGCGTCTGCGCGGGGTTGCACTCGCCTGAGTTTAATCGGTTCATGTGAACAAAAGCGCGCAGCGAGGTACACTGCGCGTTTTTCTTGTGTTGTCGTCAGCGTGCTGGCGATCGTTTCTGTTTGCGAAAGGAGTCTGTATGTCGATTCAGCGTTTTCATGTTGGCCCGCGTTTATCGGAAATGGTGGTGCACAATGGCACCGTATACCTCGCTGGCCAAGTCGCGGAAACGACATTGCTGGAAGATACACGTGCCCAGTCCCGCGAAATTTTCGGCATGATTGATCGTCTGCTGGCAGAAGTCGGCAGCGACAAAACCAAGATTCTGTCTGCACAGATCTGGCTGGCGACCATGGATGACTACGACCTGATGAATGAAGCGTGGTCGGAGTGGGTGCCGCAGGGTCATACACCGGTACGCGCAACGGTTGAGTCGCGTCTGGCTGACCCAAACTACCGGGTAGAAGTGAAGATCATCGCTGCGGTTTAAGCGGGGTGAGCAAACAAAAAGAGCGGCATGTGCCGCTCTTTTGCTTTCCGGACCTGCCGGATCATGGTGCATACGCGCCCACGTATCTATACGGATGTACCGCTCTGGAACTGCATATCATTTGCACGTCTACCAAATGAACCGCGCTGTTCGCTGCCCACGAGAGCCAGATTCATCATTCTCCAGAAGTGTTCATCCGGTGGAATGGGAGCCCGGCGATCATGCAGACGTCGTTCTGGTCCTGCGTAACGAGCGTCTGGCGAAGATGTCGCTTGCTGCATGCAACCTCCGTTTCTGCTTGTTGACGGAGCGTGGCGTGTGTTGCGCGCCTGACCTAACGATATGCCTAGTCAAGGTTGCAGACAAGTTGCAAATGACGACCGGTGCATTCATGCGACAACCGCCCTATTCGACTGCATGCCGACGCATATCGATCTTGCCCGATGCTTTAAAAGTGATCCCTTCTGCTTCAAGTAGCCATCTTTGCTGATCGTCAGCGCCATCGGCACCCCGCACGGGTATCGTCCCGTCGCCGGACACAATGCGCCACCAGGGCGCATCGCTATTGTCGGGCAGCCGCTTCAGTGCCTGGCCGACATGTCGCGCATGACGGGGATAACCTGCCAGTGCCGCGATCATACCGTAACTTGCCACTTTGCCATGCGGCACGCGCCTGACCGTTTCGATCAGGGCGTGCTGTAAGGGACTTAGGCTATTAGCCACGCGGGTGATGCTCAATTTGCTCGACATTACGGACGGCACCTGTGTCGGCACTTGTTGTCATGGCCGCATATGCACGCAAGGCGGGTGTGACATGGCGTTCGCGCGTTTCGGGCTTGAATGCCTTTGCTCCGCGCTTTTCCATCTCGGTATGACGCTTGACCAGTTCTTCGTCCGACACCGCCAGGTGAATACGACGATTCGGGATATCGATTTCAATGCGATCACCTTCCTGCACCAACGCAATTGCGCCGCGGTCGGCTGCTTCCGGCGATACATGGCCAATTGACAAACCTGATGTGCCACCCGAGAAACGGCCATCGGTCAGCAATGCACAGGCTTTGCCGAGACCCTTGGATTTGAGATAGCTGGTGGGGTAGAGCATTTCCTGCATGCCCGGGCCGCCCTTGGGACCCTCGTAGCGAATCACCACGACATCGCCTGCCACAATCTGATCGCCCAGAATGGCTTCAACCGCATCGTCCTGACTTTCGAACACGCGGGCGCGACCATTGAAGGTGAGGATCGATTCATCTACACCGGCTGTCTTCACGATGCAGCCACGTTCGGCGAGATTGCCGTAGAGCACCGCCAGGCCGCCATCCTTGGAATAGGCAAACTGTGCATCGCGGATGCAGCCGTGTGTACGATCAAGATCCAGCTCCGGATAGAGCATGGACTGGCTGAAGGCGATGGTGGTGGCAATGCCGCCAGGGGCTGCACGGAAGAAGTCGTGGATATGCGGATCGCGGGCGTGCTGTACATCCCAGTCTGACAGTGCGCCGCCCAGCGTATGGGAATGTACTGTGGGCACCTTACGGTTGAGCAATCCGGCGCGATCCAGTTCGCCGAGAATCCCCATCACGCCGCCTGCACGGTGGACGTCTTCCATGTGATATTTCTGGGTAGCAGGCGCCACTTTACACAGACAAGGCACGCGACGGCTGATACGGTCGATATCGGACATCTTGAAGTCGACGCCTGCCTCATGCGCGGCCGCCAGGAGGTGCAAGACAGTATTGGTAGAGCCGCCCATGGCCACGTCGAGACTCATGGCGTTTTCAAAGGCTTCCAGCGTGGCAATGGAGCGGGGCAGCACGCTTGCATCATCTTGCTCGTACCAGCGTTTGGCCAGTTCGACGATCTTTTGTCCGGCTTTCAGGAATAGTTCTTTACGGAAGGCGTGCGTGGCTACCAGTGAGCCATTGCCGGGCAGACTCAAGCCCAGCGCCTCGGTGAGGCAGTTCATCGAATTGGCGGTGAACATGCCGGAACAAGAGCCACAGGTTGGGCAGGCCGAGCGTTCGATTTCAGCGACTTCGGCATCGGTGGCATCAGGACTGGCGGCTTCGATCATGGCATCGACCAGATCAAGGCCTCGATCCTGTCCGCGCCAGTTGACCTTACCTGCTTCCATTGGGCCACCGGATACAAAAATCGTCGGAATATTGAGGCGCAGCGCAGCCATCAGCATGCCGGGGGTGATTTTGTCGCAGTTGGAAATACAGACCAGCGCATCGGCACAGTGGGCGTTGACCATGTATTCCACCGAGTCGGCGATCAGATCTCGACTAGGCAGAGAGTACAGCATGCCGCCGTGGCCCATGGCGATGCCATCATCGATCGCAATCGTGTTGAATTCCTTGGCGACCCCACCGGCCTTTTCGATTTCGCGTGCCACCAGCTGGCCGAGGTTATGCAGATGAACATGACCCGGCACGAACTGGGTGAAGCTATTGGCAATGGCAATAATGGGTTTATCGAAGTCACCATCCTTCATGCCGGTGGCACGCCACAGGGCACGGGCACCGGCCATATTACGGCCATGGGTGGTGGTACGGGAACGATAGGCAGGCATGATAATCCTTACGATTGGTCTTGCGGATGTCAGGTGTGCCGGAAGCCGGCGGCCGGGTTTCCTGCATATCATTTTGTTATCATATGCAGTCTCCGGACAAGGCTCAGATCAGTATAATGGCGCGCTTGTCAGATCAAAACACGCGCGAGGGAAAACCGCGATGATGATTCACCCGCAATTCGATCCGGTTGCGATCAGCATTGGACCGATATTTGGTATTGGCCCGCTGGCCATCCGTTGGTACGGCCTGACCTATCTGGCGGGCTTTATTCTGTTTCTGATTCTGGGAAATTACCGCATTCGCAAGCAACCCGCCAGCGGTTGGACCACACAACAGCTCGATGACCTGCTTTTTTATGGTGTTTTGGGCGTCATTTTTGGCGGGCGACTTGGTTATATCCTCTTTTACAAGCCTGAATTCTATTTCTCGCATCCGATGGAAATCTTGCGGGTGTGGGAAGGCGGCATGGCGTTCCACGGTGGCTTCCTGGGCGTGCTGGTGGCGATGTGGCTGATCGGCCGCAAATATGGCTACTCATTTTTCAAGGTGACCGATTTCATTGCGCCGCTGGTGCCGCTCGGACTGGCTGCAGGCCGGATTGGCAACTTTATCAATGGCGAACTGTGGGGGAGAGTGACTTCTACCGATGCATTCTGGGCGATGCAGTTTCCGCTTGTGGATCAGCAGCCGCGTCATCCGTCACAGTTGTATCAGTTTGCGCTGGAAGGGATCACCCTGTTTGTGATCATGTGGTTGTTCTCCAGCAAGAAGCGTCCTGAGGGGCAGGTGTCGGCTCTATTCCTGCTGGGCTATGGCCTGTTCCGTTTTATCGCAGAGTTTGCGCGCGAACCGGATAACTTCCTGGGCTTCCTCGCGCTGGGCTTCTCAATGGGGCAATGGCTGAGTCTGCCCATGATTCTGCTGGGCGGCATCCTGTTTGTACGGGCAGCGAAGCGAGGCTAATAGTTAGCCAATCCGAGGCGCTATATGGAAAATGCCACTCAATAGAGTGGCATTTTTGTTTGCTACGCATTTGGCTTAATGATGAGGACGCTTGCTCATCCATTCGGCCATTTTGGCTTGATGCTGCTTGTAAGTTGCTTTCAGCGCAGTCGATACGAGCGCTTTTTGAGTGTCGTTCAACGCATCGTAGGCGGCAAGCCATGACGTGCGAGCCGTTTGCATGGCCGCTTGCACTGGCTGGCGCGCAGCCTGTTCTGTTTGCGATAGGCTATCCAGATTCAGGACGGGCTGCGTCATGGCTGTATCTAGCTGCGACTTCATTGAGTCATGCTGCTGTCGGGCAATGGTACGGGCATTGTTTGTCGCGGTTTGTGCGGCTGTGATCAGTGCTTGCTGCTGCGCCGTTAGTCCGAGCTGTGGCTGTAGCTTGATCAATGCTGCATGCAATCCGAACAAACTGCCGCCGTGGCCATGATCGGCCATGGGTGGATGTGCCTCTGCATGGGCTGAGGTCAGTAATACTGCCGTCACTGTGGCGGCAATAAGGCGAAAATAGGGTGTCATCAGCCTGTCTCCTGAGATTCAAAACCGGAGTGATTCCGGTATTGAGTGTCATTCTAGGCACGCTGATGCCCAAAGCTGTTTCTCCAAGCCTTCAGAATCGTAAGGAGCTGTAAATTCCGCTACGAGCCGCTTTGCGCTTCCTTACGGCAGCGTGGATGGTGCAACCAGACACAATGCAATCAAGGTTTCGAGCACTTGGCCAGAGAAAAAGCCTGCGCGCGCATCTTCTGCATCAATGATGCCGCACAGAATGCCGCGATCATCAAACAGTGGGAGACAGGCCTCGCTGCGGACATCCGGATCACAGGTGTAGTAAGCGCCGCCATCGGCCACCCAGCCAGCGACATCGTCGATAATTTTGCCCTGACCGGACAGACCCACGCTGCTGTTATTTGAATGCTCGGCAAACTCGGCTGTCAGCGGGAATTCGGCGCGACTTGGCTTGCCGTGATAGGCGAGCTTGACGAGTGCACGGGAGCCATCTTTGAGCGTGCGTTTGGCGTAAATACCAAGCCAGTCGCACTGCGTGCTGCTGGCGACCTCAGCGACCAGTGCGCGCAATTGTGTCAGCGCACGCGTAGTGCTATCGGTGATGCCGTCTAGCGTGTCTGCGAGATTGTAGGGGGTGGGGTCCAGTTCATCGAACAGGGAACACGCGCCACCTTCTCCCAGCATGGGAACGTGGTATTGATACAGTGTCTCTGGTGAGTCGGTGAACTGCGCCTGATCACGAACGGTTTGCAGGCGGCGTGCAAGCGCTTCAATAGGCTCGATGGACACGGCGTGCTGCAATTGGGCGCGGGCAAGGTAATCTTGTGCGGTCATGATGGTTTTTTCCTGTTGAGCATGGAGCCGAGTGTACGCCAGATGGTACTGGCGAGCTGCGGCTGCGCTTCTTTCCTAGGGTGTAACTGGTCGGGCTGAAATAGATTGGGCTTGTCCGCAACGCCTTCAAATAAGAAGGGCGGAGGCGGCAGGGTGTACTGCTTGGCCAGTTGTACGTACATATCCGCAAATCGACTGGTGTAGCGCTTGCCGAAGTTTGGCGGCAATTGCATGGATACCAGCAATACTTTTGCGCCGGCGTTTTGACTGGCGCGAATCATCTCCGAGAGATTATGCTGCGCCAGTTCCAGATCATTGCCACGCAGACCGTCGTTGGCACCGAGTTCGATGACGACAATTGCCGGAGTATGTCTGGCAAGTAAGGCGGGTAGGCGGGTCAGGCCGCCATCGGTGGTTTCACCGGATTGCGAGGCATTGACCAGCTGCCAGGATTTCGGCAATTGCTTGCTGATCAGGCTGGGCCAGTCCTCGCCTGCTGCAAGTCCGTAGCCCGCCGAGAGGCTGTCGCCGAACACGAGGATCGTCTGCGGAGGCGCAGCCCGCGCATTGACCAGTAGCATCAGGGCGATGACAACCCGAACCAGGAAACGCGAACACAGCGTAAGGGAAGAATTCATGCAGTCCATTCAAAATGAGATGCACCGGTTAGTCGAGCAGCCCGCGGGGGCAGTTGTGCGTGCGCACCAGCTGGGTAAACGAGTCAGCATGGGCGAGGCCACGCTCGACATTGTAAAGGATATTTCTTTTTCGCTGGATGCAGGCACCACTCTGGCTATTGTGGGGGAGTCCGGCTCCGGTAAGTCGACGTTACTTGGCTTGCTGGCGGGGTTGGATGAGCCAACATCAGGCGAGGTTCAACTGGCCGGGCAATCGTTACAGCAACTGAATGAAGACCAGCGGGCGGCCTTACGTGCGCGGCATGTCGGATTTGTCTTTCAATCGTTTCAGTTGCTCCCGGCCTTAAGTGCGCTGGATAACGTGGCACTGCCACTAGAGCTGGCGGGTGCACGCGACGCACTGTCACGCGCGGAACAGATGCTCAAGGCAGTGGGGCTCGGACATCGCCTGTCGCATCGACCTAAAGCGCTGTCGGGTGGCGAGCAGCAGCGAGTCGCGTTGGCGCGCGCATTTGTCGCCCGCCCGACCATCCTGTTTGCTGACGAACCCACCGGCAATCTGGATCAGGAGACGGGGGCGCATATTGTCGATCAGCTGTTTGCACTCAATGCCGAACACGGCACCACGCTGATTCTGGTCACGCATGACGTCCTGCTAGCTGCGCGCTGTCAGCGCCGGATTCGTTTGAAGGGCGGCATGATCGTAGAGGATTCTGGAGCACAGCCATGATGCGCTTCGCCATGCGCTGGTTCTGGCGCGAACTGCGGGCTGGCGAACTGACCATCATGCTGGTGTCGCTGATTGTGGCGATGACGGCATTCAGTGGGGTGGCGATGTTTACGGATCGGGTGCAATCGGCCATCGATGCGCAAATTGGCCGGGTATTGCGTGCGGATCTGATGATTAATAGCTCCACCCCAATTCCGGCCAAATGGATAGAAATTGCCACTCGACATGGTGTGCGAACAACGTCGGGTATTGTGCTGAATAGCATGATGCAGGGGGCATCCCGCGCCAGATTGGTATCGATCCGGGCGGTGGGCGAGGGGTATCCCTTATTGGGTGATATTCGATTACTGCGAGACGGGAGAGAGGTGTCCTTTACACATGGGCCAGTCAAAGGCGAGGTCTGGGTAGATGAGGATGGCTTGCGAGCACTTTCCGTGCGTGTCGGTGATCGGATTAGTCTAGGCGAGGCTGATTTTAAAGTAGGTGGCGTGCTGGCTCGTGAAATGGACGGCATGCTGGATATGTTTTCTCGCATGCCCGCTGTCATCATGCATCTGGATGATGTGGCGGCCACACAGCTGATTTTGCCGGGCAGTCGCGTGCGTTATCGCTTGCTGATGGCAGGTGAGTCCACGCAATTACAAGCAGCACGGGAGGCGATCAAGCCGTTTTTGCAGGCTGGACAGACCATCGACGATCCTCGTGAAAGTCGTCGGGAGATTCGCGATGCGGCAGAAAAGGATCAACGCTTCCTGAAAATTGCCGCCTTGCTGAGTGTGTACTTGGCGGCCGCAGCTGTCATGCTGGCGGCGCAGCGCTTTGTTGCGCGACATGCCGATTCCGTTGCGGTTTTGCGCACACTCGGTTTGCAATCGTGGCAGCTCAAACGACTGATATATGTGCAGTGCGCCGCGCTTTTTATGCTCAGCGTGGTGCCCGGTGTGTTGCTTGGCTGGGGGGTACAACAACTCCTGGCAATGGTCGCGAGCGGGATGCTGGATATCATGCTACCGCCACCCGGATGGATGGCGGTCGGCGTGTCGGCGATGCTGGCAGTGATTTTAATTTTGGGTCTCTGCCTACCCGGATTGATGCGGTTGCGATTTGTCTCTCCTTTGCGAGTACTGCGTCAGGATAGCTTGGGGCTACGTGGTGGACGCTGGCTGGCGCTGACTGCAACGGCGAGCCTGTCGGGATTGATCTATTGGCAATCCGGCGGTGGCAAGCTGGCATGGGTGATGCTGACTGGCATTTCGCTTGCATTGATTCTGACTGGGGTAATCGCGTGGTGCTTGCTGGCGCTGTGCATGCGAATCGTGCCTCGGCGCATGTTGGCGCTGTATTTTGCGGTGCGCAATCTGAGTGCTCGGGGAATGGCGACCGTTACGCAAACCAGTGCACTGGCGCTCGGCTTCACCGCATTGGGCATCCTCTGGGTGGTTCGCTTCGATTTGATTGAAGGATGGCGCGCCACGTTGAGTCAGGGTGTACCGAACCATTTCGTGATCAATCTGCAACCCGCTCAGCTAGATCGCTTCACGGATGCGTTTTCGCATGCAGGCCTGAGCGTACCCGAGACGTTTCCTATGGTTCGTGCGCGATTGCAGCGCATTGCGGGTAAGTCGCTCCAGTCCATCAGCTTGGCGGAGAAAGAGGATCGCCGCTTTGCCGAGCGTGAATTCAATTTATCCTTTGGCGAGTCGATTCGGCCTGACAATGCGCTTGTCGCAGGGCGCGCAACCCGAGCGGACGCACATGAGTGGACGATCGAGCAGTCTATGGTAAAGCGGCTAGGCATCAAGCTCGGGGATGAGCTGTGCTTTGATATTCAGGGAAGCTCAAGCTGCGGACATGTGGTTGGTGTGCGAAAGGTGAACTGGAACTCGTTTCGGGTAAATTTCTTTGTAATCGGCACGCCTGCGATGCTGGCAGGCGCTCCGGCCAGCCATGTCAGCAGCTTTTATCTGGATTCGGCGCATCGGCCATTTGCCGATACACTGGTCAAATCGTTGCCCAACCTGACTGTGTTCGATGTATCCGCTTTGCTTGATCAGGTGAAAGTACTGGTGGATGCCATGCTGAATGCGATGAGCGTGGTGTTTGCATTTGCCATGCTGGCCGGCATCTGCGTATTGTACGCCGCCACGCTGAATACACATGATGCACGCAAGCAGGATGTCGCTGTGCTGCGTACCCTCGGCGCCGCCGGGTCGCTTGTACGACGCATGGCGCGTTATGAGTCGTTGATTGTGGGCGCGATTGCCGGCCTGATGGCTGGGCTGGTCGCCTTGGTGTCTGGCGAGGCGCTGGCGAGGTATGTGCTGGAATTACCAGTCCATGCCAGCTGGTGGCTCCCATTTGCGGGATTGATGTCAGGTGCGCTGGCCGTGTGGCTGGCGACCTTGCCGTTTTTGCGTGCGGTGCTGAATACCTCACCTGCGCGCGTGCTTCGAGAATAAAGATGTCTGATTCATTTGCTTCACGTTTGATTCGCTGGCAGAAAGTGCACGGGCGGCATGATCTGCCCTGGCAAACCGATGATCCGTATCGGGTTTGGTTATCCGAAATAATGCTGCAGCAAACGCAGGTGACGACCGTTATTCCCTATTACCTGCGGTTTGTCGAACGGTTTCCCGATGTTGCGGCTCTGGCCGAGGCATCGCAAGACGATGTGCTGGCGCTGTGGTCGGGACTCGGCTACTACAGCCGTGCGCGCAATCTGCATCGTGCAGCACAGATGGTGATGAGCGACTTTGGCGGATGTTTTCCCGATCAGTCCGCGCAATTGATCCAGTTACCGGGGATTGGTCCGTCTACGGCGGCGGCCGTAGCTGCATTTAGTTCGGGCGAACGGGTGACGATTCTCGATGGCAATGTGAAACGCGTGCTGGCGCGCTGGCGGGCGATCGAAGGTTTTCCGGGTGAAAAACGCATTGAACAGCAATTGTGGGCGCTTGCAGAGACACTCGTGCCAGAGGTCAATGCCAGCATCCGGTCTGATATGAAGGCATACACCCAAGGCTTGATGGATTTAGGCGCAACGCTGTGTACGCGGAGCCGTCCGAACTGTTCTACATGCCCACTCAGGTCTGATTGTGTGGCCTATCAGTCTGCCCGTACCCACGAATTGCCGACGCCTCGTCCTAAAAAGGCTGTACCTGAACGTTACGCCGTCTTCGTACTCCTGAGACACGGTGGCAAAGTCTTGCTCGAAAAGCGTGCGGAAAATGGCATCTGGGGCGGGATGTGGAGCCTACCGCAATGCGAGCCCGATGACCTGGCTGCCTGGCTTGCCAGTGCATTCGGCGCTGTGGAACGCGATTTGCGTCCGCTTGCGCGCCTGACGCATATATTTACTCATTTCAAGCTGCATATCGATGCGCGTATGCTCAATGCTTCGATCCCGTTTCCCGCCGCATCGGAAGTATTCTGCTGGGTCACAATTGCTGATGCCCTGAACATGGGCATCCCCTTGCCGGTTCGCAAACTGCTGCTAGCAGCACAATCACCACTTGCATCCACCTTCGCGGACGGCATCAATGGCGAGGGGAACGACGGCGAGTAGGCCTGCACCTGCATATGCATTGCGGCAATCTGCTCGCGTCGCCTTGTTGATCTCCCGTGCGAGCTGGGCACGTTGAGGTGTCTGTGGATCATCTTCCCAGGGGTGTTTGCGTTCGATTTTGCGCTTCATGCCATCTTGCGCGATGCGTGCGCCAATTGCGTCCAGATTGCCGGTGACCGAGAATGAGCCGGCAGCTGGCGCTGCTGCTGGTTGACTCTGATTGGATGTTTCACTGTTTGGTTGATCAACTCCAGTTGGCGCGACCGATGGCTGATTACGCGGCTGTTCGAGTGCCCGCTGGGGTATGATCCTTGCAGATTGCCGCGAGGGGTAAGCAGCGGTGGCTCGTGATGCAGCCGACGTGTTAGTAGGCATATCCACCTTGGACGGCGGGTGCAATTCAACGTCGAACCAGCGTGGCAGTGAGGGAGCATCTATCTGCTGAGTTGGTGCGTGCAGCCAAATGACCAGAATGCCGTGTACGCAACATGACGCCAGAATCCATTGCTTAAGACGATGTCGTTTGAATGCCATGGGGGCATTCAGTTGTGCAGCATGCACGATCCCATCCTCCGGCCCGCATATTTTGATGCAATCTATGAGCGTGATACCCAGCAAGAGTTCCCGATAGATTGAAACGATCAGACCGCAGGCACTTGCTTTGTCGCAAGAATGGTCGATCATGAAAGTAGTGGGTAGCTGTCTGAACTGGGAGCAGGTGCGATGCGTGTACTGGTGGTAGATGATGTTGATATCAACCGACGTGTGGCCGGATTATTTCTCAAAATGGCGGGCTACGAAATTGACGAAGCATCGGATGCTGCTTCTGCGTGGCAGAAGATCAGTAGCGAGCAGTACGATCTTGTGTTGCTCGACATCAGCATGCCGGATATGAGTGGTGCAGATCTGTGCCGCAAGATTCGTGCAGAATTACCACAGCCACAACCCAAATTGTGTGCCTACACAGCACATGCCATTGAAAGTGAGCAACGGGAAATCCTGGCTGCCGGCTTTGATGGTATCGTCACCAAACCGATCTCAAAAGATTCCTTACTCGCTGAATTGAAACATATTCTCGGCTAACATGTCTGCGTGAAAGTGGTGCAGGATCAATACACAATTGCGCTCAAATCAACCAAGCGCTTGCATTGATTCGCGGGATGCCATTTAATCGTCCCACTGCATTGTCGGTACCATTCAATGGTGCCGGCGCCAATCAGCGAGACAGGCGTTTGTTTTGATGCAGCGCCGGGAGAGAGACATGAAGCGATTTGTACTGGCAGCAACGGCTGTCATGATGACTGGGTTGGTAATGGCGGCTGATATGGCATCGCCAATCGGCACCTGGAAAACGATTGACGATAGCACTGGCAAGCCGCGCGCAATTGTTGAACTTTGGCAGGATAAGGGCGAATTGCGCGGGAAGATCGTCAAGCGCTTCCCGCAACCGGGCGACAATGCCAGCGGTCTCTGCGAAAACTGTACCGGCGATCTGAAAGACAAGCCAATTGATGGGATGACCTTTGTCTGGGGCTTGAAGCAGGAAGGCAGTGAGTGGGCGGGCGGCAAGATTCTCGATCCGGCCAATGGCAAGGTATACAGCGCCAAGATGGAACTGACAGAAAACGGTTCCCGCCTCAAAGTACGTGGTTTCCTCGGGTTTGCACTGCTGGGGCGCACCCAGGTTTGGCATCGAGAGTAATAAGCACGAGAACACTGACTCGAACGATAATGGGCGACATCTGGTCGCCCATTGTTTTTTTGCGTACGCCTCACGCCTGTCAATGTCATGGGTATTTGATACCGCGTTTTGTGCAATTTATCTCACGTTTGGTTCATTCATGCCCCGGATGTAATAAGCTTGCAGCCATGAATCAGGGATTGCAGGTATAACCATGAGTTCTCGTGAACCGGATAGACGGGCTAAATGGCAGCAGGAGATGCTGCAAGGCGTTGAAGAAGCCTGGCGTCTAATTGTGCATGTTTGGTGGCAATTTTTTGACTGGGTCGCCGTCGTCAGTTGGTGGACGCTGGTGGTTGCCTGGGGTGTCACGCTGATGTTGGGCAGTGCACTGGGCATGGGGGACAGCGTCTGGCGCTTTGGTTTGATTACGGTGTTAATCAAAATCATTGCCCGAGGCAAGCGCCGTGCCGAGTTGACTGCACAGGAGGCCGAAGAGTCAGCCATGGTTGAGCGTCTCGAGCGTAAGGTTGCCGAGGCACGTATGGAAGCCATGCAGGCACAGATTGAGCCTCACTTTCTCTTTAATACGCTGGCCTCGATTGATCAGCTCATTGAGGTTGATCCGCCGCGAGCCAGTCGGGTTCAGAAGACGCTCATCCGCTATTTGCGTGCAGCGATGCCGAAAATGCGAGATGGTTCGTCCAACTCGACGCTTGGACAGCAGCTTGATCTCAGCACCGCGTTTCTCGAAATCATGCAGATTCGCATGGAGGATCGCCTGCGCGTCACGGTCACTGTGCCAGATTCTTTGCGGCCGTTGCCATTTCCCCCCATGATGCTTCAAACGCTCGTCGAAAACTCAATTAAACACGGACTTGAGCCAAAGGCAGCCGGAGGAGAACTGCATATTTCCGCACGACTCCTTGATGCGCGACTAAGTGTGACCGTGCGCGATACGGGTGTTGGATTCTCTGGCACACCCGGTAATGGTGTCGGTCTTGCCAATATTCGCGAACGCTTGCGCATGCTGTATGGCAATACTGCCGAGCTGGCTATTGAAGTGCCAGAGCAGGGTGCACAAGTCTCCATTATTCTTCCCATGGACTATCAACCGTCATGAATGCAATAGCCCCTACAGCCCTGATCGCCGATGATGAGCGTTTGATGCGCGATCAGTTGAGAATGCGTCTGGGTACCGTGTGGCCGGAATTACAGATCATCAGCGAAGCAGCCAATGGCCGTGAAGCAATTGCCGAGGCTCGCGCATGCGAACCAGACATTGTGTTTCTGGATATCCGCATGCCGGAAGTGACCGGCATCGAAGCAGCTAAAGTGCTTGCCAGGGATTTTCATGTGGTCTTCGTTACTGCCTATGACGAATATGCCATCGAGGCATTTGAGCAGGGGGCGGTCGATTATGTATTGAAGCCAGCAGATCCGGAAAGACTGGAAAAAACCTGCGAGCGTCTCAAGGCGCGTCTGGTAGATAGCAAGCCAGCTGCCAATCCTGCATTTGATGCCTTACTTGGCGAATTAAGTGCTCGGCTAGGTGGAGGAAGTGCGCCACGACGCGAATACCTGCGCTGGATTCAGGCCAACGTCGGTAATTCGTTGCGCATGATTAATACCAACGAAATCCTGTTTTTCCGCTCGGATGAGAAGTACACCCGCGTACAGACTGAATCCTTCGAGGCCCTGATCCGCAAGCCAATCAAAGAGCTAATTGACGAATTGGATCCGGACGAATTCTGGCAAATCCATCGCTCGACAGTAGTGCGAGTAGAGGCCATCAAGGAGATTACGCGGGACTTCTCTGGACGGCAGATTGTCCATGTCCACGGCCATGGTGAAAAGCTTGAGGTCAGCCGCAATTACACCGGGCTATTCAAGCATATGTAAATTATTCCGCCATGCACATCCTCAACGCCGCCTGCCAGTCAGGAGGAGTGAGCCCAAAAGTATGTGTAAACTTATCCAGATTCAGTCGTGAGTTGTGTGGACGCTTGGCTGGAAGCGGGTACTGGCTTGCGGGAATGGCGATAAGCTCTGGTGCGGCAACCCCGGCTTCACTGGCAATACGGAATATAGCTTCGGCAAAGCCATACCATGTGGTGACACCGCTGTTGGCCAGATGATAGGTACCCGTGACGGCCTGCCAGTCAGGCTGACTTGCAATAATATGGCAGGTCAGGTCGGCGAGTGTACGGCACCACGTGGGCGCTCCGAACTGATCGTCGATGATCGACAGTTGCGAGCGCTCCTTACCAAGCCTGAGCATCGTCAGTAAAAAGTTTTTGCCACGCGAGCCGTACACCCAGCTTGTCCGTAAAATCAGATGTGCACAGCCGCTGGCGCGAATGGCTTCTTCCCCTGCCAGCTTGGAAGCGCCATAGACGTTCTGAGGGACACATGGCGCGTCTTCTCTCCATGGCTGGTCCCCGTCTCCTGAGTAGACATAGTCGGTTGAGTAGTGAATCAGCGGAATTTTCCAGCGGGCTGCATAATCTGCAAATAGCGCTGGGGCACGTGCATTGATTGCGTAGGCTTCATCGTGCTGGTTTTCGGCGGCATCTACCGCAGTAAATGCCGCTGGATTAATGATCAGATCTGGCGAGTAATTGCTCAGGCAGGACTGAATAGAGGATTCAGAAGACAGATCAAGGGCGTCTCTCGTGGGCGCAATCACCCTGCCAAGTCCCTGAAGGCTGCGTTTGAGTTCGTAACCGACCTGACCATGACTGCCCGTTAATAAAATCGTTTTCATTGGCATATTATTCACTCATATTCAGGCCGCTACAGTGTTGTTCGGCCCAGTTGGAGAGTCGTGTTACTTCTAAGGATGTGAGCGACCCATTGTTAAGCAATTCCGCTAGTTTGTGTTTGAACGCGCCCAGTCCGAGTACGCCCGGTACCAGCCCGGAAAGACGCTCTTCCCGGTGAGTCTGCCACCAGTGCTGTTCATCCTGTGACAGGGTATCAGGCCAGTTGCGCGCCCGGTAACGCATGAGTAAGTCTGGTAGACGCGGATCATCGAAAGTAGCATGCGCTGATGCGAGTTGTTGCGACGAATATGTACGCAGCTGATCAAGTCTTCTGCGGTCACCATCTTGAATAAAGCCGTCATAGAGTGCGCCATCGACATCTTTGGGCAGTTTGATGCTTTCTGATTTAAAGATGTCGTGCCAGCTGAACATGGGGGCTGGCGCTTTTTGCAAATTGGCCAGATGCTTTTCAGCTTGAGCGAGATCTATCCCCAGCTGTTCGGCGCGGGTGCCGCTGAGTACGCGCAGATCCCCCACCACAATCGGGCTACGGTTGATGTGGATCGTTTTAATCGGCAGTCGCGCCACATCCCTGGGAAGTTGCTCAGCCGGGGTAAACATGCGTTGCCGTACTTGCTCGGTGGTCAGTTCAAATAGCGCCAGAGGATCATATGCCAGATCCCACACAATGAGCTGGTTCCGATTATCTGGATGCCAGCCAAGCGCAGTCACTAGCGCGATATTGGCTTTAGCAGCGCCGAACATTCCCGATACATGCAGAAATGCGCGGCCTTCTGATTTGGCGATTTCTGCTAGAACCGTCTGTTTGTTGCGCATCTTCAGGCAATGTTCAAACAATCGGGGCTGCTTCTGTTTGATCAAGCGAGCCAGTGCGATCGTGGCGCGGACATCGGAAACCGCATCATGCGCGTGCTCGTGCGACAAGCCATTGGCCGCACTGAGATGTTCAAGCTTGAAACTAGGTAGTCCATCTTCGCGTAAGGGCCATTCGATGCCTTCCGGCCGGAACGCATGGCAGGCACGCACCAAATCAAGAATATCCCAGCGTCCGCACTGATTGCGCCACTCGCGATCATACGGTGGATAGAGATTGCGCCAGAACAGGTGTCGTGTCAGCTCGTCATCGAAGCGCAGGGTGTTATATCCCACGCCACAGGTACCCGGGCGAGAGAGTGCTTCATGGATATGTTTGACAAATTCGGGCTCGGGTATGCCTCGTTCAGCAACGATTTCTGGCGTAATGCCCGTGAGCGCCATCGACACCGGATCAGGCAGGTAGTCATTGCTGAGCTGACAAAACAGCTCGATAGGTGACTCGATTTCGTTCAGTTCAGCATCGGTGCGGATCGCGGCGAATTGTGCCGGACGATCCAGCTTGGGGTTGATGCCAAAGGTTTCGTAATCGTGCCAGAGAAAACTGGGGGTAGACATGGTAACGGCCTGAATAATCAGGCCGTCAGTTTACCGTATTCCTGGGAGGATCGGCCTTACGCTTGCGCGAACCGGTGTGTGCGTTCCCGATAAAGGCTCCACCCCAGCATGCTCAAGCCAATGGCCGCACCAACAATACTCACCCCGGTAAAAGAAGAAGCTGCTGCAACCCACACCCCGGCGGCGGCCATGTCATACAGCGTCTCGAATCCACTGCGACCCATGTTTTTCTTCATTTTGCTGCGGGGAATCGGTCGTGAACGGGCGCGACTTTGAATACCGCATACGATAGAGCCAATCCACGTGGCCAGACCAAGACGTAACGCCAATTCCATATCATGCGATGCCACCAGTCCCAAGGGTAATAGGCTGGATATCAAGATGGGAATCAGAATGGAAATGAGCTGCCATTTCCGGATACGACGAATATCCGCGGGAGCGGACGCCAGCAAGGCATGCCCTTCATCGAGTGCAACCGCCATCCAGACCAGATTACTCGCTGTGATGGCAAAGATAAACACCATCATGCCCGTCATCATTGTCAGCCCTTTATCCGCGTGCTTGCCAACGATCTGTCCAATGATCGTCAGGCACATGAGCATGGGGGGCATGAGCGTCATCATCAGTAACTGCGGCTCCCGCAGAATCAGCTTCCACTCTTTACGGAAGACCAATGAGGGCAGACGCAGATCGAAGCTGACGCGATCAATCTGCGTGCCTGTATGAGGCGATTGCGCGATATCTGCCTGTGTCAGGGCTCCAAATTGGCGCTTTCCAAGGTGAATTGTCCAGGCAAAGGCACCGCCTCCAATCAGTATCAGGCCAAGCAAGGGCTGAGGACTGCCAACGATGGCGTAGCCGAGCCAGTTGCATACCGCTTGTGCAGGTGCCTTGAACTGGCTGAAAAAATGCGCGAGTTGATCTCCTTTGCCCGACTGAATGAGTATATTGGGCAATTGCATCAACAGCACAAAGCCAATCGACACAAACACGCTTATTCGCTGTGCGATGTGCTTGGCGCGCTTTGCGCCGAATCGTCTGGCCAGCCAGATGATGGACAGCATGGCTGGCACCGAAGATATGGCCCCCATCGCCAGTAGTGCCGGAAACATTGCAATGAGATTGAAATGTCCGAAGCCGATGCCGACAAGCGAGAAGGGGACAACCAGCCAGAGTGGAAGGTAAATGGCGTTTAGGACGATGCCAATACTACGCACGGTCAGCAAGCGCGAGACAGGGATCGGAGAGCTCATTAGCAAATCCATGTCACCGCGTTCGAACAGTACGGCCAGCGTTCGCTGCATGGATATGAGTAAATTGACAAATAGCAGCGCGAGCCAGGCAATGCCAAGTGCGGTTGTGCCCAGTTCATCAATCAGTTTGGCGCCTTGCGGGGTGAAATCGATCAGATAAAATAAGCCCGCAGCCATGGCTGCCAATACCAGAAACAGGACTGCAGACAACGCAATCCCAACCCATAAAGCGATTGCCTGCTGTTTACTGCCGGACATCATCTCCCGAAAGCTGAGTTTCAGTTCCCACTTCAACAGCCAAAGTACACTGCCGGGCTTCATGCAGCCTCCGCCTGAGTCAGTTCAACAAACACATCTTCCAGACTGCCGCCAACTTTGCCTGATTGCTCGCGCAATTGTTCCAGGGAGCCGCGTGCAATAAGCGAGCCTGCCTTGATGAGTGCGATGTCTTCTGCGAGGCGTTCGGCGACATCAAGAATGTGGGTGGTCAGAATCACCGTACAGCCCTCTTTCACTTTCGCCTGCAGGAGCTCCTTGACCTCGCGCGCTGCCATGACATCGAGGCCGGTCAAGGGCTCATCGAGCATGAGCAGCTTAGGGTCATGAATAAGTGCGCCGCACAAAGCCAGCTTTTGCTGCATACCCCGCGAGAATCCGTCACAGGTTTCGCCGCGATGCGCCCAAAGATTTGTCCATTCCAGCAGTTCACGTGCGCGAGACTCTGCGGTACGGGCATCAATTCCCCATAAGCCAGATACAAATTCGAGATATTCCAATGGGCGCAAACGACCATATAGAAGAGGCTCGTCTGGCAAGTAGGCCAGTAATGTTTTTGCCGCAGCAGCATCCTGCTCAATGTCGTGGCCGAATAGCTTAATCGAGCCCTGGTCCGGCTTGGTCAGTCCGGCAATCATCTTGAGCGTGGTGGTTTTCCCCGCACCATTGTGACCAAGCAATGCAAAGAATTGTCCTGCAGGTACGTCCAGGGAAAGCTGGTTGACAGCGACCTTATCGGCGAATGTTTTGTGTAAGCGATCAATACTCAGTGCGGCAGTCATCTTTGTCTCCCAAATGTAGAGGGAAGGCTACGCTGCTCGGCGTGCGACTGAAAGGTAGGGTGAGATAAAGCGTCAACTTGTGTGACAAAGCACGAAAAAGTGTATGCACTGTACAATGGCGTTCTATTTCAAGACTGTGATGCACTCATGTTGTTTGTCATTTCGCCAGCCAAGACGCTGGATTACGCCTCTGCAATACCCGCAATCGAGTCCACATTGCCAGATTTCATTTCGCAAAGCGCCGAGCTGATTGATGTGCTGCGCAAAGTGTCGCCGCATGCACTGGCAAAGCTGATGGATATTTCGGATGAGCTTTCAGCACTCAATGTCGCACGCTATGCCGCATGGTCGCCCGAGTTTAACGATGAAAATTCGCGTGCTGCAGTGTATGCGTTTATGGGGGATGTCTACGAGGGGCTGGACGTGCGCAGTCTCGATCATGATCAGATTGCTTACCTGCAGACGCATCTGCGCATCTTGTCGGGTCTGTACGGCATACTGCGGCCACTGGATCGCATGCAGCCCTACCGACTGGAAATGGGCACGCGCCTCAATACTGCCCACGGCACCAATCTCTATGCGTTCTGGGGCATGCGCGTGACGGATACCCTGAATGCACTGCAGGCGAATTCCTCAGCGCCTGTTTTGGTCAATCTGGCGAGCGAAGAGTACTTCAAAGTCGTCAGCCACAAGAAAATCCGCGGACGCGTCATTGATTGCGTGTTTGAGGACTTCAAGAATGGCAAATACAAGATTATTAGTTTCTTTGCCAAGCGCGCACGGGGTCTGATGGTTCGCTACGCTGCACTGAACTCGGTTACAGACCCCGAAAAGCTGAAGGACTTTGATCTCGACGGATACCGTTTCGATCCCGAGGCAAGCTCGGCTGATCGCTGGGTGTTCCGGCGCAATGCTGCTACCACGCTGTCATAAAAGGCAGGGCGTATCCGGCGCACGCTAACTAATAATGCGATTGGGTTGATGCACGATCGGTTAATGGTCGCTGCCATCGGGGATACGTGATTGCATACAACCCATCCGGATGGAAGATCTGTGCTCGTAATGCGCATGGAGCCTGGATGACTGGATCCGGTATAGTAGCGACCGAATCTTTAGGAGGGATGCTCAAATGGAAGTTACACCAGAAATTGAATCACATCATCATAAACACTCCGGGCACTGGGTCGATTATTTGCTCGGCGGTGCAGCCATTGCGATCTCGCTGGTATCGCTTTATTTAGGTATTCGCAATGCCGAGCACATGGAGCGCCTCGTCGAGTCCAACTCCTATCCCGATATCTCATTTACCAGCGGTAATGGGTGTGATGAAAAGACGGGTAAATGTTCCCAAGTGCTCAATCTGACCAATAAGGGAATCGGCCCAGCACGTATCAAAACTGTCGAGGTCTCTTATCAGGGGAAATATGCGGCGGATGCGGACGATTTGGTCAGCATCTGGCTGGGGGACAAAGATACGAGCGCCCAGTACAAAAACAGCAAGTGGACGTCTCGTCTGCTGGGCGAGCTGATTTCCCCAAAGGAAGAACGTCTGATGATGCGGGTCAACGATGTGGATCCGCAATCGAAGGACTGGGGATTGATGCAAAAAGGCAGATTGCACATGCAGGTTAGAGTTTGCTATTGCTCGATTTTCAATGAATGCTTTGTTCGTGAAAGCCAGAAGATGGAACCGGAACATGTGCACTCGTGCAAGGCATCCCAGTCGGTTGTTTTCCATGAGTCAGAGCCGGAAGAGTACTGGAAGATTGCACCGCATCATTAATGGCACTTGATTGCGCCTCCTCAAGGTGGCCGTTGCCGTTCGGCCAAGGGGGACAGTACATTGCCCGCATGTTAGAATTGCGCGTTAAGTCAATCATGTACGTGAGGAAGCACCATGGCCGGCCATAGCAAATGGGCGAACATCAAGCACAAGAAAGCTGCGACAGATGCGAAGCGCGGCAAGATTTTTACCCGCCTGATCCGTGAAATCACCGTGGCGGCACGCATGGGCGGTGCCGACATGTCCACAAATCCGCGTTTGCGTTTGGCTGTCGACAAGGCATTGGATGCCAATATGCCGAAAGACACCATTCAGCGCGCAGTTGATCGTGGTGCGGGCAATCTTGAAGGCGCCAACTACGAAGAATGCCGCTACGAAGGTTACGGTATTGGTGGCGCCGCGGTGATGGTGGATTGTCTGACCGACAATCGTACCCGTACCGTGGCGGATGTGCGCCACGCATTTGCCAAGCATGGCGGCAATATGGGTACTGACGGCTGCGTGTCTTTTCAGTTCAAGCACTGCGGCTTCCTGATTTTTGCGCCCGGCACCAATGAAGATGCATTGATGGAAGTGGCACTCGAAGCGGGTGCGGAAGATGTCGTCACCAATGATGATGGTTCAATCGAGGTGATTACCCCTCCTTATGAATTCTCCGTCATCAAGGAGTCGATCGAGAAGGCCGGCTTCAAGGCTGAGCACGGTGAAGTCACCATGAAGCCACAAGGTGAGAACCTGATTGCTGGTGACGATGCCATCAAGATGCAGAAACTGCTGGATGCGCTTGAAAATCTGGATGACGTGCAGGATGTGTACACCACTGCAATTATCGAAGACTAATCAGTATAAGTAGCGGTCATCCACAACAGGATTGTGGTGTGCCGGTTCTTCGTGAAATGCCAGTCAGCGTAATCTGACTGGCATTTTTCATATGTATTGTCCCTGCGTTTGTAGTTGGGTAGTGTGGTTGCTTACCGTAATTGTAGCGTGTGTGAAATTTGTTTGAAAATTTCTTCCCATGCAAAACAGCTACTTACGCACTTTGCGTCAAAAAACTGTAAAAGGGGTGTTGACTGATTTTTAAAAGCCACGTATAGTTCGGCCTCTCGCTGAACGCGACGCAGCAAACGAAACGAATGCAGCGAAGCGAAAAAATCAGCACCGCTCTTTAACAAGATACAACCGATAAGCGTAGGCGCTTGGT
>JAHRBI010000010.1 GCA_019084025.1 Burkholderiaceae bacterium DAT-1
AAGCTATCAGGACGTGCGCGAACTGCTGGCCAATTTCCGCTCCAAGCTGGGGCCGGGTGAGCTGCGCGGCGCGATTCATGACACGATTTCGCGCTTTACACGGCAGACCGGCATTGAGGTCGACCTAAGCTACAACGATCATGCCGGGCAACCGCTTCCGCCTGAACAGCAGCTGCAGATCGTCTTCATCGTGCAGGAAGCCCTGAGCAATATCCGCAAGCATGCCCACGCCAGCGAAGTGCGCGTTCGGATCGACAATGATCGCGACTTTAAGCTGGAGATTCTGGACAATGGCGACGGATTTGATTTACAGGAAGTGCAGCAGCGCGGCGAAGTGCATGTAGGGCTCAATATCATGCGCGAACGTGCTGCCAGCCTGCATGCCGGACTCACCATCGATTCATCACCCGGTCAGGGTACCCGCATCGCGCTGTCCCTGCAGCGAGATGAACGGCAGATTGCCTGACCCGACCTTAAACGACCGGACACCATGACCACCACCATGCCGATACGTGTACTCCTGATTGACGACCATGCCCTGTTTCGTTCGGGCATCCGCTTATTGCTGCAACGGAACGAGGACTTTGAAGTCGTCGCCGAAGCCGCAGACGGCCACGAAGGCGTGAAGCGCGCCCACCAGCTTGCACCCGATGTGATCCTGCTTGATCTGAACATGCCGGGCCTGTCGGGACTGGAAACCCTGCACCTGCTTCAGCAGGAAGCCCCCGCCAGCGCCGTGGTGGTGCTCACCGTTTCAGAAGAAACCGACGAGCTGACCACAGCCCTGCAGTCCGGTGCGCGCGGCTATCTGCTGAAAAATATCGATGCCGAGTTTCTGTTTGATAGCGTGCGCCGTGCAGCACGGGGCGAAGCCGTGATTGCGCCGGGCATGACCCTGAAGCTGGTGCAGCAGGTGCAATCCCAGACCCCGCGTGCAGCCATTCCCACTCCGGCCGACACCCCGCCTGCCATCGATCAGGCCCATAAATCGCCAGACAAACTCACCGCACGCGAACGCGAAATTGCGGCGTTTCTGGCGCGTGGCGAAAGCAACAAGATGATCGCCCGCCACCTCGATCTGTCGGAAAGCACCGTAAAAATCCACGTGCAGAACATCCTGAAGAAGCTGGATTTATCCAATCGCGTACAGGTTGCCACCTATGCCATCGAGCATGGCCTACATACCGCACAAACAGGCAGTGAATCATGAGCATGGATACGACCGCCGAATTCGCGATTCATATCCGCGTGCAGGAAGCGGATTTTTCGCTGGATACCGAGCAGGCCGCGCTGAGTGCCGGTCGGGTGGATATCGGGGCTGTCGCCAGCTTTACGGGGCTGGTGCGGGGCACAACCGGCGATCAGGCAGGTATCACCGAGCTGACGCTGGAACACTATCCCGGCATGACCGAAAAGGCATTACACGCCCTCGCCCACGAAGCCTGCGGCCGCTTTGATCTAAGCGCCGCCCGCATCATCCATCGCGTAGGCACGCTGATGCCCGGCGATCGCATTGTGCTGGTACTGGCTGCGGCTGCGCATCGCCATGCTGCGCTACAAGCCGTTGATTACATGATGGATCATCTTAAATCCACCGCGCCCTTCTGGAAGCGCGAAGACGGACCGGATGGCTCGCACTGGGTCGATGCACGACAATCCGATGCAGACGCCCTCGCCCGCTGGTCCTTCCAGCCGACAGAAACTTGATTACACCGGATACCGAGCATCTACCCCATGAGTGAACTCACCCATTTCAACCCGCGCGGTGACGCGCACATGGTCGACATCGGCGACAAAGCCGCCACCCGCCGCCGTGCCGTGGCCTCCGGCCGCATTAATATGCAGCCCGCCACCCTCGCCCACCTTGCGCCCGAACAGAACAAGAAAGGCGATGTGCTCGCCGTTGCCCGTCTGGCAGGCATCATGGCCTCCAAGCGCACCTCTGACCTGATCCCGCTCTGCCACCCGCTGGCCCTGAGCCACGTATCGATTGAGTTCGACGTGGATGAAGCCGGTGTACGCGCATGGGCCACCGTTGAAACCATCGGCGCGACCGGCGTGGAAATGGAAGCGCTCACCGCCGTCACCGTCACCCTGCTGACGATTTACGACATGCTGAAAGCCGCAGACAAGGGCATGGTGATGTCGTCGGTGCAGCTGGAGGAAAAGTCCGGGGGGCGGAGTGGGGAGTTTCGGCGGGGGTAAATTGAATTGGATGTTGTTCAACTGATGAAGTTGCTGGCAGGATTGAGGTTTGGCGCGGGTTTGTGAATAATTATTTCATATATTGAATAACATGCAGATTATTAAATCCGCAACTCACCATTTTCACCATTTGTCCTATAGGCTAGCATGGAACTACAAGTTATCCTCAACACGTTTGCATCCGATGTATTTCGGAGGCAGGCTGACTGCGACTATATATCTGCCCGTGCCAATTACCGTATGAGATTGCGCCAACAGTTTCTATGGTCGGCACATCAGGCTGTAGAGAAATATCTGAAGGCCATTCTCCTATTTAATGGGAGAAGCTCTAGGTTCTACACTCATGCGGGATCATTAAAAAAGCGTGAGTTTGGACACGATCTCGATGCACTCTTTGCCGAGGTGAAGAAAATTTCTCTCTTCGAGATTGGAATCGAGCCAGAAGATGAGAAGTTCCTTTCATACCTGTCTAGTCAAGGTGGTGCTAACCGATACGTAAGCACTTCTGCCTACTCCTCCCGTGATGCCATACATAAGCTCGATAGGTTAATTTGGCATATTCGCCGCTTCTGCCAATATATTCCTGATAGAGGTCTTTTCTGCAGCGAAGTCGTCCCTGGTATGCAGGAGGCTTTTGTCGACTCGATTTCTGATCCATCCTGGATAAAATATCCTCATACGTTTGCAATAATGGGCGGTGAACTCGAATCTGTAATCAATAGAGAGCCTCAAGACCCCGCCCGCAAGGCATTAGTTTGGGCAAATATCTGGTATGGGAAGAAGAGACGTCATTGTGTGACCTATGACTGCTTCAGTTCAATTGAAATTCCTCCCAATGAGCGTGAATTGCCAGGCATTGACTGGAAAGCAATCGAAGAATTCATCAAACCTTGAGAGTGTAATTAAACCTTGGGTCAACAGAATCCCGATGAGGCACCTTACGCTGCGTTCATCGTTTATGAAAACACGATCGAGGTTGAAGATTGAATTATGCATATGTGAATTGCATCGAAATTAATAATCATGGAAGCATAAAATCCAATCAATTTTTTGCTCCATAAAACTATCGAAAGCCCCCCATGTACCACGGTTCCTGCCACTGCGGCGCGATCAGGCTCACGCTCCCGTCCACGCCCACTGAGGCCACATCCTGCAACTGCTCGCTGTGCCGCCGCATTGGCGGGCCGTGGGCGTATTTTGCACTTGGCACGGTCAAGATCGAGGGGCATCCCGAGCATACGGTCGAGTACATACAAGGCGACAAAACGCTGCGGACCGTCCGTTGCCGGACCTGCGGATGTGTGACGCATTGGGAACCGATTGAGCCCACCCCCGGCAGTCGACATGGCGTTCATCTGGGCAATTTTGATCCCGCGATGGTTGCCACGGTACGAGTACGCAAATTTGATGGCGCAGATACCTGGCAGTTCTTCGACGAAATGCCAGCCGTTCAGCATGCTCCGCCGCGCGACGGAGCATAAGGCAGGGCTAGCGATTGGCAGGTCGGGATCAATTCCCCAGCATCTGCCTTACATGCTTTGAAAACGCCGTATCCGGCAAGGTCTGCAAATCCTCGGTCGCATCAACAATCGCGCCCTGCCCATCCACCAGTACCAGCCGCATGCTGTGATTGATTTCGCCGTCGGCCAGCTGTCGGTACCGGATATCCAGCATGGCGGAGAGCGTGCGGGTGTGCGACGCATCGGTCACAGCCAGCACCCACGGATTCCCTTCCAGATGATGCATGCCCGCCACCTGTACCAGGCTGGCAGGCGTATCGTGGGCCGGATCGAGGCTCACCATTACAACCTTCAGCTTGTCCCGCTCTTGCTGGGAGAGTCCATCCACCCACTCATGCAGTGCGTGCAGCGTCATCGGACAGGCCACTTTGCAATTGCCATAGAACATGGTCATCACCATGGGCTGACCCTTGAACTTCGCCAGCTCGAATGACTTGCCCTCCTGATCCACGAGAGGCAACTTTGCATCGAAGATGGAGGGCGCGGCAGGTTCGGCGTGGGCCAGCATGGCCGAGAGTGCGAGTACAGCTGTTGCGATCAGGCGTTTCATGGCTGATTTCCTTTCAGGTCTTTTACACAGCGGAATCCGAGGCTGGGCAAGGCATCGCTGGCCTTGAGCGCAGCCAGCATGGCGATCCGCATCAGAATGGCGTAGTTCTCTCGATCATCGAGCGAGAGTGCACCGGCACCGCAGGTTTCCAGCGTTTTCTGCACGCCCTGGCTGCGGCTGTCGGTGGTGATGAACAGGCCATTAAAATCCTCAACCCATTCATACAACTGGCCGTGCAAATTGCGCACGCCCCAGATATTGGCAACACCCAGCTCGCAATCCGGGCCTCGGGTCGGCTTGGCGTACCACTGCAGAATGCGCGCCCGCCATGCAGCGTCTTCCCGTGCATCCTTTCGGGTCGCATCGGCTGCAGCGGCCCATTCCCACTCGTACCACATGGGCAGACGTCCGCCTTCGGCCTCGCAAAATGCGCGCGCCGCATGCCAGCTGACCTCGGTGACCGGTTCACCTGGCTGGTGCGCCGCCCCGCCCTGCCAACTGGCAAGGTATCGGGGATCAGCCAGCACGCGCGGCACTTGAGTACGCCCCCACTCGGGATGAGTGGTCAGAAAATCGGCGTACTCACTCAGGGTAACCGGCGCAGTTCGCATCAGAAACGCATCGACATGCACTGCGGCATCGTTCACCGGCAAGGCGCTGCGAAAGGTGGTATCACCCACCCTGACATACTCCGCAGCGCCCGCGCTTGCGAGCAGTAGGCATGCAAATGCGCATGCCAGGCTCAGTTTCATTTGCTGTTACGCAGCTGTTTGACTTCGTCGGCGCTCAGCACAGGCTTGCCGCCATTGAACTGCACGTTGACGTAGTTCAGCACGTCCGCTACTTCGGCGTCCGACAGATCCTGCGGCGGCATCACGCCGTTGTATTTCACACCATTGACGGTGATCTCGCCCGCACGGCCACCGATCAGGATACGTGCAGCCTCTTTCGGATTCTTTTGCAGGAAATCGGAATTGGCCAGCGGCGGGAAAACACCCGGAATGCCGCTACCGTTAGCCTGGTGACAGGCCACACAGGCCTTGTCGAAGACCTGCTTGCCACGGTTGGGCAGCGCATTGTCGCGCGGGGCTGGCGGCTCGGCGTTGGCCGGTGCTTCCTCTCCATGTGCAACCACTACCGGATTTGCCTTGGCTGCATCAGGTAGCTGATTGATCACGCCCTTGGCGTAAATGTCCGGACGATCCGGCCCACTCACCGCCAGCAAACCTACCGCGCCCTTATTGAAGGCACGCGTCAGCGAGTGGTCGACCAGTGTCAGGTTACCCGGCACCTTGGGGGTGAATTCCACGATGGCAGACCCACCGGCTGGGACCAGCGTGGTCTGGACATTGGATTGATACTTGTCGCCGCCTTCGAAATACACCTTGTCGAAAATCGCGCCGATCACATGGAAGGAGGACGTGAGATTTGGGCCACCTACTCCAAAGAAAATCCGCACTTTTTCACCAGACTTGGCGGTGAGCGAGTTCTTGCCGGTCAGCGCACGATCTGCGCCATTGAACACCACATAGGTCGGCTTTTCATCGATGGCCTTCTGCATATCAAATGGCTGCTGACCGCCCGCCCGGTAGCCGGTGGTGGTGTAGAAGTCGCCCTGCATCACGTAGTATTCGCGGTCGACCTTAGCCATCCCGGCCTTTGGCTCGACCATAATCAGGCCGTACATCCCGTTGGCAACGTGCATGCCCACCGGCGTGGTGGCGCAGTGATACACATACAGTCCCGGATTCAGCGCCTTGAATACAAAAGTGGATTCATTGCCCGGTGCAATCAGGGTTTGCGGTGCACCGCCCCCCGGCCCGGTCACTGAATGCAAGTCGATGTTATGCGGCAGTTTGTTGGAAGAGAGATTTTTCAGGTGCAGCTCGACGGTATCGCCTTCACGCACACGCAGCATCTTGCCGGGGACCGTACCGCCAAATGTCCAGAAGGTGTAGGTCGAGCCGGGGGAGATTTCTTTTTCGACTTCTTCGATAGTCAGATCCACTACCACGCGCGCTGGTGCCGTGCGGGTGATCTGTGGCGGCAGGAAAGGCGGCGCAACCAGATCCTGTTTCACGACAGGCAATTTCTCGGTGGCGGGCACGGCGGTGCCAGACTGAGCCGATGCACCAATCAGTGCAAGCGATAAGGCGATGGTGCTGATACATGCAGTTTTCATGATACCACTCCAGTGACGCTAGATTGCCCCACCCGGTACCACACCGGATGGGGGTACATGGATTAAGCCTTCTGATTCACGGTGCGTGATTCGACCTTGAGCGCTTTGGGTGCCAGCAGCAGGCGTGCTGCGAACAGGGCCAGATACAGCGCACCAATCGCGAACACAATGTCACCCGGCACGCGTGCCCATACGAAGCCATGCATCACGGCCGAATGCACGATTTCCGGGGAACGGGCATACCACAGCCCCTGCGAGACACTGGCCCAGGCCTGATAGATACCGGATGGCAGCACCGACAGGAATACCATCATCGCCAGACCGATATTCAGGCACCAGAAAGCCTTGGACAGCAGCTTGTCATCCCATGAACGGCTATTGCTCATGCCCTTCAGGCAGAACAGCATCAGGCCGATGCCCAGCATGCCGTACACCCCGAAGAGCGCGGCGTGGCCGTGTGCCGGGGTCATGTTCAGACCCTGCACGTAGTACAGCGAGATCGGCGGATTGATGGAGAAGCCCAGCAGACCGGCACCAATACTGTTCCACACGCCCACAGCCACGAAGAACAGAATCGGCCAGCGCCACGTTGCCACCCACGGTGCAGCGCGCGTGCGCTTCCAGGTTTGCCAGCCCTCGAAGCCCACCAGTGCCAGCGGCACCACTTCGAATGCCGAGAAGACCGCACCCAGTGCAATCACACCGGTCGAGGCGCTCACAAAGAACAGATGGTGCAGCGTGCCCAGAATGCCGCCGAACAGGAACACAATGGTTTCCAGCACGATGGCGCGGTTAGCACTTTCCATCTTCACCAGTCCGAGTCGCGCAAAAATCAGGGCGATGACGGCAGTTGCAAAGACTTCGAAGAAACCTTCCACCCACAGATGTACCAGCCACCAGCGCCAGTATTCGATCATCGAATAGTGTGTGTGTTGTCCCCACACCAGAGAAGAGGCATAGAACAGGCCGATACAACTGGCCGATAGGAAGACCATGGCGATCAGGCCCTTGCCTTGCTTGGCCTGACGGATGGCCGGAATCAGCGCGCGTGCCATCAAGCCCAGCCAGATCAACAGGCCAGCAAACAGCAGATATTGCCAGATACGACCCATGCTGGTGAATTCCAGCCCCTGGCTACCCAGCCAGAATGTGAAATCCACGCCGCGATGCTGCAGGGTGCCGAGCCAGCCGCAAGCGGTCGAACCCACCACGATAAAGATCAGTGCCCAGAACAGCACATCCACGCCCAGCTTTTGCAGCTTTGGCTCGAAGCCAGCCAGCAATGGCGCGATATACAGACCCGTGGCCAGCCAGGCAGTGGCAATCCACAGTACGCCAAATTGCGTATGAATCGTGCGACTAACCGAGAATGGCAGCACATCGGCCAGCGGAATCCCGAAGAATGCCGAGCCTTCCACAGCAAAGTGCGCAGTGATGGCGCCCATGCCGATCTGGGTCAGCAGCAGGCCGATCACCACATAGAAGTACTTTTTGGTGGCCTTCATCGAAGGTGTGGCGGTGAGGCTGAACAGCGGGTCCTTTTCAGGGGCAACGCCTTCCTCGTCATGATCGCCACGTGCCATATGCACCCACACCATCGCCGCAATCCCGGCCAGCAGGATGATCACACTGGCAATCGACCACATGCCATTGGCTGTTGTCGGTGTGTTTTGCACCAGCGGCTCATGCGGCCAGTTGTTGGTATAGGAATGCAGACGCTCGCCCGGCATATCCGTCGCCGTCGCCCAGGCCGCCCAGAAGTAGAAGGCTGTCAGATCAACCCGGTCCGCTGCAGATGGCACGCTATTGGTGGTCATGGCGTACTGATCACGCAAGGTCGCCAGCTTGGCGGTATCACCATAGAGCGCATCGTAATGCTTAGCAGTTTGCTCAATCGCCAGCGCGCGCAGATGCGGGATGATCAGGGTAGATGTTTGCGCATCGTATCGATTCTTGCGCATTCCCTCGACCAGCAGGCTACTGACAACGGCCTGCTCTTCAGCGGTCAGCGATTCGAATTCGCCGTGATACTGATTGCGGGCGAGTTCATCGCGATAGGCAATCGCTTCACGATGCAGCCAGTCTGCACTCCAGTCCGGGGCAACATAGCTGCCATGCCCCCAGACCGTACCAATCTGCTGGCCGCCGGCAGCCAGCCAGACCTGTTGCCCGTGCTGAATCTGGACGCCGGTGTAAAGGACCTTCCCATCTGACGAGACAACCTTATCCGGAATGGGCGGCGCGGACAGCCAGATTTCCCGCCCCATATAGAGCAGCACGGAGAACGACAGGACACACACCAGTGCCAGCCATCTCCAAATTGATCGAGTGGATTTCATTCACCATCTCCCTTTTTGAGCAGTGCGAATATGCACATGCATTATGAGAGAGAAAGTCATCACTCAATATCATTCAAGCCGCTTAATTCGGATGCAAATGATGAATATCAATTCTGGATTTATTCTAGCCAATCAGGCAATTGTTTTATTCAATTACCTTAAAACATAGCCAGATATAATTAGTGCATTCGAACTAGTCCGTTCATCAAAGGAATGGAGTAGGTGAACGAGTGAGCGCAACAGACACAATATACGCAACAGACATCAGCGCCCCCAGACTGAAGAGCATGGCGCGCATCCGGGGTTGCTTGGCTTTCAGGGCTTGCTTGCCCAGCAGGATATACATCAGCACGGCACAGAGCTTGGCTGTCAGCCAGCCGGAATGAAAGGGATACTGATGGCTTGCGAAAGCAAGATACAGAGCTGCGCTCAATAGGAGGGTGTCGTTAATATGCGGTAAAACCTTGAGCCACAGATTTCCTCGCCATTCTTTCCCTGCCAGCGTCAAACCGACTCTTAACATAAAAAGTGCAATGCTGGTGCAGGCACACGTTACATGCACAGTTCGAATCATCAAATAATCCATTTATTTTCCCTCGCTATACACTCCCGCATTATAAACATGCGCACAAATAAACATGTAATTATCCTGCGTCAAGGCATTACATTTTATTTGAGTTGATACTCAGCCATACCCTCATCAGGAAACAAACATGGCCGCCTATATCGATACCCTCAAGCAGCAGCACATCACTGGTAATCAAACGATTGAACACATCGAACAGCTGGGTTCACGCCTTACATCGGATGAGGCGGTGACACTCGTCAACACCATGGAGGCCGAAATCTTGAATCATTTCAACGAAGAGGAAACACGGTTATTCCCGGCACTTGAAGCGGTGATTGGCTCGCATTGCGGCCCGACATCGGTGATGCGTGCAGAACACGAAGCCATCCGGCAGCAGATTGATACCTGCAAAGCAGCCATTGCTGAGGGTGTTGATGTGTTGTCTGCAGAACTGGATACTTTGTTCATCTTGCTTCAGCAGCACAATGTCAAAGAGGAAAACGTCCTGTATCCCTTATGCGAGCAATGCCTGCCTCAATTGGCCACATGGTTGCCGCTTGCGCTGGAAGCCTCGTGAAAACACCGGTACTCTCATTTGAGCTGGCACCTGCGCCCGCCTTGATATTGGGCTGCATGCTGCCCGCGCCGCTTGCCGCAGTAGCCTGGTGCCTGCTTCTCATGTTTGGTCCAGCCACTGGACTACCCGATCGCTTTGCGCCGTTGAGTCTTGCATTGGTGCATGTGATGGCGATTGCAGTGCTCATGCCGGTCATGCTGGGCGCCCTGCTGCAACTATTCCCTGTTGTGGGCGGTCAGGGCGTGCCACTCATGCGCTGGATTGCCCCCTGCATCGGCCCCTTATGCTGGATCACGGCATCGGCCCTGGCTGTCGGCTTTTTGCAAGGGTCAGCCTCTGCATTTCAGCTGGGGGGACTCGGTGCATCAGGCTTGCTGCTCGCCAGTCTTGCTTACTTCATCGCGGGCAGGCGCATCCATCCGGTCAACCTGACTACCTTCGTATTCAGGCATATGACCTGGCCTATCGCAATTACCCTGATCGCGGGTATCGCCATGGCTGCGGCTCTGTCAGGTCATCCGCTGCCCATGCGGCTCGAATGGATTGATGTGCACGCCGGATGGGCGCTGCTTGGCTGGCTGGGCACTTTGTTGCTTGGTGTCAGCGCGACTGTTTTACCGATGTTCTGGCAAACACCCATGTGGCCGGAGCGCGCCAGACGCATCGTACCCATGATCATCTGGATACCACTGTTGCTGTCCATCATGCTGATCGCGTGCCCTCTGACAGGCTGGGCACATACCTTGCATATTGGACTGGCGAGTGTGGTAACAGTCATCTCGCTAATCTGTCTGACCGCTATCTGGAAGTCCCGGCGCAAACGCGATCCCGCATGGCCCTTATGGTTGTTCGCGGCACACGCATGGCTTGGCGCAGCGCTTTTGAATGCAATATTTCCTGATCATCCACTTACCCCGTGGTGGACCGGAACCTTGATTCTATTGGGTGGCGCGCTTGTACCCGTCAATGCCATGCTGGGGAAAATCATACCCTTTCTGGTGTTTTTGCATTTGCGCCGCTTGCTGCCGCCCGGACAGCGCATCCCCGCCATGCAAACCTTGATCAAACCGGGGGCACAGCGCGCGCAGGGCTATGTGCTCATGGTTGGCGTGATCACGATCCTGGCCCTGCCAGTTTGGATTGAAGGATTAAAGACATTATCTGCCTTGACCATTGCCGCTTCACAGCTCTGGCTGTTCAGGCAATTGAGCCAGGCGGTGGGGATGTTCATTCGACTGAAGCGACAGTCTCATTCCAAAGCAAACACTACCTGCTGAATGGCCTCAACATCGTGGATGTCCACATCCCGGCCATTCACGGTGATCAGACCCTTGTTACTCAGTTGATTCAGCACCCGTGAGAACGTTTCTGGCGTGATGCCGAGCTTGGAGGCAATCAGATTCTTGTTGCAGGCAAAAGCGGTTTTGCCATCCTCGCGTGGCTGTGCCAACAGGAAGGCCGCTACGCGCTGCATGGAATTTTGCAAATTCACGGTGGCGATATCCTGCATCAAGGTATGTAGGCGAACCGACAGCCCTGCCAGCATTCGCCGGGCAAACATTGGATCGTCATCCAGCGTATCAAAAATGGCTTGCTTTTCCACAAGCAGTAGCATGGAGTCTTCGAGCGCCTGTGCATCCACCATATAGGGTCGATCCAGAAACATGAAGGCCTCACCAAAGGTTCGCCCCGGACCGAAGAATTCCACCACCTTCTCCTGTGCCTGGCTGGAAGATGGAATGGTCAGCACCACCTGCCCTACTGCCAGCACATATATCCCTTCAGCAGACTCTCCCTGACGGAATACATGCCGATGCTTCTGCACCCGCACGCGCCTGCACCGTTGCGCCAGCCGGACAATCTGATCCTGCTCCAGCGACCGGAAAATGGGCTGTTGCGACAGCAGCGCTTCAATATCCGCAATTCGTTCCATGGCTGAGCCTAACCGGGTTTGCCGTCAAGACGGGGGTGAAGGTAGATTGGTACCATTCGCGCGGCCCAAAACAGCAGCAATATCACCCAGGCGACTACAACCATATGAAGTGCCGATCCAGCTGAGGTCATCAGCGCTAGGCCAACTCTGAGCGCAGCCAGTAAATGTAGACCGCAATATATCCACCAAGTAACGCCATCCACCTGCAGCGATCTACCGCCGTGACCATAGGTCACGCGGGTGACAAACCCAACTAGCATAGTCACAAACAGACCAGTTGCCAGTGCATGAATGGGAGCTGAGGCGGGGGCACAGCCCAAATCAACCAGAAGCTGCAAGCCACAGGCTGGTGCCAACCACGCAAAAGAGAGATGCAGCATGGCTAAGAGGCGTACTTTCAGGCTTGCAACAATGCCCCATCGCCACGAGGTAAACGCGAAGGATATAGCCAGAGCACCATCAATGATCGCAGTCAGGCCATTTAGCTGCAAGCTGCTGGTCAGGATGCGGCCAAGGCAGGCCAGCAGCCATGCATCCAGCAAGCGCATGGGCCGCCAGAGCACACTGGATGAAGCCAGTGCAGACTGAGTAAAGAAGGGAATCATCCGGTGTGAGACGATGAGAAAGACAGGCAGCAAAAAACCCCACATGGAGAGATTGCGTGTGAGTAGCCAGATGGTTGTATCGCCACTGCGTGCCCACATGGCCGCTGCTGTCATGGAGATGAAGCCCACGCTCATCGCCACCGCCAGCCGCCATGCATGGGCACGATCTTGTAAACTGCTCAACAAGATGCAGCGTATCCATGCCAGCGTGGCACCAGCCCAAGCCAGAATCATCACCAGAAAACCGGCGAGTATCACAGACCGCTCAGCATGCAAGCCACCCAGCGCAACCATCAACCCTACAAGGAAACCCGTCATGATCGGGCCGTGAGGCGGTGTATGATTAATGGCTAGCCAGCGCGGGCCTGCTGTAAACAGAAATCCCAGCATGAAGAGCGGAAAGCAGCCAATAGGCATCAACACCCCGTGGGCCAGAACGGCTGGCACCACAGGTGTAGCCGCCGTCATCAATACAATCGCCCACCATCCAGCCAACATCACCAGCGATATGACACCAAACAAGAATCCCATGCGATGAGGCACCTGCCACAAGCGTTTTGCAAACCCGGACTCAGCTTTCATGGCATGCTCCTCACCCGCCTGTCACGGGAGGAAAAATTGCGATCTCCGCCCCTTCACGCAACGGCATGTTGAAATTTGCCATTTCTTGATTCTGGGCTACGCGGTAAATCTGTCTACCACCTAATGTTTCGGCCCAACTCGGACCAAGCGTAGTAAGGTATGTAATCAGATCAGCTATAGTGCCTTCACTGAAAGGCAATTCGCACTCGGTTGAATCGATTCCGAGCTGATCGCGGAATTTGGCAAAAAACAGCAACTGAACTCTCATCATCCATTCCTTTCAACCTCCGGTTTGCGACATGAAGCGCACCATTTGTGCAGGTGCCTCATTGAAATGATGTCGCTCCGGTTTGATTGCGATACCCCGTAAAATTGCTTGGATCAGCTCATTATCCGTGGCACCGGCTCGTAGGAGAGATCCAAGTGGAACCTGATCGTTCTGCCCGAGGCAAAGATACAGGCATCCATCCACCCCCAGGCGCACTCGATTGCAGGCCGCGCAAAAATGCTGGGACATGGGCGTGATCACGCCAAAGCTAGACTGGCCGTCTACACTCTTCCAATACCTTGCCGGACCCGCACCATGTCCCATGATTTCAGGAATCAAATCAAACCGTGAAGCCATCCCTGCTGCAAATTGTGTCAAGTCCATTGAGCGCGTCGCTTGCCCCGTACGGCCCATCGGCATCGGTTCAATCAGGCGCAGGATGAAGCCGTGTCTGAGCGCATAGTCCATCAGTGCCTCGACATCATCGACATTCACATCCGGCATCACCACCATATTGAGCTTGATCGGACTGAATCCAGCTTCGCGCGCGGCATCCAGACCAACCAGCACCTTGTCGAGACAATCGCGCCCCGTGACGCGTGCAAAGCAATCCGGATCAAGTGAATCCAGGCTGACATTCAAGCGGGCCACACCTGCAGCCTTCATGGGCGCAGCCATCTTGCCTAACAGCGTGCCATTGGTGGAAAGCGACAAATCCTTCAACCCCTCAATGGCCGAGATGCCGGCGGCAATACGTTCCACTCCCCGGCGCAATAAAGGCTCGCCCCCGGTGAGACGCACCTTGCTCACCCCGAGGCGGACAAACAGGGACACCAAGCGCACCATTTCATCCGGGCTCAACCAGTGGGCCGGTTCTTCGTAATCTTTGAAATCCTTTGGCAAACAATACGTACAGCGCAGATCACATCGATCGGTGACCGATACGCGCAGGTAATGGATGTGCCTGCCAAACGAATCGAACATTGCTGTTGGAGTGTACATAGAAACCACAGTGATCAGACATCAGTTCAGGCCTCATTATCCAACCATGAGGTGCCAAACTATATACAGCTGAAGAACTAGTTCGAGACGGGATGCAATTAAGCCCATGCGCTCAAAGGCGCCGAGAAACCATGTCTCGTCGGCCTCGCGCCCGAGATCGGCAAAACAAATTTCAGAGGTACGATATCACCACGACCGAAGCGATTAATTGCATGCAAAAAACCGACTTGATCCTTGACAGCGAAGATTCATTTCGAATGGCATGAGTACAGGTTACAGGCTCTCTGCACGTTGAAAATCATACCCTGGAGTCCGCTTCGGTCATCAGTGCTCGCATTGTTTAAACAATCAATGGAGTGCGTAGAATTTTATTTAGTTGCACTGAACTACGTGATTCTGCTAAATATGCGCATGAATCGCATTGATCGTTATCTCGAAGCAGCTGAGCGAGCTAATACACGGCGTAGCTATCAGGGGGCCTTACGGCATTTTGAAGTTGCCTGGGGTGGACTGCTTCCCGCATCAAGCGAATCAATTGCACGTTACCTAGCCGACCACGCTCACACCTTATCTCACCACACACTGCGTCACCGTCTCGCAGCGCTCTCGCATTGGCACCGATCTCAGGGGTTTCCGGATCCAACTAAATCAAATTTGGTGAGACAGGTTCTCAAGGGCATTCGCAGAGAACACCCTGCACAAGAAAAACAGGCTAAGCCGATCCAGATTGACGTACTGAATACACTTGATCAATACCTGAGCGAGTCCATTGGCGAAGCCAATGCAATAGGGGACCGTCAAACGCTGTTACGTCACACGCGTAACCGAGCCATTGTCTTGCTTGGGTTTTGGCGAGGCTTTCGCTCTGATGAGCTTATTAACCTGCGTCTGGAAAACTTGACACTTGATCCTAGCCGAGGACTGACCTGTTTCATTCCAAGTAGCAAGGGAGATCGAGAGGCTGTGGGGCGGACCTTTCGATGTCCGGCGCTATCTCGGCTGTGCCCGGTTTCGGCGTTGGGGGATTGGATAAAATTGTCGGCTCTGAGCAAAGGGCCAGTTTTCAGGTCTATCAATCGCTGGGGACACATATCTGAGAAGGAGCTTTCATCGACAAGCATTATTCCGTTGATACGAGAACTCCTCGAGGCTACCGGCACTGATGATGTGGAGACATTTTCAAGTCATTCACTACGACGGGGTTTTGCAAGCTGGGCTGATGCCAATGGCTGGGATATCAGAGAGTTAATGGAGTACGTGGGATGGAAAGACATGCGATCTGCGTTGCACTATGTGGATATATCTGGCCAAAATTTACAAGATCGGTTTGAGAGGGGGCTTACCTCCTTGCCTCCTGTAATTGCAGACAACATACCAGCTCCCCAAAAGCAGACCAGTGTGATTCCGTTTCGACGGAAATGATGTCCGCTTTGTGACCTGCTTCCGCATCAATGTGATTAGGGCAGTAAATCACTCACATTGCATTCCAATGCTCTTGCAAGCCGATAAACCTTTTCCAAGGTTATATTGACTTCACCTCGTTCAATGCGGCCGACATAGCTGCGATCTATGTCAGTCATGAGTGCAAGTTCATCCTGCGAAATTCCTTTTTGGACACGGTGCTGGCGCATGATGCCGCCAAACTTTCGGGCGAGGTCATTCATTTCTTGTCTCGTCAAAGACAAGGAATATCTCTTTGTTGCCCACTCCGTGGCCACGGATTATAATCCGCAACCCCTAAAAACCGTGATCACAAGCTGTGGTCACCTAACGACCCCATACATGAACGCAGATTCTTCCTGGCGCTTGCCCACCCCCTATTTCGAGATCCTGATTGAAGATGGACTGGATTCCTTCACCGTAGTCGAACTTCGAGATGCTGCTCTTAAAAAAGCCGAGATTCAGGGGGCTACTCCAGGAGAGGCACGTAGAAGTGCATACAAGCTGGTTCAGCAACTAACTCGCCAAGGCCTACTAATCCGGTCCAAGGTTAAAGGAAGTTATGCACGTTTCTCGAAGTCAGAATTGTTCAAGACCGCCCTTTTCCAAAAGGTGCGTGGACGTGGGAGGCTTGCACAAAGCGGTGCCGTGGATAGATCTCGACCCAAGGCGGCAGGGGAGAAAAAGGAGATTGCTCTGCATCTCGAGGAAAGGGTCCGGCATTACCGAGTTGATATGCTGTCATCAATTGGTGAAAGCGAAGAATACCTGCGTTTGTACGAGCAATTCCCGACGCTGGAATCACAAATCGAACCTCTGTATATGAAGGCGCGTGAAAAAAGCTCTAAGCTACTTGGTCAGATTCGTGCACTTGAAACAGTTCTCGAAACCAGTTTGAGACACGCATCCTGATGCAATTGCGCCGCTGGCAATCTGAATGTGTTGCACTTGCGCTAGAAACTTACAAGATCCGACGTGACTTTCTTTGCCTAGCAACGCCTGGTTCAGGGAAGTCACGAATGTCGGCGGTTTTGGCCAAAAAACTTCTTGATCAAGGTGAAATTGACTTCATTCTTTGTTTCGCACCATCTCTCGCTGTGGTAGAAGGTCTGCAAGCTACATTCACCGAGGTACTTGGGCGTCGTTTTGATGGCCTGATTGGTTCAAGTGGCGGAGCATATACCTATCAGTCCATGCTCAATTTTGGGCCGGAATTCTGGCAGATTTTCAGACAATTCCGCGTATTGGCTGTATTTGATGAGATTCATCATTGCTCTGGATCGCAACTGGAGCTTGCCAATGCTTGGGGGCAGGAGATACTCAGTCACATTCAAAGCCGTGCTCAATTCACTTTGGCTTTGACGGGAACACCGTGGAGATCTGATCGAACGCCCATAACATTAGCACGCTACTCAGATACGGAGGGAAATATCCGGTGTGATTATATCTATGGGTTAAAAGATGCTATTCGAGATGCTGTGTGTCGTGTGCCTAAAATTGTCTTGATCGATAATACCCACATTTCCGTCAAATCTCCGGATGAGCCTGAACATACCTACGCGTCGTTTGCCGAACTGCTTCAGGAAAAGGGACATTCCTATCAGATGGTGATTCGGAATCGAGATGCGATTCGGTACATGCTTGAGTCAGCGATCTTAAAACTACAAGCGATCCGAACGCATCACAAAAATGCAGGTGGGCTTATTGTGGCAGCGTCTGTCAGACACGCCACCCTTATCATGAATATGCTCATGAGCGATTTTGGTCAAACGGCGTGCTTAGTCAGTTACCAGAACGCTGATTCCAGACGCACAATCAACGAGTTTAGGCGATCATCAACCCAATGGATTGTTTCTATCGGAATGGTTTGTGAAGGTACGGATATTCCACGATTACAAGTTTGTTGCCATTTGAGCCCGATTAAGACAGAACTACATTATCGGCAGGTACTTGGGAGAATTCTGAGAAATACACGCATTTGCACAGGTGAAGGTTGGCTTTATACATTTGCTGAGCCTACCTTAGTTGAGATGGCGAATCAGATTGCTGTAGATATTCCGGGGCAATGCATTGTCCAGAAAGTGTCATTGACATATCCAACTGAACGCAAGCAAGTACTGAATCTGAATCCCGACATAGAAAATGTCGCCTTGTCAGGTTTCCTAGAATACACATCGGCGCAAAAGGATTTTCAAAGTGGAGGGGTGAAACGACCTTTGTCTGATAAGTATTACATTTCAATGTCCTCCCAGTTCAGAGAACAAATTCTCGCTTTATTTACTTCCCCATTCCAAACCTGATGCATCAACAAAATTCTATTTCAGAAAAGCCTTTCAACCTAAGTGCCGGAAGTAAAACACACTCGCTCCTGCAGATGGAATAATCGGGCTATATTTTAACCATCAGCAGACGTCCATTTAATCAAAACTAATTCCTGCTCCGTTTCTTTCAAGTATACACACTTGTTAGAATTGTAAATTTCACTTGGATGCGCACCAATTTCAATTTTATCGAGCCATTGAATTACTTTAAAAAGCGCCGAATCAATTTCGAATTCGGCGGTAGTATTCATCAAGTCGGTTAAGACTGAAGTTTTCTTCCATTCACAGCATCTCCAAGCCTGCTGGAATATATGAAGATATCCTTCTGGAGAAACGTTTGCTTCAGGTGTATAGTCTATCAAATCTGCGTCGTGCATTTCCTTCGCTTGTTGAATAAAAGCGATATTTCTTTTCTCCGCATTTCGTATTGATAAAATGTCGTATGAATTTCCCCATTCATGCTCTAAAAATTCCAGTGCCACGTCATAAGGACATGGCAATTGTAAACACCTCAATCGCTCAGGATCGACCCTTAGCCAATGATAGCTCCAACCTGCCCTCTCCCTTCTCCAACTGCATCGGCACACTCCATGCCTCTCCCTTAGATGACTTTGCACGGCACGGAGCTTTATCATATAAGATGGTGGATGAATAGAACGTAAACTGACCTCTTTATAAAAGTTAAAAATCATCCAGAACGGTGTATGCGGACTCAATCGATGTAATTCGTCTCGAACATTACCTGGAAAATGGCGCATCTCCAATTTATAGTTTTCACCCAAGGTGACAAATAGTGGCTCAATCAGTTCTGGCATCGGTTCTAGCTTTCTGAGGCGTCCTATGTGATCTTTATTCGTACGCTCATCAAAAATTTTATAAAAGTCGCCACTCCAGATTTCTCCTCGTGAAAACTTAGTCATTTCATCGTTAGCATTCCGCCTCCACTCCACTAGTAAGCGCAGATGTACGTTTTCTCTTGAGTGAGAAATAAATGAATCCACTTGCTCGGATCGCGGCCACGACCTACAATGTGACAACATCAATCGCGTTAGCGCATCCACCCTTCTAGAAGCAATGGAACTACTTTTATTGCCTGCATAAGTACTTTTTAGTGATCGAAGATGCAACGGGCAGAGCTTAAGCCAACTCAGTTCATGCAAATGACTGTGGAAGCCAAATTCAGCACATTGGGGGCAATACCTGACCGTGTCTGAATTTCTCTTTTCATAGGGAAAGGTATTAATACTATTATCTTCATGTTGAACTGATGAAATGAAAATGCTTTCTATTATAGTAATATCTTCATTGAGCAGCGAAGCAATACGGTAAAGGGCATCCCGATCGAGCAGGGATTCGTTGCCAACCGTGTAGCCCATGTAACTCTCATATTCCTTCAAACTGATGCCATTGAGCGCGCAGAAACTTGCGGCAAGGGATAAAGGTGACTCGTAGTAGCGCAATTTGCCCGGCCACCAATTCACTTCGGTAAGTCGATCAACATGAGTACTTTGTTGGGCGATACGCATCCCACTCCGACTGCGTCGAGACGGATTTATGGGGGATTTTTCAGCCTTCAAATCTTTTCCCTACTCTTTCAAGTGACGCGCGTGATAGCCTCAATGTGTCCAGAGAATCCTGTTGCTCTGATGATATCCACCCAAGAATCATAATTCGTAACGACTTCCCACTCCCCTCCTTCAGCTAAACGCCAAAGTACTTCCTCGACTGCCTGCGCAACATGCTTCATCGGAATTTCAATTTCAAGCGATCTTTTTTCATAAAAGCGCTTGAATTCTAGTGGAAGGAGATCATTCAGTGCTTGCCAAAGCACATCAGCACATGCTGAAAGGCGGTGGCCTGCCATAAATTGACCTGGGGCAAAGTAATGAAGATAGGATTTGCCTGAGCCAGCGGGCCATTCTGACTCCTGGTCATATCCTTCAAGCACAAATCGTAGCTCATCAAGGCTGCGTAGCCCATGAAAACGTGAGTATAATAGAAAGAATCTAGCTGCAATATGAGCATTTCCGGTTTTAGCCAGATAGTCGTGCTGGTAGCCAATCTGATGTGTCCCAATTGAGAATACACTCAGTCTATATCCATCTAAATCAAGAATGTTTTGCAATCCTAGTAGCCATTGCCACTCGCGTAATGTGACATCCTGTGCCTCGTCGATTAACAGCACGATATAGTTGCTATTTGCTGTTTTTGCCAGAGAAACCATCCGGTTTCGAAATAGCTCTCTTAACCCAGCACGTTTATTCGTAATCTTCATCGGGTCAATGAACTGAAATTTTGACGCTAGCAAGAGGTCTTTCCAGAATTCGGCTTCACTCACATGCATGTCAGGCCTTCTTACCCAGATAACGAGGGGGATTGAGGCGTTGAAACGCTCCTCGAGCGCGGAGCGCACATACCATTTAACCCCTCGAGTTTTGCCAAAGCGAGAAGGTCCGGATGTATATCCGCCTGACTCCATACGGTTAATCCAGTTACCGAAAGTTTCGATCAACTCATTGATCGGCGGAGTAAAAACTGCATACTCCTGAGTAGCAATAGGATGCTCGGGGCTGATATGGGAGGGACGAATGACTCTCATGATCTCTTAGTTGTTGGCGGCCTTGCGTGGCGCGGGTAGCGAACGACTGGATTCGTGTGAATTTGTAGAGCGGGTAGCAGGAATCTCCTGAACCCTATCAGTATTTGCCAGCGTGGTCTCGTGGGTTTGGCGCTCATTGGCTATTTCAATCATGGATCGCCCTTCTCTCTCTTCTGCTATGGCAATCAGGATTCTTCGTGCTTCGAGGTAGGCAGGGTGGACCGGCAATTTTTTACCCTTTTGCCTTTCACTATAATCAATAAATGCCTCAATCGCATCCTGGCCGGAAACGACTTTCAATTTACCGCTATTGATACATGATGCAACGGAGTTCCGTACCTCAAGGCTATGAGGTAACCGATTCCAAGGGGAGCTAACCTGCAAAACACCAAGCGGTTGCCCACCTTCCGTGGATGCACGAACAATCCGCACGTCATCTTCAATATGGTTGATTACCCAAATTTTTTTACCAACAAGATCATGACGTTGACCGAGAATGTCACTTGTATATCTCCCATGCGCAAAGTAGACAAATGGCCTTCTGCCCTGCGCATACCCACCATGGACGAGGCACAGCTTGCGGAAGCTCACCATATCACTTACCGAATTCGAATCAGCGTAACGGAGAGAGCGCTCCGGATACAACATGCGGAATTCCAGATAATCAAGCGGCGAGCGGCCACCAAGACTGGAATGAGGAGTGGCATTGTAATTGGCAATCAGGACTGCCAGTAATTCTGACGCATATTCGAGTTGGAATTGACTGGTGAGTGCAATCTCGTCTGGATCACGCCCCCCCTTATCCGTCGGCTTTGCGCCAGTGGTGTTTGGTAGCCTTTGGAAGCCACGTTGCCCAAGCGTACGAAAGAAGGTCTCGATAAATGGACGGTCGTCTTTACTCCTTCGCATAGCGAAACTATTCTCAGGTTCAAGTAAGTCCGATCCGACCACCTCTTTCAATACTTGCCTAACATGTTTACAAGTTTCGGCCAAAGATCCATCAACACTAGTTTCATCCCAACACGCGCCAATAAATTTTTCAGAAGCGGCTGATGGTAAGTTCGCCTTAGGGTAATAGGCGTTTTCTCCAAATGTTATTGGCATCCGCTTGTACTTAGTGAGTGCCATTTTTAAGGCTCGCAGAACGTCCACCTTAGAGACTTCTTTGCGCATGCTTAAGTGGTAGCCCAGTACAGCGCGCGACATAACCTCCAGTATTACAACTACCCACAATCGATGGACAATTTTTTGAACATATCCACCGGTAGGCTGCGGGATCATTACACTAAAGCGGCCATCGATTTTATGCGCGTCCATTTCCACTCGCTGAAACATAAAATTGACTGGCCTGTTTGTTCCATCTCCCGACAACATCTTCTTTTTGTTATCGGGTCCGCCAACGACAAATGCCGCTGATTCAGGATTTTCGGCCAAGACGGATTTGACAAATCGGCAGACTGAAACGTAGCCCATATTTTTCGTATTGAAAGGCCACTTGTTTTCGGCTTCGTAGCCACGCGCCCGCAGTTCCCCAAGGAACCATTTCCAATGGCTTTGCTTATTCCGTGGGTAGACGGATAGTCGATTCCGCGAGCCAACTGCCAGAATGCGTTTGGTGAAATTTTCGCGTAATTCAGGATGCTGGTTTAGTACCGTATTAAAGACTCCGACAGCTCCCTGGCCGAACTTATCAATGTCAATTTTGTGTTTCCGTTGATAGGAATTGATCCGCTCCCACGGAACCAGGGCTCGCCAACCCCATACTTCCCCATCCATATGAACCTGCAGGCAACGCTCTTTGATCAATCGTCTCGTCTGTGAGAGTCCAAGGCCGGTTTGTTTCTTGACTTCGCTTTCTATTGCTCCTTGTAAGTAGAGCGTGATGGCCTTTTTACGTGCAAAGTAGCCATCTCTTACGGGGCCTTCGGGCAAAGCCCCTTCATCAGGATACTTCCAGTCAAGAACGCTTAACTCATGGGCGTTTAGCCGTTGACCATTTCTTGTGGGCATTGTTTTCCACCTAAATGAAACTATCTACAACATAGTCCATAGGTGGCAACTTTACAAAATTACGCAAAACGGTGTGCGGACCACACTTTTATGTAAAAATCGTCAAAGTAAAATGTGTAAGCATGCAGCATGAAATGCTAATACATACAATGACCTACATAAAATATGCTGCTTACAAAATTATGTTCACACACGTCGATGGTAGGACAGTCAATTTTCCGCAACCGGTGGGTAACCGTCTCAGCGAGTGACGCTGCAATATCTTCGTTAAAGGCGCCCGTTGCAGTGCCCGCACGCGCAATGGCCTGCGCGATTTTCTCTGGCTGGAACCGGACGTGCTCTCCGTTGCGCTTCTGAACCTGACTTGTCATCTCCGCCACCATATTTAGTATTGACGAAGGAATCCTACTACTAGATGTTGTTATGAAACGGATGTACAGGCAGGATTTTTGGAATGATTGACGTGAGTCAAGCGCGGTGTGGCGAAGTGCACAAATCAGGTCATCTGATGCACCTGCGTGTATCAGGCTTCGTGCGAACTAGTCCTTATGCAGTAGCCAGATGGGCCATCCGGCGAATAGCCGTACAGGCCTCATGGGCATAGCCTCAGGGTGTCTAGTTTTATCTCAACCCGGGAGGTCGTTTATGAGTCACCCCGACTTCAATCGAAGATCGATATCCGTACTCGCATCGAGTACGCTGGCATTCACGATCTGTTTTGCAGTGTGGATGATGTTCGCAGTGATCGGGATTCCGATCAAGAAACAGCTTGGCCTGAATGAAACCGAGTTCGGCATACTGGCGGCCATGCCGGTCCTGTCCGGCTCGCTGATCCGTGTGCCGCTCGGCATCTGGACCGACCGCTTTGGCGGCCGCATTGTGCTGTTTTCGCTGATGCTGCTGGCCGTTGTGCCAGTCTGGCTCATCAGCTACGCCACCGAATACTGGCAGTTCCTCTGTCTGGGGCTGATGGCCGGTTTGTCTGGCGGATCATTTTCGGTGGGGACACCCTATGTCGCACGCTGGTTCAGCAAGCAGCATCAGGGTCTGGCCATGGGTATTTTTGGTGCGGGCAATAGTGGCTCGGCACTGAATAAATTCGTGGCCCCGGCGCTGATTCTGTCGGCTGGTAGCTGGACAGTGGTACCCAAGGTCTATGCCATCGGCCTGTTTATCACCGCCATTCTGTTCTGGCTGTTTTCGGCGACCAACCCTGCGCATCAGGTGAAATCGAAGGCATCGCTTGGCGAGCAATTGCGGTTGCTGAAAGACCCAAAGGTGCTGCGCTATTGCCAGTACTACTCCGTGGTGTTTGGCGGCTATGTGGGTCTGGCGCTGTGGATGACCAAGTACTACGTGCAGGAATACGGCTTCACCATGCAACTGGCTGCCTTGCTGGCCGCATCCTTCTCGCTGCCGGGTGGCGTATTGCGCGCACTGGGTGGCTGGATTTCGGACAAATTTGGCGCCTACAAAACCACCAAATGGGTGCTGTGGGTGTGCTGGGTGGCCTTCTTTATCCTGAGCTATCCGCAAACCGACATGATCATTCAGGGTGTTAAGGGTCCGGTGAACCTGCATATTGGCCTCGGCCCGGTAGCCTTTACGGCCATTCTGTTTGTGGTGGGCGTGGCCATGGCGATCGGCAAGGCATCGGTCTTCAAGTTCATTTCCGATGATTACACCGATAATATCGGCGCAGTTTCCGGTGTGGTGGGTCTGGCTGGCGGTCTGGCGGGCTTTATCCTGCCGATCATGTTCGGTGCACTGGTCGATCTGACCGGTATCCGTAGCTCCTGCTTCATGCTGCTGTATGGCACCGTATGGGTAGCGCTGATCTGGATGCAGTTCAAGTTCCGTCCGGAAATCGTGGCCGAGGAACAGCAAGCCATCGAAGACATCCGCCTGCTCAAGCACTGGACACCCGAAGATCAAGGCTTCTGGGGCAAGGTGGGTGAACGCGTGGCCTGGCGCAATCTGGCCATTTCCATCCCGGCGCTGATGCTGTCGTTCAGCGTGTGGATGCTGTGGAGCGTGGTAGTGGTGAATCTGGACAAGGCGGGCTTCCAGCTGTCCAAGGGGGAGATGTTCTGGCTCACTGCCCTGCCCGCGCTGTCTGGCGCAACCTTGCGGATTTTCTATTCCTTCCTGATTCCGATATTTGGCGGACGCCGCTGGACGACGATTTCGACTGCATCGCTGCTGATTCCGGCCATTGGCATGGGCTTTGCCCTGCGTGATCCGAGCACCACCTATCCCACGCTGCTGGGTCTGGCTCTGCTGTGCGGTCTGGGGGGCGGCAACTTCAGTTCGTCGATGTCCAATATCAGCTTCTTCTTCCCCAAGGCCAAGAAGGGCATGGCGACGGGTCTGAATGCCGGTATCGGAAATCTGGGCGTATCGCTGGTGCAGTTTGTAGCGCCCCTGGTGATTTCGTCTGCAGTGTTTGGCACGATGGGCGGCGAAGGCCATACCTATGTAAAGGACGGCATCGAAAAGTCGATCTGGCTGCAGAATGCCGGCTTTATCTGGGTACCGTTCATTATTGCGGCATCGATTGCAGCCTGGTTTGGCATGAATGATATTGCCGATGCCAAGGCTTCCTTCGCGGATCAGGCCATCATCTTCAAGCGCAAGCACAACTGGCTGATGTGCTGGCTGTATATCGGTACCTTTGGTTCCTTTATCGGCTTCTCCGCTGGTCTGGCCATGCTGACCAAGTCGCAATTCCCGGGCATCAACCCCACTCAGTACGCCTTCCTAGGGCCACTGGTCGGTGCGCTGGCTCGTCCGATTGGTGGCTGGATATCCGACAAGCTGGGCGGTGCACGTGTCACACTGCTGGTCTTCATCGCGATGATTGGCGCAGTGATGGGCGTGATTCACTACCTGCCGCATGGTGGCGTGGGTGGCGACTTCCAGCACTTCCTCGCCATGTTCATCGTGCTGTTTGCGCTGACGGGTATCGGTAATGGCTCGACCTTCCGCATGATTCCGGTGATTTTCCTGACTGAACGTCAGCGGGATGCAGCCGGTAAAGGCGCGGCGGCTGAGAAGCAGGCCCTGACTGATGCCAGCAAGGAATCAGCTGCAGCACTGGGTTTCTCAGGTGCGATTGGTGCCTATGGCGGCTTCTTTATCCCGATGAGCTTCGGCGCATCAATCAGCGCCACGGGTGCGGTGGATGCGGCCTTGCAATGCTTCATCGCCTTCTATGTAAGCTGCCTGCTGATTACCTGGTGGTTCTATGCACGGCCGAAGGCTGAGATTCAGTGTTAATGGATTGTGGTGATCTAATGAAAGCACTCGCGTAAGCGGGTGCTTTTTTCATTGCCAAGCTCTTGATTCATAACAAGGCGAACTGCGGGATTTTACGCGAGAATCACTCCATCCTGCTTGGCACCACACGCATCATGGCCAAAAAATTCCCGATTCATCCCACCCATCCCGAGCGCATTTGCTGGGGCTGCGACAAATATTGTTCCGCCGATGACCTGCGCTGCGGCAATGGATCAGACCGGACGCAACACCCGATCGAGCTATGGGGAGAGGGATGGGATACCTGGGGACAGGAAGATGCGGGTAGGTCGGACGCTCCGGCAGAGGCCGCCGGCACACCTGTCAGGCCCGCGTATTGATCAGCGTGCCTAGCATCTGGTTGGCGACTTTGACTGCTTTGGCGGAAGCTGTGTACCCATTCCGGTATTGCAGCTGATTCACCATTTCGGTATTCAGATCAGTGCCACTCCCCAGACTCAAGCTCCCTGCCCCGCTCTGACCCTGTCTGACACTGACGGTCGAACCACTGCCCGCCGAGCTGCTTTCACTGAACTGCGCTTCCTGCGGCTTGAACCCCCTGGTGAGCGCATTGGCAACGTTGTGCGCGGATACATTCATCGCGTTCTGGTAGCTGTTCAGGCCGGATAGGCCTGTGCTGAAAGCGGATGTACTCATGGCGGGGTGTCCGGATACGAATCACGACTAATGTAATCCAGCTGAGTCCGGACTGGTTTGTGACCAGACCAAAGGTTGTCCCTAGTACACCCCATCCCCCTAAAGAACTACGCCGCCTGCATCATCTTTCCCCCTCCTTTGGTCAATGGTCGCCCGTTGTCGCCTCGCGCACACTGCGGATCAGACGGGGCGCGTTTGCGCCTGCCATGGAGATACAAGATGAGT
>JAHRBI010000011.1 GCA_019084025.1 Burkholderiaceae bacterium DAT-1
CCTAAAGAACTACGCCGCCTGCATCATCTTTCCCCCTCCTTTGGTCAATGGTCGCCCGTTGTCGCCTCGCGCACACTGCGGATCAGACGGGGCGCGTTTGCGCCTGCCATGGAGATACAAGATGAGTCATTTTCTCGACCGGTTGAAGTTCCTCTCGCGCGTCAAATCCACATTCGCCGATGGTCATGGCGCTGTTGTCGATGAAGACCGCAAGTGGGAGAACGGCTACCGCAGCCGCTGGTCCCACGACAAGATTGTTCGTTCCACGCACGGCGTGAACTGTACCGGCTCGTGCAGCTGGAAGGTGTATGTCAAAAACGGCCTGATCACCTGGGAAACCCAGCAGACCGACTATCCGCGCACCCGCCCGGATCTGCCTAATCATGAGCCACGCGGCTGTCCGCGCGGAGCATCCTATAGCTGGTATGTGTACTCTGCCCAGCGCGTGAAATACCCGATGATGCGCGGCCGCCTGATGGCCATGTGGCGCGAGGCCCGCAAAACGCTCGATCCGATTGCCGCCTGGACATCCATCGTCGAAGATCCGGTCAAAGCCAAAGCCTACAAGAGCGTGCGTGGTCAGGGCGGCTTTGTACGTGCCGACTGGGATACCGCCACGGAAATGATCGCGGCGGCGAATGCCTATACCGTGAAAAAATACGGCCCGGATCGCGTGATCGGCTTCTCGCCCATTCCGGCGATGTCGATGGTGAGCTATGCCGCTGGCGCCCGTTATCTGAGCCTGATTGGTGGCGCCTGCCTGAGCTTTTACGACTGGTACTGCGATTTGCCGCCCGCCAGCCCGCAAATCTGGGGTGAACAGACCGATGTACCCGAGTCCGCCGACTGGTACAACTCCACCTATCTGATGGTGTGGGGGTCGAACGTGCCGATGACACGTACGCCGGATGCCCACTTCTATACCGAAGTCCGCTACAAGGGCACCAAGACGGTCGCCGTCTCATCCGACTTCGGCGAAATGGTGAAATTCGGCGATATCTGGCTGGCCCCGAAACAAGGCACAGATGCCGCACTGGCACTGGCGATGGGCCATGTGGTGCTGAGCGAATTCCACCGCGACCATCCATCCGACTATTTCACGTCCTACGTGAAGCAATACACCGACATGCCGATGCTGGTGACCCTGAAGCAGCAAAATGGCTGCTGGGTGCCGGACCATTTCCTGCGCGCATCGCACCTGCCGGGCAATCTCTACGAATCCAACAATCCCGACTGGAAAACCGTCGCCATTGATGCCAGCACAGGCGATATGGTTACGCCGAATGGCTCGGTGGGCTTCCGCTGGGGTGAGGATAAAGCCAACACCGGCAAGGTTGGACGCTGGAATCTGGAACAGAAAGATGGCGGCAGCGGACGTGAAATCGATCCGGTGCTGACACTGAAGGATCGCGCCGATGAAGTCGTGGGCGTGGGCTTTAGCTATTTCGGGGCCGAGCACGATGAATTGCTGGTCCGAAACGTCCCCGTAAAGGTTGTCACGCTTGCCGATGGCAGCACCGCGCGCGTCGCGACGGTACATGATCTGCAACTGGCCAACTATGGCGTGGATCAGGGTCTGGGCGGCGGCAATGTCGCCACCTCGTACGACGATGATGTGCCCTACACCCCGGCCTGGCAGGAAAAACATACCGGCGTGAAGCGCGATCTGGTGATTCAGGTGGCGCGTGAATTTGCCCAGAACGCACATGACACCCACGGCAAGAGCATGGTGATTGTGGGTGCGGCACTGAACCACTGGTATCACATGGATATGACCTATCGCGGCATCATCAATCTGCTGATGATGTGCGGCTGCGTGGGTCAAAGCGGTGGCGGCTGGGCGCATTATGTGGGTCAGGAAAAGCTGCGCCCGCAATTCGGTTGGGCGCCTCTGGCCTTCGCGCTCGACTGGGTGCGCCCACCCCGCCAGATGAATGGCACCAGCTTCTTCTATGCCCACACCAGCCAATGGCGTCATGAGAAGCTGCATGTCGAGGAAATTCTCGCACCGACAGCCGATGCATCCAAACTCGGCAAGCTATCGATGATCGATTACAACGCCAAGTCCGAACGCATGGGCTGGCTACCCTCAGCGCCACAGCTGGAAACCAATCCGCTGGATATCTGCGATGCAGCCGCCGCTGCGGGCATGGACGTACCGGCCTACCTGACGCAACAGCTGAAGTCCGGCGACATCCGCATGAGCTGCGAAGATCCGGATAATCCCAAGAATTTCCCGCGCAATATGTTTGTATGGCGCTCCAATATTCTGGGCTCCAGCGGCAAGGGGCACGAGTATTTCCTCAAGTATCTGCTGGGTACGCAAAACGCCTTGTTTGACGATCCGGGCGAAGCCATCCGCCCGAGCGAAGTAACGTATCGAGAGGAAGCTGCCGAAGGCAAGCTGGACCTGCTCACCGTGCTGGATTTCCGCATGAGCACCACCTGTCTGTATGGCGATATCGTCTTGCCGACTGCCACTTGGTACGAAAAAGACGACCTGAATACGTCCGATATGCACCCCTTCATTCACCCGCTGAGTGAAGCCGTGCAACCGCTGTGGGAAAGCAAGAGCGACTGGGAAATCTACAAGCTGATTGCCAAGCGATTCAGCGAAATTGGTGGCCCGGCACTGGGTACCCGCAAGGATGTGGTGCTGCAACCGTTGATGCACGATACCCCGGGTGAACTTGGTCAGCCGCTGGAACCGAAGGACTGGAAGCACGGGGAGTGTGACCTGATTCCGGGCAAGACCGCGCCGAACATGATGGTGGTAGAACGCAATTACGCTGACGTCTACAAGAAATTCACCTCCATCGGCCCGCTGCTCGACAAGCTGGGCAACGGCGGCAAGGGCATCAACTGGGACACCAAGCACGAAGTGCATGAGATCGCGGGTCTGACCAAAACGGTAAGCGAGCCGGGTGTAAGTCAGGGTCGGCCGAAACTGGAAACCGCCATCGATGCCGCCGAAATGATTCTGACGTTTGCGCCGGAAACCAATGGCCACGTCTCGGTCAAGGCATGGGAGGCGCTCTCCAAGATCACCGGCCGCGATCATACGCATCTGGCGATTGGCCGCGAGCACGACAAGATCCGCTTCCGCGATGTGCAGGCCCAGCCGCGCAAGATCATTTCTGCGCCGACCTGGAGTGGTCTGGAAAGCGAAGAAGTCAGCTACAACGCCGGTTATACCAATGTGCACGAGCTGATCCCCTGGCGCACGCTCACCGGCCGCCAGCAGTTCTATCAGGATCACCGCTGGATGCTGGATTTCGGTGAAGGCTTCTGCGTGTACAAGCCGGCCATCGACACCAAAACGATCAAGCCGATGCTGGGCAAAGTGGGTAATGGCAATCACGAGCTGGTGCTGAACTGGATTACGCCGCACCAGAAGTGGGGCATCCACAGTACCTACTCCGACAACCTGCGCATGCTGACACTCAGCCGTGGCGGGCCGCACGTGTGGATTTCCGAAGCCGAAGCCAAACAGGCGGGCATCGTGGACAACGACTGGGTCGAAGTGTTCAACAGCAACGGCACGCTCACCGCGCGCGTGGTGGTCAGCCAGCGCGTGCCCAAGGGCATGTGCCTGATGTACCACGCACAGGAAAAGATCGTGAATGTGCCAGGCGCGGAAACCAGCGGCAAACGCGGCGGCATCCATAACTCGGTCACCCGCACGGTACTGAAACCCACGCACATGATCGGCGGCTATGCCCAGCAGGCTTATGGTTTCAACTACTACGGCACCGTCGGCTCGAACCGGGACGAATTCGTGATCCTGCGCAAGATGAAGCAGGTGGACTGGCTGGAAGGGCCGCGCGTTGAAGAAGGAGCAGCAAAATGAAAATCCGCGCACAAGTAGCCATGGTGCTGAATCTCGACAAGTGTATTGGCTGCCACACCTGTTCGGTCACCTGTAAAAACGTCTGGACCAGTCGCGATGGCGTCGAATACGCCTGGTTCAACAATGTGGAAACCAAGCCGGGTATCGGCTACCCCAAGCAATGGGAAAATCAGGAAAAATGGCAAGGCGGCTGGGTTCGCAAGGACGATGGCAAGCTGGAGCCACGTCAGGG
>JAHRBI010000012.1 GCA_019084025.1 Burkholderiaceae bacterium DAT-1
CAGACTCATGTGCGATCTCTGGTAATCGGGCACACCAGCGGCAGGAAGCTGTCAGCACGTGGTGACCAGCCCAGCAGTGCACCGGCATCAAGATCAAAATACCAGCCATGCAAGGTGAGTTTGCCCTGATCAACGCGATCCTTCACCCAGGGAAACGAACGCAGATTATTGAGCGAGACCAGAATCGAAGCGAGTTCGCAGGCACGCTGCCGTTCTCGCGGGCTGGCAGCGGGCATTTGCTGTATCACTTGATCGCGCGCATCTGCCGAAATATTCACCCAGCGCCCGATAAAATCGTCTGCCGACCGGCCGGAATAGCGGCCATCCATCAGCGCCCGAATGCCGCCGCACTGGGCATGGCCCAGTACAATGATGCGCTCGACTTCGAGTTGTTCGACAGCAAACTGTATCGCCGCCGATACACCGTGATGATGGTCGCCCGTGGCGCAGGGGGGGACCAGATTGGCGACGTTGCGCACCGTAAAGATATCGCCGGGATCACACCCCAGCAGCATGGCCGGGTCGACCCGTGAATCGCAGCAGCCAATCAGCAGCGTGCCCGGATGCTGTCCATCGCGCAGGTCGCGATAGAGATCGGGCATGTCTTCGAAATACTGGTGCTGAAAGCGCTGGAATCCAGAAATAAAGCGTTCTAGATCATGGGTACTGGGCACGATGTTGTCCTGTTGCATGTAACGTGTTGCTGCCACGCGCCGAAGAACGGACGCGTGGCAAGGTGCTGTTGGCAGGTTGGATGAATACCGTCATCCCTTGTTATTGTGCGGCGATCACCGTGGACGAACCAGCTGCCATGCGCGCACCAGATAGGTGACCGAACCAAAGCCACTCCATACATGCACCAGTCGGGTAAACGGGAACAGGACGAACAGCGACAGCCCCATAAACAGATGCAGTTTGAAGATCAGCGGAGCGCCGGTGATCAAGGTTGCCGCATCGCCCCGGAAGGTGAGGATATGCTGCGCCCACCCCATGAACAGCGTCATCATGTGGCCATCGAGGTGGTCGGCGGATTCGACAATGGTGCTCAGACCCAGACCCAGCGTCACCAGAATCCACAGCAGCAGGATTTTGTCCATCGGCTTGGTCACGGCAGCCAGACGCGCATTGGTGAGGCGACGATGCAGCAGGATCAAGAGGCCGATCATGCCGGTGGTACCAAAAATGCCCCCCGCCGTCATGGCAATCATCTGCTTGAAGCCATGGGTGACACCCAGCGCATCCCAGATGGCGATCGGGGTGAGCAAGCCCACCAGATGCCCGAAGAACAAGCCAATCACCCCGATATGGAACAGATTGTTCCCCAGTCGCAGATTGCCGCGATGCAGCACCTGCGAGCTATCGCTTTTCCAGGTGTATTGCTCGCGCTCGAAGCGGACCAGACTGCCAAACAGGAAGATGGCCAGCGCAATGTAGGGATAAATCCCGAACAGAAATTGGTGCAGATAATCCATTTCTTACTCCTTAAGCTCGACCATGCTGCATGGATTGTTTAGGCCAGAATTTCACCGTCTGGCTATCCGCCGGCTTCAGCAACGGTTCGCTGCCATCTGCGCCCGGACCGAAGGTTTCCAGCATCTCGTCCATATCGCGGATCGGCGGTTCAGTCAGCGGTTTGGGCTCGACACGCGCCAGTGCCCGCAGGCTGGCAAACAGGCAGCCGTAAGGGTTGCCAGACCGTTGCAGACGCTCGCCAATGGCATGGATGACATGAATGGCGTCATCTAGCAGCGGCTGGGCGGCCTCTGGCGGGATGTGGCCGAGACATTCCAGAAACAGCGGCAGGAAATCCGGCAGTTCGGTTTCAACCGGCTCGAAGCCGAACTTGCGGTATTCCTCCATCAAATCCACCATCGCCGATCCCCGGTCACGGCTTTCGCCGTGCACGTGCTCGAACAGATGCAGTGAATGCGAAGGCGTACGGTCGAAGGTGGCGACGTAGTATTCCTGCAAGCCGATCAGATCATGCTGATGCATGTGTGCAAACAGAGGGGCCAGATCCAGTTCGGCACCGTGTTCGCGCTGCCAGCTTTCAATGGCGGGCAGGGCATCGAGCAGATCCTGATCGGGATAGCTCATTAGGGCAGACAACACGCGGAAGTGACTCATGACTGGCTGTCCTCCGGCTGTTTACGCGATTTCGGCATGTGCACGAAGATCTTGCTGCCTTCCGGCTTTTTGCCAAACAGCGAGCCTTCCGATGTGCCGCCCGAGCAGCCATTACCGAAGGTGAAGCCGCACGCGCCTTTTTCGTTAAAGCTGTCTTCCACCATTTCCTTGTGGCTGGTCGGAATCACGAAGCGATCTTCGTAATTGGCGATGGCCATGATCTGGTACATGTCTTCGATGGTGGCGGCATCCAGCCCGACATGGCTCAGCAGGGCCGGATCACCCTTGCCGTGCACGGTTTCGCCGCGCTTGAAGGCACGCATGGCGATCAACCGCTCCAGCGCCGTCAGCACCGGTTTTTCCTTGCCTGCCGTGAGCAGATTGGCGAGGTAGCGCACCGGAATCCGCAAGCTGGCCACGTCTGGGATAATGGTGTCGCCAACCGATTTATGCGGCATCAGGCGCGATTGCGAGGCGCTCTGGATGGGCGACAGTGGCGGGATGTACCACACCATCGGCAGCGTGCGGTATTCCGGATGCAGCGGGAAAGCCACCTTCCATTCACAGGCCATCTTGTAGACGGGCGACTTCTTGGCCGCATCCAGCCAGGATTCTGGAATGCCTTGCTTGCGCGCTTCGGCAATCACGGCTTCCGAATGCGGATCGAGGAAGCATTTCAGCTGTTCTTCGTAGAGATCCTGTTCGTTCGCCGTGGAGGCGGCGGCTTCAATCTGGTCGGCGTCGTACAGCATCACACCCAGATAGCGGATGCGGCCCACACAGGTTTCCGAACAGACCGTTGGCTGACCCGCCTCGATACGCGGGAAGCAGAAAGTACATTTTTCGGCCTTGCCGGTCTGCCAGTTGAAGTAGATCTTCTTGTAGGGGCAGCCGGAAATACACATGCGCCAGCCACGGCATTTGTCCTGATCGACCAGCACAATGCCATCGTCTTCACGCTTGTACACCGAGCCGGACGGGCAGGATGCCACGCAGGTCGGATTCAGGCAGTGTTCGCACAGCCGTGGCAGGTACATCATGAAGGTGTTTTCGAAGGTCGAGTACATCTCCTTCTGTACGCCTTCAAACAGCGAATCCCGACCACGTGACGAGAATTCGCCACCCAGATCGTCTTCCCAGTTCGGGCCCCATTCGATCTTGTCCATCTTCTTGCCGGTAATCACCGATACCGGACGAGCAGTCGGCGGGGTTTGCGACAGCGGCGCGTTCTGCAGGCGCTCGTAGTCGTAGGTGAAGGGCTCGTAGTAGTCGTCAATGGCCGGCAGATTCGGATTGGCGAACATATTCGACAGAATCTTCAGCTTGCCGCCCTGACGTGGCTCCAGCTTGCCATCGTCCTTGCGAACCCAGCCGCCTTGCCATTTTTCCTGATTTTCCCATTGCTTGGGGTAGCCGATACCCGGCTTGGTTTCCACATTGTTGAACCAGGCGTATT
>JAHRBI010000013.1 GCA_019084025.1 Burkholderiaceae bacterium DAT-1
TTAGAGAAACTGGAAGAAGTAAGCTTTGTTCAATACTTTGGATTGACGCTTCACACAACGAAGCATTTCTGGTTATAGGATCAAGCCGCACGGGCAATTAGTATCAGTTAGCTTAACGCATTACTGCGCTTCCACACCTGACCTATCAACGTCCTGGTCTTGAACGACCCTTCAGAGGAATCAAGTTCCTAGGGAAGTCTCATCTTAAGGCAAGTTTCCCGCTTAGATGCTTTCAGCGGTTATCTCTTCCAGACTTAGCTACCCGGCGATACGACTGGCGTCATAACCGGTACACCAGAGGTCTGTCCACTCCGGTCCTCTCGTACTAGGAGCAGCCCCCTTCAAACTTCCAACGCCCACTGCAGATAGGGACCAAACTGTCTCACGACGTTTTAAACCCAGCTCACGTACCACTTTAAATGGCGAACAGCCATACCCTTGGGACCGGCTACAGCCCCAGGATGTGATGAGCCGACATCGAGGTGCCAAACTCCGCCGTCGATGTGAACTCTTGGGCGGAATCAGCCTGTTATCCCCGGAGTACCTTTTATCCGTTGAGCGATGGCCCTTCCATACAGAACCACCGGATCACTATGTCCTGCTTTCGCACCTGTTCGACTTGTCAGTCTCACAGTCAAGCATCCTTTTGCCATTGCACTATCAGTACGATTTCCGACCGTACCTAGGATACCTTCGAGCTCCTCCGTTACACTTTGGGAGGAGACCGCCCCAGTCAAACTGCCTACCATGCACGGTCCCCGATCCGGATTACGGACCTGGGTTAGAACCTCAAAGGGGTCAGGCTGGTATTTCAACGACGGCTCCATGCGAACTAGCGTCCACACTTCAAAGCCTCCCAGCTATCCTACACAAACCACTTCAAAGTCCAATGCAAAGCTGCAGTAAAGGTTCACGGGGTCTTTCCGTCTAGCAGCGGGGAGATTGCATCTTCACAAACATTTCAACTTCGCTGAGTCTCGGGTGGAGACAGTGTGGCCATCGTTACGCCATTCGTGCGGGTCGGAACTTACCCGACAAGGAATTTCGCTACCTTAGGACCGTTATAGTTACGGCCGCCGTTTACTGGGACTTCAATCAAGAGCTTGCACCCCATCATTTAATCTTCCAGCACCGGGCAGGCGTCACACCCTATACGTCCACTTTCGTGTTTGCAGAGTGCTGTGTTTTTAATAAACAGTCGCAGCCACCTTTTCACTGCAACCCCATCGGCCTTCGGATGTTCTCCTACAACCTACCGGGGCACACCTTCTCCCGAAGTTACGGTGTCAATTTGCCGAGTTCCTTCACCCGAGTTCTCTCAAGCACCTTAGAATTCTCATCCTACCCACCTGTGTCGGTTTGCGGTACGGTCTATATGCAACTGAAGCTTAGAGGCTTTTCCTGGAAGCAGAGCATCAACCACTTCGTGAGCAAGCTCACTCGTTATCACACCTCAGCTTAGTCTCGCGGATTTGCCTACGAAACACGCCTACATGCTTGAACCGGGACATCCAACACCCGGCTGGCCTAGCTTTCTCCGTCCCCCCATCGCATTGCATACAGGTACGGGAATATTAACCCGTTTCCCATCGACTACGCATTTCTGCCTCGCCTTAGGGGCCGACTCACCCTGCGCCGATGAACGTTGCGCAGGAAACCTTGGGTTTTCGGTGACAGGGAATTTCACCCTGTTTGTCGCTACTCATGTCAGCATTCGCACTTCTGATACCTCCAGCATGGTTCACACCACACCTTCGCAGGCTTACAGAACGCTCCTCTACCATATCCTTACGGATATCCGCGTCTTCGGTTATCAGTTTGAGCCCCGTTACATCTTCCGCGCAGGACGACTCGACCAGTGAGCTATTACGCTTTCTTTAAATGATGGCTGCTTCTAAGCCAACATCCTGGCTGTCTATGCCTTCCCACCTCGTTTTCCACTTAACTGATCATTTGGGACCTTAGACGGCGGTCTGGGTTGTTTCCCTTTCGACGATGGACGTTAGCACCCACCGTCTGTCTCCCATGCTCGCACTTTCCGGTATTCTGAGTTTGCCATGGTTTGGTAAGTCGCGATGACCCCCTAGCCATAACAGTGCTTTACCCCCGGAAGTGATACATGAGGCACTACCTAAATAGTTTTCGAGGAGAACCAGCTATCTCCAGATTTGTTTAGCCTTTCACCCCTATCCACAGCTCATCCCCTAGTTTTGCAACACTAGTGGGTTCGGACCTCCAGTGCGTGTTACCGCACCTTCATCCTGGCCATGGATAGATCATCTGGTTTCGGGTCTACATCCAGCAACTAGGCGCCCTATTCGGACTCGGTTTCCCTTCGCCTCCCCTACTCGGTTAAGCTCGCTACTGAACGTAAGTCGCTGACCCATTATACAAAAGGTACGCAGTCACCCGTTTCCAGGCTCCCACTGTTTGTATGCATCCGGTTTCAGGTTCTATTTCACTCCCCTCCCGGGGTTCTTTTCGCCTTTCCCTCACGGTACTGGTTCACTATCGGTCGATCACGAGTATTTAGCCTTGGAGGATGGTCCCCCCATGTTCAGACAGGGTTTCTCGTGCCCCGCCCTACTTGTCGCATGCTTAGTACCACCGATGTCTTTTCATATACGGGGCTATCACCCACTATGGCCGGACTTTCCATTCCGTTCTATTAAGACTTCGACTATCACATGCAGGCTCTTCCCCGTTCGCTCGCCACTACTAGGGGAATCTCGGTTGATTTCTTTTCCTTCGGCTACTTAGATGTTTCAGTTCGCCGAGTTCGCCTCCATACGCCTATGTATTCAGCGTAGGATACCCTTGCGGGTGGGTTTCCCCATTCGGACATGTCCGGATCAAAGCTTCGTTGCCAGCTCCCCGAACCTTTTCGCAGGCTTGCGCGTCCTTCATCGCCTGTGATCGCCAAGGCATCCACCAGATGCACTTAGTCGCTTGATCCTATAACCGGAAACGCTTCGTTTCCGAGAATCTCGCTTCACGCTTAGCGGTACGACATTACCGCCAAGTTTGTGTTTTGCAATCAACCCAAATTTGATAAAACCAAGGAATTAACCACGATTTTATCGCATTGAATTTGTCTTACTTCTTCCATTTTTTTAAAGATCAAAGTACGAATTGACTTAAGAAGTCAAA
>JAHRBI010000014.1 GCA_019084025.1 Burkholderiaceae bacterium DAT-1
CAGACTCATGTGCGATCTCTGGTAATCGGGCACACCAGCGGCAGGAAGCTGTCAGCACGTGGTGACCAGCCCAGCAGTGCACCGGCATCAAGATCAAAATACCAGCCATGCAAGGTGAGTTTGCCCTTATCAACGCGATCCTTCACCCAGGGAAACGAACGCAGATTATTGAGCGAGACCAGAATCGATGCGAGTTCGCAGGCACGCTGCCATTCTCGCGGGCTGGCTGCAGGCATTTCCTGAATGACCTGATCGCGGGCGTACGCGGCAATGTTGACCCAGCGCCCGATAAAATCACCCGCCTCGCGGCCGAAATAGCGGCCATCCATCAGCGCACGAATGCCGCCGCATTGGGCGTGGCCTAGCACGATGATACGCTCGACTTCGAGCAGTTCGACAGCAAACTGTATCGCCGCCGATACCCCGTGATGATGGTCACCTGTAGCGCAAGGGGGCACCAGATTGGCGACATTGCGCACTGTAAAGATATCGCCGGGATCGCACCCCAGCAGCATGGCCGGGTCGACCCGTGAATCGCAGCAGCCAATCAGCAGCTTGCCCGGATGCTGTCCATCGCGCAGGTCGCGATAGAGATCGGGTATGTCTTCGAAATACTGGTGCTGAAAGCGCTCGAAGCCGCTTATGAAGCGCTCAAAGTCACCGGGGACATTTGTCATGCTTTTCATGCCGATCTCAGCAAATGCCGACCTTGAGATCAGCCAGCCAGTTGATAAAACGCATCACATCGGCGCCGCGATAAATCGCACCGTGCTGAGGACAAAGAAAATCGATTTCCATCTTGGCCGCACGTTCGCACCAGTCAAGTTTGGCCGAATTGGAGCCCATCCAGCGGCGATGGAACGCTTCGGCATAATGAATGTGTTGGTCAAAGTCTCGAACATAGAGCTCTTGATATTCCTGCGGCAGCAGTGCTGCTCCAATATCGCCGCTGAAGAGTAACTTCAAGTGTGGATCATATAGGTGAAAGTTGCCGGACGAGTGCAAATAGTGTGCTGGAACGGCATGCAATGCGTGGTTTCCCACACGGAATGTGTGGCCCTGATCCGGAATGGCAATCAGATCCTGCTCCCTGCCGCCGAAGTGCGGGATGAAGGTTTTCCAGAGTCCGCTGACATGGCAGCGCAGGGCCGGATTAAAATTCAGCCACAGCGATAGCGAGCTGATGACATCCGGATCCTGATGTGATGCAAACAAGGCAGAAATGCTCATTGGATCAATGACTTCTGCAAGGGCGCCAAATACGGCCGGAAAGATTTCCATGCCGCCCGGATCGGTCAGCAATGCCTCGTTGCCGGCATGACAAAGATATTCATTGGTATCGATCAGGTGCTCGGGTCGCGCGGGATCTCTGGAAATGGCATACCAGACAGCGTCTCCATCCTGAACGATGACGTGTGCCTTTTTCATTTGTTTATCCTTAATGCACGTTTAAGGGTCTCAAGGCTGAGTAAAATGCTGTCTACTTGCTTGGCAAAATCATTGGCGGCATCAGTCAGCGCATCGCCTTGTGTGTTGGCGTGAGCTGATTCGATGCGCGCCGATCGCGCAATAACGGAACCAAACAGGCAAATTTCAAAAGCATTGCCGAGGGCTATATGCATTTGTTTATTGACCTTGTTTAATTCGATCATTTTTAATGAATCATCTGATTTCAAGGTCTGGATAACGGCCTGCAGTCCGGAGTGCGGCGAAGCCTGCTCGGTACGAATCAGTAATTCCATGCATCGGTGCCGCTTGAGCAGATTCGACTCTTCTCGGATGAGTTGCATGCCCAGATCAGTCAGCACCTGCATCTCTACCAGCAAGGCTTTGCTGAAATGCCGCAGTTCGGATGAAATAATGCCAAAGCCGCGTGCATGGTCTCCATAGCGTTTGGCGGTCAGGATGGCGTTTATGCCTAGCGTATTGACCGTGAACGCACAGGCGGCCACCCGCCGGATACCTTGCCGGAGAGTGGCCGCCCGCCGGAGTTCTTGGGCTGAATCATTCGTCATTTAATTTAATCCGCAAGTTGAACCCGGTGTATCCATGTGCAATCACGCCATCACCGTGGACGAACCAACTGCCATGCGCGGGCCAGATAGGTGACCGAACCAAAGCCGCTCCACACGTGCACCAATCGTGTAAACGGGAACAGCACAAACAGCGACAGCCCCATAAACAGATGCAGCTTGAAGATCAGTGGTGCGCCGCTGATCAAGGTTGCCGCATCGCCCCGGAAGGTGAGGATATGCTGCGCCCAACCCATGAACAGCGTCATCATGTGGCCATCGAGGTGGTCGGCGGATTCGACAATGGTGCTCAGACCCAGACCCAGCGTGACCAGAATCCACAGCAGCAGGATTTTGTCCATCGGCTTGGTCACCGCAGCCAGACGTGCATTGGTGAGGCGGCGATGCAGCAGGATCAGGAGACCGATCATGCCGGTCGTACCAAAAATGCCGCCCGCCGTCATGGCAATCATCTGTTTGAAGCCATGGGTGACACCCAGCGCATCCCAGATGGCGATCGGGGTGAGCAAGCCCACCAGATGCCCGAAGAACAAGCCAATCACTCCGATATGGAACAGATTGTTCCCCAGTCGCAGATTGCCGCGATGCAGCACCTGCGAGCTATCGCTTTTCCAGGTGTATTGCTCGCGCTCGAAGCGGACCAGACTGCCAAACAGGAAGATGGCCAGCG
>JAHRBI010000016.1 GCA_019084025.1 Burkholderiaceae bacterium DAT-1
GATTCGACCGGCAGCCGTGCGCTGAATTCGTGGGCCGCCATGCGTGCCAATCCGCGCTGCATATGCATGATGGGCAGAATAATCCAGATATACAGCAGGTAGATCATCGCCAGTGTCCCCACGCCAGCGAGAAACGCCAGACCCGCCTGTGACAGTCGCAGCCACGTGGTTTTGGTGGCGTTGTCGCGTTCGATCAGGCGCACCAGTTCATCTGCACCGGCCACAAAGGGGTCGAGCGCGAAATCATAGGCGGAGACGCGTTGGGCATAGGGGGCGAGGCTGGTGGCGGCGGGGCGAAGATGCTGATACCAGTCGGATTTCACACTGGCAAATCCGCGCTGAATGGCAGGCTCGTGCGGCAAAAACAGCGGGCGGGCTGGGTTGCCCTTTTCAAGGCGCTGCAAGGTTTCATCCATCAAGGCAACATTGATTCGCACCAGGCTCTCTCGGTCGGGCCGATCTGATTTCAGCAGCAAGCCGATGCGGGTGGCTCGCATGCGCAGGCTACCGGTGTCGTTAATGGCCGCCCCCGCGCCTTCGAGCTGCCATGACAGCCACAGCGTACCGCCAATGGTGATCAGGACAATCACCAGGGCAATCAGCGAGGCACTGACAATTTTGGTCGAGATGCGTCGCTGCGGGATAAATATCTCGTCATCCATGCTCATGCGAGAGGGACCATTCCTGTGCGTGTTGGAGGATGAAGGCCAGAATTACCTCTGGCGAATCAAGTGGCAGGCATGTGCGATCGTGAATGATGGCCGTACTCGCCACGGCAATCATACCCGAGTCGTTGGGGTAAAGTGCCAGCAGGCCCGTTTCGGGGCGGTATACCTCGATGCGCGGAAAGGTGCTTTGCTTGAAGCCTTCGATCAGCACGAGGTCAGCAGGCGCCAGCCGGCCAATCAGGGTGCGTACATCCGGTTCGGGCTGCTGGCGCAATTCGTGCACGATAGCGTAGCGGTACGGCGAGGAGATGATCACTTCGTTCGCCCCTGCCGAGCGGAAGCGGCGGCTATCCTTGCCTTCAGGTTCCAGCTCGATATCGTGATGGCTGTGCTTGATCACGTTCACCGTCAGGCCCCGCGCTTTACACAGCGGTAGCAGGTGTTCGATGAGTGTGGTTTTACCGCTACCGGATCGGCCGGTGATACCCATCACTTTCATCTGGGGACTTTCATTGCGATATCAGACTCATGTGCGATCTCTGGTAATCGGGCACACCAGCGGCAGGAAGCTGTCAGCACGTGGTGACCAGCCCAGCAGTGCACCGGCATCAAGATCAAAATACCAGCCATGCAAGGTGAGTTTGCCCT
>JAHRBI010000017.1 GCA_019084025.1 Burkholderiaceae bacterium DAT-1
GGCTCAGCAGGGCCGGATCACCCTTGCCGTGCACGGTTTCGCCGCGCTTGAAGGCACGCATGGCGATCAACCGCTCCAGCGCCGTCAGCACCGGTTTTTCCTTGCCTGCCGTGAGCAGATTGGCGAGATAGCGCACCGGAATCCGCAAGCTGGCCACGTCCGGAATAATGGTGTCACCCACCGATTTGTGCGGCATCAGGCGCGATTGCGAGGCGCTCTGGATCGGCGAGAGTGGCGGGATGTACCACACCATGGGCAGCGTGCGGTATTCCGGATGCAGCGGGAAAGCCACCTTCCATTCACAGGCCATCTTGTAGACGGGCGACTTCTTGGCCGCATCCAGCCAGGATTCCGGAATACCTTGCTTGCGCGCTTCGGCGATCACCGCTTCCGAATGCGGATCGAGGAAGCATTTCAGCTGTTCTTCGTAGAGATCCTGTTCGTTCGCTGTGGATGCGGCAGCTTCAATCTGGTCGGCGTCGTACAGCATCACTCCCAGATAGCGGATGCGGCCCACACAGGTTTCCGAACAGACCGTTGGCTGACCTGCCTCGATACGCGGGAAGCAGAAGGTACATTTTTCGGCCTTGCCGGTCTGCCAGTTGAAGTAGATCTTCTTGTAGGGGCAGCCGGAAATACACATGCGCCAGCCACGGCATTTGTCCTGATCGACCAGCACAATGCCATCGTCTTCGCGCTTGTACACCGAGCCGGACGGGCAGGATGCCACGCAGGTCGGATTCAGGCAGTGTTCGCACAGGCGCGGCAGATACATCATGAAGGTGTTTTCGAAGGTCGAGTACATCTCCTTTTGTACGCCTTCAAACAGGGCATCCCGACCACGTGACGAGAATTCGCCACCCAGATCGTCTTCCCAGTTCGGGCCCCATTCGATCTTGTCCATCTTCTTGCCGGTAATCACCGATACCGGACGAGCAGTCGGCGGGGTTTGCGACAGTGGCGCGTTCTGCAGGCGCTCGTAGTCGTAGGTGAAGGGCTCGTAGTAGTCGTCAATGGCCGGCAGATTCGGATTGGCGAACATATTCGACAGAATCTTCAGCTTGCTACCCTGACGTGGCTCCAGCTTGCCATCGTCCTTGCGAACCCAGCCGCCTTGCCATTTTTCCTGATTTTCCCATTGCTTGGGGTAGCCGATACCCGGCTTGGTTTCCACATTGTTGAACCAGGCGTATT
>JAHRBI010000018.1 GCA_019084025.1 Burkholderiaceae bacterium DAT-1
GCACGTGGATTTTTACGGTGCTTTCCGACAGATCGAGGTGGCGGGCGATCATCTTGTTGCTTTCGCCACGCGCCAGAAACGCCGCAATTTCGCGTTCGCGTGCGGTGAGTTTGTCTGGCGATTTATGAGCCTGATCGATGGCAGGCGGGGTGTCGGCCGGAATGGGAATGGCTGCACGCGGGGTCTGGGATTGCACCTGCTGCACCAGCTTCAATGTCATGCCCGGCGCAATCACGGCTTCGCCCCGTGCTGCACGGCGCACGCTATCAAACAGAAACTCGGCATCGATATTTTTCAGCAGATAGCCGCGCGCACCGGATTGCAGGGCGGTGGTCAGCTCGTCGGTTTCTTCCGAAACGGTGAGCACCACCACGGCGCTGGCGGGGGCTTCCTGCTGAAGCAGGTGCAGGGTTTCCAGTCCCGACAGGCCCGGCATGTTCAGATCAAGCAGAATCACATCGGGTGCAAGCTGGTGGGCGCGCTTCACGCCTTCGTGGCCGTCTGCGGCTTCGGCCACGACTTCAAAGTCCTCGTTCCGTTGCAGCAATAAGCGGATGCCCGAACGAAACAAGGCATGGTCGTCAATCAGGAGTACACGTATCGGCATGGTGGTGGTCATGGTGTCCGGTCGTTTATGGTCGGGTCAGGCAATCTGCCGTTCATCTCGCTGCAAGGACAGGGCGATGCGGGTACCCTGACCGGGTGATGAATCGATGGTGAGTCCGGCATGCAGGCTGGCAGCACGTTCGCGCATGATATTGAGCCCTACATGCACTTCGCCGCGCTGCTGCACTTCCTGTAAGTCAAATCCGTCGCCATTGTCCAGAATCTCCAGCCTAAAGTCGCGATCATTGTCGATCCGAACGCGCACCTCGCTGGCGTGGGCATGCTTGCGGATATTGCTCAGGGCTTCCTGCACGATGAAGACAATCTGCAGCTGCTGTTCGGGCGGAAGCGGTTGCCCGGCATGATCGTTGTAGCCTAGGTCGACCTCAATGCCGGTCTGCCGTGTAAAGCGCGAAATCGTGTCATGAATCGCGCCGCGCAGCTCACCCGGCCCCAGCTTGGAGCGGAAATTGGCCAGCAGTTCGCGCACGTCCTGATAGCTT
>JAHRBI010000019.1 GCA_019084025.1 Burkholderiaceae bacterium DAT-1
TGGGGCATCAGGTGAGTCCACCGCGTCATATCATACGCAAACGGCCAGACCCCAGATGCAGCAAGGCTTCCCGCACATCACGCAGACTGCAATATCCAGTTTAAAGAGCGAGACCCCCCAGAGGCGGTTTTGGCCCGCACAGTGTACCAGCCCAGATACCCGCCTACACGGATTTGCAATCCGTTGGGCAGCCGCACCACACCTTGTTCTGGCCTGCATAGATCCATCACCTCAACCTGTCCCTAGTAGGGACACCTCGGGGCGGACTTATGCGCGTGCCGCGTCAGCACCAAAGAAGGCGGCGCACGTTTACGGTCGGGATGGCTGAGGTTACTTTGCCCGGCGCAGCAGGCTCTTGGTCACGTTGCGCCATTGATGACACACGCGATAGATGCGCAGTACATCACCGTGTACTGCGTAAAAGATTCGAAACGGGAAACGGTCCATAGACCAGGTGCGCAGATCCATACCAGGGTACAGATACGCAAAGCGACGTGACCCTATACCCGGCCGTTCAGCCAGCACATCCAGGGCACTCAGGAATTCATCGGTGAAGGCATCTCCCAGACCGGGCGATGCATCGTCATACCAGTCCTGCGCATCAAAGGCATCCTTCTTCGCAGTCTGCAGGAGATCGATTTTCAGAACCATCTCAGCGTTGGCGACGATTCCGCAGGCGCGCACGAAACTCGGTCGCAAACTCCGCAACCGAGGCATAGACCGTTCCGGGGCCGCTCTCCAGAGCTTCCTGAATCAGGGCGTACACCTCCCGATCCTCTTCATTGCGAGGACCATAGCTCTCCGGTACTTCAGGCAAGGGCATCAGCTCTGCCGGGTCCAGTGAGTTAAGCGAGGCCATCCGGGTATCCTTGTGTGCATGCTGCATG
>JAHRBI010000020.1 GCA_019084025.1 Burkholderiaceae bacterium DAT-1
TGCATGGATGTGCAGGCCTGTCTGTGCGGACAGGCTGTCGGGCAAGGCGTGGTGGTGATTCACGATTTCCGCAAAACCCAGCCCTCGCGTGAACTCGGCTGCGCCAAGGCCGGATTCCGCGCGCTATCTGCCTTCCGCATTGTCAGCCAGCACGAAGTACTGGGCAGCTTCTCGCTGCATTTCCGCCACGAAGGCCCGCTGCCGCCTGCCGAAGTGCAATTGCTGGAGGTGCTCGGCCAGCATCTGGGCATCGCCATCGAAAATATCCGCCTGAGCGCCAAAGCCAAGCAACTGGCCATTGCCGAAGAACGCAATCTGGTGGCCCAGGGCCTGCATGACAGTCTGGCGCAGGGGCTGAATTTCCTGAATCTGCAGGTGCAGATGCTGGATCAGGCCACGGCTAAACGGAAACTCGACGATATCCGCGAGATCATCCCGCTCTTGCAGACAGGTGTGACGGAAAGCTATCAGGACGTGCGCGAACTGCTGGCCAATTTCCGCTCCAAGCTGGGGCCGGGTGAGCTGCGCGGCGCGATTCATGACACGATTTCGCGCTTTACACGGCAGACCGGCATTGAGGTCGACCTA
>JAHRBI010000021.1 GCA_019084025.1 Burkholderiaceae bacterium DAT-1
CTGGCGTGGGGACACTGGCGATGATCTACCTGCTGTATATCTGGATTATTCTGCCCATCATGCATATGCAGCGCGGATTGGCACGCATGGCGGCCCACGAATTCAGCGCACGGCTGCCGGTCGAATCCAACGACGAATTCGGTGCACTTGCTCTGGGCTTTAATCACATGGCAGATGAATTACAGGGACTGTATGGCGACCTTGAAGCACGGGTCGAACAAAAAACCAGAGAACTGGAGCTGCAAAACCGCGAGCTGACCACCCTCTACGACATGACCAGCTTCCTGAATCAGCCCTGCGATGTGGAATCCATGTGCAGAGGCTTTTTGAAGCGAGTCATGGACCGTTTTGATGCCGATGGTGGCAGCATCCGCACCCTCGATCCTTCCGGCGAGAAGCTGCATATTGTGGTGTCCGAAGGCTTGCCGGTTGATCTAGAGGAATCAGAACATTGCATGGATGTGCAGGCCTGTCTGTGCGGACAGGCTGTCGGGCAAGGCGTGGTGGTGATTCACGATTTCCGCAAAACCCAGCCCTCGCGTGAACTCGGCTGCGCCAAGGCCGGATTCCGCGCGCTAT
>JAHRBI010000022.1 GCA_019084025.1 Burkholderiaceae bacterium DAT-1
ATAGCGCGCGGAATCCGGCCTTGGCGCAGCCGAGTTCACGCGAGGGCTGGGTTTTGCGGAAATCGTGAATCACCACCACGCCTTGCCCGACAGCCTGTCCGCACAGACAGGCCTGCACATCCATGCAGTGTTCTGACTCCTCCAGATCAACCGGCAAGCCTTCGGACACCACAATATGCAGTTTCTCGCCGGAAGGGTCGAGGGTGCGGATGCTGCCGCCATCGGCATCAAAGCGTTCCATCACCCGCTTCAGAAAACCTCTGCACATGGATTCCACATCGCAGGGCTGATTCAGGAAGCTGGTCATGTCGTAGAGGGTGGTCAGCTCGCGGTTTTGCAGCTCCAGTTCTCTGGTTTTTTGTTCGACCCGTGCTTCGAGGTCGCCATACAGTCCCTGCAATTCATCGGCCATGTGATTAAAGCCCAGAGCAAGTGCACCGAATTCGTCGTTAGATTCGACCGGCAGCCGTGCGCTGAATTCGTGGGCCGCCATGCGTGCCAATCCGCGCTGCATATGCATGATGGGCAGAATAATCCAGATATACAGCAGGTAGATCATCGCCAGTGTCCCCACGCCAG
>JAHRBI010000023.1 GCA_019084025.1 Burkholderiaceae bacterium DAT-1
GACCGTTGCAGACGCTCGCCAATGGCATGGATGACATGAATGGCGTCATCTAGCAGCGGCTGGGCGGCCTCTGGCGGGATGTGGCCGAGACATTCCAGAAACAGCGGCAGGAAATCCGGCAGTTCGGGTTCCACCGGCTCGAAACCGAACTTGCGGTATTCCTCCATCAGATCCACCATCGCCGATCCCCGGTCACGGCTTTCGCCGTGCACGTGCTCGAACAGATGCAGTGAATGCGAAGGCGTACGGTCGAAGGTGGCGACGTAGTATTCCTGCAGGCCGATCAGATCATGCAGATGCATGTGTGCAAACAGAGGGGCCAGATCCAGTTCGGCACCGTGTTCGCGCTGCCAGCTTTCAATGGCGGGCAGGGCATCGAGCAGGTCCTGATCGGGATAGCTCATCAGGGCAGACAACACGCGGAAGTGACTCATGACTGGCTGTCCTCCGGCTGTTTACGCGATTTCGGCATGTGCACGAAGATCTTGCTGCCTTCCGGCTTTTTGCCAAACAGCGAGCCTTCCGATGTGCC
>JAHRBI010000024.1 GCA_019084025.1 Burkholderiaceae bacterium DAT-1
AGGTGCGCTTGGAGGCCATGATGCCTGCCAGACGGGCAACGGCGAGCACATCGCCTTTCTTGTTCTGTTCGGGCGCAAGGTGGGCGAGGGTGGCGGGCTGCATATTAATGCGGCCGGAGGCCACGGCGCGGCGGCGGGTGGCGGCTTTGTCGCCGATGTCGACCATGTGCGCGTCGCCGCGCGGGTTGAAATGGGTGAGTTCACTCATGAGGAAGATGCTCGGTATTCGGTGTAATCAAGATTCTGTCGGCTGGGAGGACCAGCGGGCGAGGGCGTCCGCATCGGATTGTCGTGCATCGACCCAGTGCGAGCCATCCGGTCCGTCTTCCCGCTTCCAGAAGGGCGCGGTGGATTTAAGATGATCCATCATGTAATCAACGGCTTGTAGTGCTGCGTGACGATGTGCAGCCGCAGCCAGTACCAGCACAATGCGATCGCCGGGCATCAGCGTGCCTACGCGATGGATGATGCGGGCGGCGCTTAGATCAAAGCGGCCGCAGGCTTCGTGGGCGAGGGCGTGTAATGCCTTTT
>JAHRBI010000025.1 GCA_019084025.1 Burkholderiaceae bacterium DAT-1
AATCTTTGCGCAATTTGTAAAGGCTCGAACGATAGAATCCTTATGGGGGTTTAGCTCAGCTGGGAGAGCACCTGCTTTGCAAGCAGGGGGTCGTCGGTTCGATCCCGTCAACCTCCACCATTCAAACGGTTAAATGTGAGAATGTGGATATCGGTTGTATCAGTACTGAAGAGATCAAACAAGAAATCATTTAATAAAGATGTTCGATAAAAAGGGCATTTAATTAAATTGTTTGTTGTTTGACTTCTTAAGTCAATTCGTACTTTGATCTTTAAAAAAATGGAAGAAGTAAGACAAATTCAATGCGATAAAATCGTGGTTAATTCCTTGGTTTTATCAAATTTGGGTTGATTGCAAAACACAAA
>JAHRBI010000026.1 GCA_019084025.1 Burkholderiaceae bacterium DAT-1
AATCTTTGCGCAATTTGTAAAGGCTCGAACGATAGAATCCTTATGGGGGTTTAGCTCAGCTGGGAGAGCACCTGCTTTGCAAGCAGGGGGTCGTCGGTTCGATCCCGTCAACCTCCACCATTCAAACAAATAATCGTGAGAATGTGGATATCGGTTGTATCAAAATTAAGAGATCAAATAAGAGCGAATCGTTTAGTTTGCTGTTATTTGACTTCTTAAGTCAATTCGTACTTTGATCTTTAAAAAAATGGAAGAAGTAAGACAAATTCAATGCGATAAAATCGTGGTTAATTCCTTGGTTTTATCAAATTTGGGTTGATTGCAAAACACAAA
>JAHRBI010000027.1 GCA_019084025.1 Burkholderiaceae bacterium DAT-1
GCCTGGCGGTGACCTACGTTCACACGGGAACCCGCACTATCATCGGCGCAGCTTCGTTTCACGGTCCTGTTCGAAATGGGAAGGCGTGGGACCAAAGCGCTATTGCCGCCAGGCATAACTGGTTGTGCGTTGAGCTGTTCAACACACTGAATTGGTGTTTCTCATTTTAGAGAAACTGGAAGAAGTAAGCTTTGTTCAATACTTTGGATTGACGCTTCACACAACGAAGCATTTCTGGTTATAGGATCAAGCCGCACGGGCA
>JAHRBI010000028.1 GCA_019084025.1 Burkholderiaceae bacterium DAT-1
GCAGTAATGCGTTAAGCTAACTGATACTAATTGCCCGTGCGGCTTGATCCTATAACCAGAAATGCTTCGTTGTGTGAAGCGTCAATCCAAAGTATTGAACAAAGCTTACTTCTTCCAGTTTCTCTAAGCGAGAAACACCAATTCAGTGTGTTGAACAACTCAACTCACAACCAGTTATGCCTGGCGGCAATAGCGCTTTGGTCCCACGCCTTCCCATTTCGAACAGGACCGTGAAACGAAGCTGCGCCGATGATAG
>JAHRBI010000029.1 GCA_019084025.1 Burkholderiaceae bacterium DAT-1
CGCCTCTGGGGGGTCTCGCTCTTTAAACTGGATATTGCAGTCTGCGTGATGTGCGGGAAGCCTTGCTGCATCTGGGGTCTGGCCGTTTGCGTATGATATGACGCGGTGGACTCACCTGATGCCCCAAGCAGTGGAGCTGACGAGGGAAAGAAAGCTTCCGACGACGGAGTTAAAGGGCTGACAAATGGGCTGGAGCATGAAACTGATAAGCGTGGCCGCCCGGTAAAGGGTCATTACGTCAAGC